>JAGBLH010000035.1 GCA_017635515.1 Selenomonas sp.
CACCCGCCGGAAATCATCTACCCCCACAGGCATGACATAATGCTGCTTCATACGCTCACCTCATTCCCTGTGCATCTGCCGCCTCTATCTGGCACCTCTTCCCGCAGAAGGCGATGCCGTACTGCCAAACCTCTTTCACGCCGCGCTGTTCAAATTCCGAGGCATACTTGTTGGCCATGATTTGCGCCAACGCTTCCTTGGCCCTCTCTGGCAGTTCCTCTTCCTTTTCCGCCACCTTGAACTCCAGCAGAGCTCCTGCTGCTTCCTCTTCTTTTGGGAATACAGCAATATCGAACCTTCCGTAACCCGACTCCCGGTTGGATACCACCTCGAAGACGGGCACCAGAGCAGCCAGGAGGCCCAGCATCAGGCCGTGATAGAAACTCTCCTTATTGGCCGTGTCGTAAAAGCTCACCGCGAAACGCAGGAACTTCGTGAGCGAACTGGCAAAATCTGCCGCCCTTCCCTCCAGCAAGGCTTCCGTGATGCTCACCAGGAGGCTTTCATCAGAACCTGCTTCCGACAGCCGGTTCATGATCTCCTCCTGGAACAGCAGCCGGATTTCCAGATTGGGGATGCGCATGGCTGTGCGGGCACCAGCATAGGACTTTGTCTTTTCGGCTATAGTGAGATACCCCGTATTGAGTAGCATGGAATACAGGGCGCGGCTGCTCTTGTAGATATCATCGTAAATAGCTCCTTCCACCAGCTGGGCCCTTACGGTTCCTCCCTCAAGCAGAGCATAAAGGTCACGCACCTGCTCCAGCTTTGCCTCTTTCAGCAAATGCCCCAAGATAGCATTCCCTGAAGTATTGACCCAATAAGCCGCAGGAGTGCAATCATGACGAAAATAATTGACAGTTGACCAAGGATTGTAGATTTCCTGTCCTCCGAAATTGTAGCCATCATACCATTCCTTGATTTCCTGCAATTTGTCCACAGCCTTGAAATCCGCCGCCATTCGCTCAATTTCCCCATAGGTGAAGCCCATATGCTCCGCATAACTGCCAGAAGCCACGCTGGCCACTTCAAGATTGTTCAGGGAGCTGAAGATACTTTCCTTGGCAATTCTCAAGACCCCAGTAATCACCGCAAAGTCCAGACTTGGATTGGACTTCAGCACTGAACTCAGGTAATTGCGCATAAAGACAATTGCCTCCTGATAGTAGCCATAATCCCAGGCATACTGGATAGGTGCATCATACTCGTCTATCAGCACCAAAACATTTCTTTGGTGACAGCGTTTCAAATAATCAGTCAGGTTGCTGAGTGAATACTGCAAATCTGAGGGTCGGGCTTTCAAGTCCAAAATAGCCTGAAAGACTTCACTCTCGCCAGCCGTCAGTATATCTTCCTCCAGCAGATAGCGAAAACCATAATAGACCCGCTTGCTAAGCTCCGCAAAGCCTGACAACATTCCGTCAAAATTTCGTTCCTTGATATCCTTGAAGCTCAGGAACACCACCGGCCGAGAGCCTTGCTCTGCCATATACCGCTCCCCGGCTTTTTCGATGTTGCTGCCCTCGAACAGGACACGGTTGGCCTCCGCATCCTTATTGCTGAAGAAATAGTACAGCATGCTCAGGGATAATGTCTTGCCAAAGCGCCGGGGACGGGTAATGAGCGTGGTCTGGGCATGGCCGTCTATGAGCTGCCTGATGAAGTCCGTCTTGTCCACATAATAATACTCTTCCCGCACCCGCCGAAAATCATCTACCCCCACAGGCATGACATAATGCTGCTTCATACATTCACCCCATTCCATGTGAATTTTCTGCCTTTATTTTATTGTAGCAAATAGGGGCGGTATGTCAACATCGCAAGCACACCGCCCCGGGGTATTTTGTTAAATTCAGTGGTACCTGGTAACTAATCTTCCCTGCTCTTGTTCAGCTCATCCAGCTCATAAGTAGTCTCCTGATAGACGTAGTAGTTCAGCCAGTTGGCGAAGAGCAGGTGCGCCACGCTGCGCCAGCGGACGATGGGCGGCTTCGTGGGGTCGTCATCGGGATAGTAGTTGCTGGGCACATGGGGATTCATGCCTGCCTTGAGGTCGCGGTCATACTCTGCCTTCAGGGTCAGGGGGTCGTACTCTGCATGGCCCGTGATGAAGAACTGCCGCTTCTCCAGATTGGCGATGATGTAGGGGCCGGCCTTGCCCTCGGCCTCTGCCATGATGGTCAGCTCCGGCACCTGCTCGATCTCTGCCTTGCGGTTCTCCGTATGGCGGGAGTGGGGCACGAAGAATTCATCGTCAAAGCCCCGCAGCAGCCTTTCATTCTCCACGCAGCGGTGGTGCCTGAAGACCCCGAAGATCTTCTCCCCCACCTGATGCTTCTTGATGCCGTAGTGGTAGTACAGCCCCGCCTGGGCACCCCAGCAGATATGGAAGGTAGAGTAGGCGTGGGTCTTGCTCCACTCCATGATCTCCGCCACCTCATCCCAGTAGGCCACTTCTTCGAATTCCATATTCTCCACCGGCGCCCCGGTGATGATGAAGCCATCGTACTTCCGATGGCGCACCTCCGCAAAGGTGCCGTAGAACTCCGTGAGGTAGTCCTGGGATGTATGGGAGGGCACATAGGACTCCGTGTAGATGAAATCCACTTCCACCTGCAAGGGCGTATTGCCCAGGAGCCGCAAGAGCTGCGTTTCCGTCACCGACTTGATGGGCATGAGGTTCAGTATGAGTATCTTCAGCGGACGAATGTCCTGGCTGTAGGCCCGGTCAGCGTCCATGACGAAGATGTTTTCCCCCTCCAGCACATGGGTGGCAGGGAGATTATTGGGTATCTTGATTGGCATAATAGCACATCCTTATTGTCAATTTGTAAACTTGTTTATTGTACCATTTTTAGGGAAGTTTGCCAAAATCACCGCCACCCACGACAGACTAGCTACCAGCCTTATATCCACCCGACACAAACACTTTTCTAAACATATAACCTATAAACTCCGCACATTCAGGCATATATTCATTAAAAACTTCTTCCGACACTTCTACAGCATCTTCTTCCGGCAACCCGTCGGCTATATTTAGGAACAAGTAATTGCAGAGAGCTTCCGTAAAGAAATCGTGTATATTTCTTACCATTTTTTTATCCGAGTTAATCACAGGCATATCTTTCAGATAAATATTTACTAGTCCGTGCATCATGATAACCGATTGCAATGCTTTTTTTAATTTATTTGCATTGCCGCCTCGAGTTATTGAATTCCCTGTCTTACGATAATAATACAGATTATCCGGTATGAACACATATTTGTCAGCTGCATACAAAACCGCAAAATTAAAAAGGATATCTTCAGACAAGATGTTCTCAAAATGAAATTTGTGCTGAATCAGGAAGCCCCTCCGATAAAGCTTTCCCCAAGCAACTAAAATAAGCTGCCAATTGCACATTGTTTCTATTCTTTTTTTCCTGTCACTTGTAAAGACTCCAACACTCTTCACGATGTTAATTTGCCTTGAATCATAATATTCCCCGCTATCAGGCTTTTCCCTATAATCAACATACCCCATGGTAACAACATCTGCTTGCTGCCTCTCAGCCTCTGTCCAAAGGGTCATTAAGTAATTAGTTGCTACCAGATCATCGGAATCAATAAAAGCGATATATTCCCCCTTTGCTTCATTCATTCCGTGATTTCTCGTCAACGAAAGGCCAAGATTTTTTTCATTATATAATATCCTTATTCTCGTATCTTTTTGTGCATAGCTAAGACAAATATCTCTGCTGTGATCCGTCGATGCATCATCTACCAATAAGATTTCATAGTCATTAAATGATTGATTCAAAATGCTCTCAAGACATTCCGATAAATATCTTTCCACATTATATACAGGAATAATAATGCTTATCTTTGGATTTTTTATATCTTTTTCCATATCTTAAAACCTTTTATCACTGCCAACCCTGCAATGTCCAATAGTTTTCTATCCCATCCACCACGGGATAGAACAGATCCTTCACATTGCTGACCCTGACTGCCTTCCAGCGTCCGTCCTTCTGCTCCTCCAATGTGACCTTGAGGGTCAACTTGGGAGCCAGGCGGCCATAGTCGCTGTCATGTCCCTTGATGGCAATGGTAGCGATGGCAGTTTCGCCCTCTGTCTCCACCTTCACCACCTCGGCATCGTACTCCTGCAGGAACTTGGCTGTCTCGTCAGCAATCCAGCGGGCCTCGCCCTCCTGCTTGGTGATAGGCGTATTGCCGGTCAGATAAAACTTCATGGTGTCCAAGATCAGCTTGAGATCATCCTCCCGCCTATTTGCCATGTACTTGGTCATGAAAGCCGTATCATGGCGGAAGAACCAGTCCTGTGGATACATGCGACTGAGCTTTTCGATATCACGGCAGAGGATGGTAGCGCTCTCATCGTAGCTGCCCGTGACTATAGATTGCAGATCAGCATAGCGGGTCACCTTCTCGTAGTCCCTCGCCTCAATGCCCGCTGCAATCTCGCCCAGGGCATACTCAGGGGTGCGCTCCCTGCCGTAGGCAAAGGCTGCCGTGCAGACAGCCAATAGCAGAAACACTGCCAGCAAGATTGTTTTCCTTGACCGCATCTTGACCACTCCTTATTTCAGAACCATCGCTGCCATGCGCCTTTCTTCGATGCACTTGTTAAGATACTTATAGCCTTCCAGCATCTTCTCCACGGTAATGTTCAGTATGCAGTGGGGTTCATCCTCTGCACAGCCCGTACCAGGACGAATCCTGCACCTAGGCCCAGCAGCCTTGGCAGGCAACACGATCACTGCGGGCACACGATAGGGCTGGAACCTGATGGGCACGCTCAAGAACTGCAGGGTCAGCTCCGCAGGATAGGGGAAAGTAGTCAGCACCGGCACATGCTTGGCAGCAGCAATATGCATCAAAGCCGTATCATCCCCAATATATTTCTCCGTAAGGCCCACCACTTCGGCAGACACCCGGAAAGGAAGTTTTCCTGCCAAAGATATGGCCCTGCCAGGGAACACCTTTGCTATCGCCTCCGTGCGGGTAGCATCTCCTCTGCTGCCCATAAGCACCAGCCCCACATCCTTCTCCCGCTTCATGATAACCTTCAGCATTTCTATAAAACGCTCCACCGGCCACTCGCGGAATTTCTGACTGGTGCAGGGCATAACCGTATAAAGCCGCTTCACCTGTTTTTTAGCCAGGAAAGGTGCCAACGCCTGCTCTGCCGCTGCCCTGTCAGAAGCCAGTGTCCAAAGCTCCAGGTGACGATCCACTACGGGTAATTGCAAAAGATATTCCAGCAGGTAAAGATCCCGATCCACATCGCTCTGCATAATAGGCATAAGAGGCACGGGAATGGTCAGCAAAGCATTCCAGCCCCAATCTATCTTCTGGCCTTGGTCATCTGACCGAATCTGGGTATAGGAAATCCTGCGCCGCACTCCCCCCATATACATAGTAAGGATACTGGCCGGTCTTATACCCAACCGCCCGGCAAATCCCAAATCAAAGTGGTAGGGCAGAAAATGCTCCACTGCCTGCCTCACCAGAAAGGGATAAACTTCCCAAATCTCAGATGACTCCGTTTCCAAATCCTTGACGATGAGATTATCTATATAAGGACAGCATCTGGCCATTTCTTCATTTCGTTCAGAAGCATAAAGGGTAATATGAGCCTTGGGATAAATACGCCGCAACTCCCTCATAAAGGGAGAAAAAAGCACAAAATCCCCTGTTGCATCGTCCCTGGCTACTAGGATATGCTGCCTGTCACCAGGTACCGTATCTTTTCTCAATCCCAAAGCCTCAAAGATAGGCTCCATATGCTCTAACAGCTCGGCAGGCACAAATTTTCCCTGCTTATGAGTTTCGTAGAAACTCATAAGACCCTCATAGACCTTTTTCTGTTCCTCCGTCATCTGCTACCCTCCTGTTGCTGCCAATCAGCAAGGCGCTTCATCATTTCCCGGTCAAGTTCCTCGCGCCTTGCTGCCATCTCCCGATACCAGGCCACCCTCTCCAAATAGTGACCTGACAGAAGACGCTCTTCCTGCACATAGCGGTAAGCCGCCTCCGCTGTTTCTAGGCGCCTTTCCCTGTTTTCGATCAGCAGGGTCAGATACTCCTTGAATTCCCTGGTGTCCCTGTAAAGGAAGCCATTCCTGCCGTCCCTCACCGTAGCCTCATACACCGTTGGCGAAGCCAGTACCACCGCCCCATGACCTGCAGACTCGATGAACTTCAAATCCGACTTGGTACGATTAAAATCATTATCCCTCAAGGGCAGGAAGGAGATATCCGAGCTATGCAAGGCCTCAGTGTACATATGATAGGGCACGAACTGGCCATCGAACATATCCCTGCTACCGATAAATTCTTTGTATTCCGTGGGCAGAGTTTCATAAAAGCCCAGATCAGAGAGCACTTTGAAGCGAAGCTTGCTGCCATATTTCTCTATAGCTTCCCGGAGGACAGGCATGACCTCCTGCCACTCATGGGTCCTGTTCAGAGCACCGAAGAAGAAGGTCACGTAGTCCTCCCCCTCCTTCAATTTCTGCAAGCGCTCAAGCAGGTAATTGCGCTTCTCTGGCAGTTCCCTCAGCTGATTTGGGAACACAGCCACATGAGGATTTTGCTGCCTCAGAATATCCGCCAATGGTTCCGTTGAAGTCTGCAGGCAGTGAGTGCCAATATAAGTAATGGCCCTAGCGTCCACATTCTGCTCATTGGTAAAAAACGCGGGATTGTCGTCTATCTCAGCCGACAGCAGATAGCCAGCTTTTCTCAGGGCTCCTATCGTTTCCATGGCATTCTCGATGCTGGTATAGCTCAATCTCTGACGAATCAGCACCTTGATGTTTGCTTTCCCTGAAGGGATAAATTCTTCATGCTTTCGGCGTATGTCAATGGCCATGCATGTCACCCCAGATTCTGCAGCCATGAAGTCCTGAGGCTCATAGACCCGCTTGGCAGCCGTGACGATGCCCTCTCCTACCAGGGTCTGAATGAGAATGCGCTCCTCTTCTGCCACTGGCTTTTTCCCCACCTTGAAGAAAAAGCTCTGCAGCCAGGGGTCGTTTTCCTTGGCAATACGGTAACCCAGACTGCTCAGCATAGAACGCAAGCCATCCATCAAACTTGCATTCTCCCGGCTCTTACGCAGTTTGCCATCACGCTTCCAATCATAGCTGGCCTTAGCAGAAAGCATATACAGTCCCGCATCCGCAATAAGCTTTCTGGCAGCAATGGCGCTGAGGCCATGTATATTTCCGCCCCCCTGCCCACCAGCCATCAGATCCAGATAACTGCGAATATAGGCTGGATTCGGTATATCAAAAATCAACTGTCCATTCTCTGACAGAGCCTCTGCCCATTTTTTCAGTCTCTCTGGCGTCATCCCCCGGAAATATGAACCTCTAATGATGATGGCATCGGCCTCATAAATACCCAGCTTCTCGAAATCCACCTCTTCTGGCAGGGCATAGACCGCATGCGTCAAAAATTTCCTCGCTTCCTTCATTTCTTCCAAGTCATCGGTTATGCCCCAGTATTCTGCCTTTGGCTGTATACGCAAAAAGGCCTCCCCGGCCTTTTCACGCAGACAGCCCAGTTCTACCACCCGCTTCGAGCGTGGTGGTATCTGTGCCGCTATATTTATCATTTATTTCATCGCTCCGTAAATCATATTGAGCTGCGCCCTCATGCAGTCCTTCAGTTCGTACTTCTCCAGCACCGTCTCACGGGCAGCTTTGCCAAGGCGTGCCCGCAAATCCGGGTCATCCAAAGCCTCCTCGATGCGCATGACAATATGCTCAGGGCGGCGGAAATTGGCCAGAAGACCATTCACGCCGTCTTCCACCACTTCCTGTACGGGAGGAGTAGCGGAGCCCACCAAGCAGCATCCTGCTCCCATGGCTTCCAGGCAGGACCAGGAAAGAATAAAGGGACGGGTCAGGTACACATGCACCGTAGATGCCTGCAAGAGCATCAGGTACTCCTCCCGTTTCAGGTGACCCACGAAGTGAACCCGGCTCTTGTCATAGCCGCCCTTCTCCTCCTCCATTTGCTTCCAGGTCTTGTCCTTTGCATACTGGGGGCCATAGCAGGCCCTGTCCATACCGCAGATGACCACATGGCAATTAGGCCGACGCTGCAGCAGCAAGCGAATGGTGTCCATAAACTGGGGGAAGCCCCGATATTGCTCGAAGCCACGGGACACATAGGTCACCAGTTCCTCACAGTCCGAAAGGTCCAGTTTCTGCTCTGGCAGGATGAACTTTCTGCCCGGCTGCGGCTTGATATAATCCGTCTCCACCCCTTCATGGATGACCTTCATGCCCTCCTGATACATCTTGGGGAACTGGGCCTTCTGCCACTGGGTGGGAGTATAGCGCACATCGCAGGCCTGTAAATTCAGCAGGTGATGGGTATTGATGGTGCGGATGCGGCACATATCATCAATGGACTGGGTCTCATCAGGCCAGTAGCAGGTATCCCCGCCATAGGCGTTGTAATACCACTCAAAATAGCCGATAAGGGGCACCTTGGGCAGGATATCCTTCACAAAGAGGGTAGAGCCCCAGCCCGTATGTCCCACCACCACATCAGGGGTGAAATTAATCTGCTGCTTCAGGGCATGGATTCCCTTGATGACCGCCTGGCCCTCCATCACAGCTTCCTCGCACAATTTAAGATAGTGGTGAATGCCCTTGGTAGCTTCCCGAGGCTTGGGATACACGCCCACCTGGACACCGGGCAGCTTGGAGCCGTTCTGATCCTTGGACAGGAACATCACCTTATGGCGTCCCGTAGCTCCGAGATATCTTGACAGCTGCAGGAACTGCCCCGGGAAATTCGGATGCAAAAAAAGTATATTCATATCTTACTCCTGACTAGCGTACAAATGGTAGTAATACCCCTTCTTGGCCATGAGCTGATCATGGGTGCCAATCTCCATGATGCGGCCATGATCCATGGCGATGATAGCATCGCAATTCTTGACGGTGGACAGCCTGTGGGCAATCATGAGCAAAGTTCTGCCCTTGGCAATCTCCTCGATATTCTCAAGGATCTTGGCCTCGGACTCAGTATCCAGGGCCGAAGTAGCCTCATCGAATATCAGGATCTTGGGGTCAAGGAGCAAGGCCCTGGCGATGCTCACCCTCTGGCGCTGTCCCCCTGAGAGCAGGCTGCCACGCTCGCCAACGAAGGTATCGTAGCCCTGGGGCATCTCCTGAATGAAATCATCCGCCCCGGAGAGCTTGGATGCCCGCATGATTTCTTCCTCCGTGGCATTAGGCATGGCGATGGCGATATTCTCCTTGATGGTGCCTGCAAAGAGGAAATTCTCCTGCAGCACGATGCCAATCTGGCGGCGCAGCCAGGCCGTCTCCACCTGGGCGATATCCACCCCGTCCACCATCACGCGACCGGAATCAGGTACATAGAGTCGCTGGATG
>JAGBLH010000036.1 GCA_017635515.1 Selenomonas sp.
TTCCACTTGCACTCCGGCACCACGCATGCACTTGATGAATTCCACCCAGCCGCAGGATGCCTCGTCAAATTCACGGATGCCGTTTGCTTTGCGGGGGACGTGGGGGATAAGGCCAATCCGTTCGTAATAGCGGATGGTGTCTGCGGATACATCGTATTTCTCACTTACTTCTTTGATGGTCATAATCTCACCTCGCTGTAGGGGGACTCATATCATGGTCTTAGTGTAGCATTTGGAGCCTACTCAAAGTCAAGGGCTTTTTGGGGAAGGGAAAAAGTATTGACTTGAAGTCCACTCAAAGGTATAGACTAACAGTGATTACTAAGATTACGGCAAATTGGCTCAGGAGCATCACCTGACTGCTGAACAGATTGCCGAAGGTGTTAAGTGATGAAGGGAGACGAATCCAATATGAGCAAGGCATTAGTAGCATATTTTTCCGCCAGTGGCGTGACTGCCAAGGTAGCCAGCAAGCTGGCTGAGGCCGCAGGGGCAGACCTTTTTGAAATCAAGCCGGAAACACCTTATACCAGTGCGGACCTGAACTGGCAGGACAAGGGTTCCCGCAGCAGCGTGGAGATGCGAGATGCTTCCTCACGTCCGGCGGTGGCAGGCAAAGTGGAGAATATGTCCGCTTATGATGTGATTTTCCTGGGCTTCCCCATCTGGTGGTATGTGGCTCCCCACATCATCAACAGCTTTTTGGAAGGATATGACATGTCAGGCAAGAAAATCATCCTCTTTGCCACTTCCGGCGGCAGCGGCTTCGGCAAAAGCGTGGCAGGCCTTCAGGGCAGCTGCCCGGGAGCAACGGTGCAGGAAGGAAAGCTTCTGAACGGCAATCTCACTGTTGAGGCTTTGAAGACCTGGGTGGATAGCTTGGGAGTGTAAGTATTTGCCGCTCCGGCAAATCTTCCGGCAAGGGAAGATGAGCATATATTTTTGAGATGAACGAATCTACGCACCAAAAAGCGGCCGCATGAGCAGTACGGCCACTTTTTGGTGCGTATTGTATTGAGGAGAGCTTAACGAAAGCCTATAGATATGGAACTGGCTTTCAGGAGCCGGAAAACCTGCTCCACTGTATCTATCATGTTTTGCTGTGCGTTCGCTATCTCCATGGCCTGCGGCACTGTGGTGATCTGCCGCAGGATGGGGAAGAAGGCATCTATGCCGTGTTCATTGCACAGTCTAGCGTCAGGCGTGACACAGCCGGAAAAAGCGATGACCGGCTTGGCGTGTTTTTTGGCGAGCCGGGCGACGCCTATGGGGGCTTTGCCCATGATGGTTTGTCCGTCAAGGCGGCCTTCGCCGGTGATGACGAGGTCAGCCGTGGTGATATGCTCTTCCAGCTTGGTTTCCGTCATGACAATGCTGATGCCGGCTTCCAAGGCTGCCTTGGTAAAAGTGAGGAAGGCAAAGCCCAGGCCTCCGGCTGCTCCTGCTCCGGGAGCATTGGGATTGGCATAGGGATATTTGGCCTTGGCCAGCTTTGCATAGCGTTTCAGCCAGCTATCCATGACGGGAATCATGTTCGGGGCAGCACCTTTTTGGGGAGCGAATACGGCACTGCATCCTTCTGGTCCGCAAAGAGGGTTGCTGACATCGCAGGCGATGCGGAAGGTACATTCCTTCAGTTCGGGCAGCACATCGGAATCATCGATCGTAGCCAGTTTTTCCAGCCCTGTGGCATTATGGGGGACTGGTTTGCCTTTTTCGTCCAGCATCTGGCAGCCCAGGGCCTGGAGCATGCCCAGGCCTCCATCGTTGGTGGCACTGCCGCCAATGCCGATGATGAAATGGCGGCACCCTTTGCGGATGGCATCCACCAAAATCTCGCCTACGCCATAGGTGGTAGTGCAGAGGGGATTTCGCTGTTCCTCCGGCACCAGGGTTAATCCAGCAGCGGTAGCCATTTCCACGATGGCAGTTCTTCCATCCGGCAAAATGCCGTACCTAGCCAGCACTTTTTGCCCCAGAGGGCCTGTTACTTCCGTGGTTTGGAACTGCCCGCCCATGCCAAGGGTAAGGGCTTCAACAGTTCCCTCACCGCCATCAGCAAGAGGCAGGACTTTTATATCGGCATCAGGATAGACCCTGAGAACGCCGGAACGTACGGCTTCTCCGGCCTCAAGGGAAGTCAGGCTTCCTTTGAATGAGTCGATTGCAATGGCTATTTTCAAAATGAACCCTCCAGTTTCGCATCTTACTGCCAGTAGTGGGGCGATCTATGCTTCATAAATAATTGGTCTTGAAGGTACTGTACCCTTCATAGCCATAGGAGGCGTCAATCCCCTTCATGTATACCTGTCGGTCATCAATCTGATTGGTCAATGCTTCTTTTAGGAGCAACATTATTTCTTTGTTGCGAACTGGGCTGCGTTCCATAGCTAAGAGGTAGTCTTCCTTATCTATTTTGCTCCAATCAACAACTTTGCCCAGTTCTTTCTTCATAATGGCGTCCAGCCAGATGCGTGTACTGCGACCATTTCCCTCGCGGAAGGGATGGGCAACATTCATCTCCACGTACTTCTCGATGATGTGTTCGTAGGTATCTTGAGGCATTTTATCAATACTATTCAAGGCTTCTTTAAGATATAGCACCGGGGCAAAACGAAAATGTCCCTTGGCAATATTAACTGTGCGTATCTTTCCTGCAAAGGAATATACGTCTTGGAATAAATAGGAGTGTATATCTTTTAGGCCAGCAAAGGTGCCTACTTCGAAGGAATCAAGGATGTTTTTGTCGAACAACTCAGGAGCACGTTTTTTAGTCAGACGTTCTTCCTCATGAGCGAGTTCCAAAGCGTCATTGATTCCTAGCTTATTTTCCTAAAATCCCGGAGATTTTTTACCCTACGCCAAGAACTCAGTAATATCAAGGGTTCACGGCGTTTTTTCGGTAGGGTTATAAAACTTACCCTACGAGGCTCTAAAATCGTGCTTGAAATGCCGTGAACCCTTGTAAATACTAGGTTTTGGAATCGTAGGTTAAGTTTTCGGCGGGATTTTAGGTATTTTCTAAAGTCATATATTGGCATCCTTTCTGACAAATTTCTTTCCCGTGAGCTTTTGGTATAATTATAACTCAAATAGCCATGGGGTGCTAGGCGATAGATTGGAAGAGGTCAGACAGCATATGCTGGCTAATAGTCAATCTTGCAGGTTTGATGGCGTCCATCGCGGCTAAAGAAGCGGCTGAGTGAGAATTTGGTGGCAGTACAGGCCCCTATGGCGGTTTGCGTACATAAATTGGAGTTGATGTCATGAGCAAGATTGTTTTCATTGATGTGGATGGTACGTTGGTGGATTATGATAACCTTTTGCCTTCCTCGGCAGTAGAAGCTATCCGCAAGGCCAGAGCCAATGGACACAAGGTATATATCAGCACAGGCCGCAGCCGGGCAGAAGTCTATCAGGAGATATGGGATATAGGCCTGGACGGCATGATTGGTGGCAACGGCAGCTATGTGGAAGATAATGGTCAGGTGGTCATGCATCAGCTACTTACGGCGGAACAGAGCCGCCGCATCGTGGATTGGCTCCATGAACGCAAGCTGGAATTTTATTTGGAAAGCAACAATGGCCTCTTTGCCAGTGAGAACTTTGAGACCAGAGGCGAGCCTGTCATGCAGGAATACTCGGCGCGCAAGGGACAGGATGATGCTGCGAAGATGACTGTTCGGAAGGCCTTCCCGGAGATGATTTTTGGCGGGGAGCTTTATCGGGACGATTTGAACAAGGTCAGCTTCATCCTGGAAAGCTACGATGACTTCCTGGCAGCCAAGGAAGCCTTTCCGGACCTCCAGACAGGTACCTGGGGTGGTGTTGGGGAAACGGCCTTGTTTGGTGACCTGGGGGTGAGGGGCATTACCAAGGCTCATGCCATTGATGAACTGTTGAAGCATATCGGTGGCAGGATTGAGGACACCATTGCCTTTGGTGATGCCAAGATAGACATTCCTATGTTTGAATACTGTGCCGTGGGCGTGGCCATGGGCAATGGTGGCGAGGAAATCAAGGCCAAAGCGGATTTCGTGACGGATGCTGTGGCCGATGATGGCCTGGCCCATGCGTTCCAGCGGCTGGGATTGATTTGAGGCATGGTGCGTATTGATTTTGGGCTGACTAGCAGGCAGGGCTAGTCGGCCTTTTTGTCGAAGTAATATTAAGTGTCAGGATACACTGCAAAGTCAGGAGTGTTGCATATGCGGGAAGAACAGCAGGAACTGTGGGACAATTACAAAGCCTGGTTGCTGGAACAGGCCAAAGACAAAGCAAACCTTATAGCAGAGGATTGCAAAATAGAGCTTAGAACTCCTTATGCTGTAGGAATAGTCGAAGTCCATGACCTGGATACAGCAGTCGTAGAGTTGTCAGTGACTAATCTGGCTGATGGGGAGAACAAATTCTATCTCCATTTCGAGCTCAAATATCTGGCCCATGCCCAGGAACTCTTTACAGAGATGCTGGATACCCTGTTGGGGCTGGAGAATAGACAGAAGCTGCGAATCCTCTTATGCTGCACCAGTGGCATGACTACAGGCTTTTTCCGTGATAAGCTGAGCGAGGCGGCAGAACTCTTGTCTCTGGACTACGAGTTTAGTGCGGTTCCTTTTCGTGAGCTATATCAGGCTGGCTTTGATTGTCAGGTAATTCTCTTGGCTCCGCAGATAGCGTATCACTATAAGGAAGCGTGTCAGGTCTTCCAAGACCGTTTGGTGCTGAAGATACCGCCTAAGGCCTTCGCAAGCTACGATGCAGCCGCTGTCCTCCAACTGATTAAGTCAGAAAGAGAGAATCAGCAGCATACTACAGAGGAGCAGGCTGTGGCCAAAGCCTTGGGAGAAATAGAGAGCAAGGAGAGCGTTCTGTCTGTGGTAGTCATGCCCTTCAAGGGCCATACACGTATTGCCTATCGTATTTATCAAAAAGGCGTGCCTGTAAGCAATGAGATGGTCATAAAGGGGCGGCTCCGTGTAGCTGAGGATTTGCAGGACATTATGGACACGGTCGGCTGCCGTTGCAGAAATTTTGATGCAGTGGGCATTGCCGTGCCGGGAGTGCCCAGGAACGGGTGCCTGGATTTGGATGAGACCATGATTGACCCCAAACTGAATCTTCAGGCCTTGCTGGAAGAAAAGTACGGCGTTCCCGTAGTCATCACCAATAATGTCAACGCGGCAGCTCTGGGCCACTATGCCCAGCAGGACAGGTATCAAAACATCTTATTCATCTCACATCCCCGTGGCTACACCATGTGCGGCCAGGCCAGCATCGTCAACGGTCAGTTGGTACGTGGCAGCCACAACATCGCAGGAGAGATAAAGTATCTGCTTTATACGGCCATGGAACCCAGTGAGTGGCGTGAGCACCAGTGTACCTCAGACCTGGATAAGATAGCCAAGTATATCTCCATAGCTATTCGTGCTGGCATTGCCGTACTGGACCCGGAAGTTGTCATAGTCAGAAGCGAAATGCTGGCTGACATGGACAGGCTGAAAAAACAGCTGGTGGCAGATTATTTGCCCGAGGAGTACCTGCCTGAATTTGTGCATGTGACTGATGAGAAAATGGCAGAATACGCTCTGCTGGGACAGATGATCCTGACATTGGAGGCGATGGAGGAAGTCCGTGAACCAATCAACATGGCTGCGAAATGCAAGGGTCTTTCAGTGTAGTCTGGAGGAGGAGTAAAAATGGCTAAATACTACGATGGCTGTCCTCGGTGCGGCAGAAGAGATTTTGGTGAGATACTGCATTGCAAGCGGTGCAATACTGATTTTTGCACGAAGTGCCAGGGCAGGCGCCAGCTGCCAGATGGTACCGAATATGCTTGCTGCCCGCGATGTGGTGCGGAAATTGATGACGATGATACAGTTGTCGTGGTCACTACTGAGAAAGAAAATGCCAGGAGAAAGTGATTCGCTCCCGCTTTTGGGGGGGATGGAAAACGGCCGCATGAGTACGGCCGTTTGCTGCTATGTTGCAAATCTGAAATTTACCGCTCCAGCAGATCTTCCAGGGACATGGCCTTAAGCTTCTTTTCCAGTTCCAGTTCCTCGTTGGTGTCGTCTGCATTTTGCGTGGCGGAGGTGGTCTGCATTTCCGTCTGTACGTCCAGGGCAGCGGTCATGGTCTTGTCGGGAGCAATGCTTTCGCCCTTCTCAGTCCGTTCCTTGCCTTCCTCGATGGCCTTCTGCACTACGTTTTCGGGCCGGGGCTGGTGGGTGACGTTCCTTACGCCCTGCTCTGCCACCTGCTCTTCCGTACGGACTGCCATGGAAAGCTCGCTGCTTCTCATGTCCAGAGCAGCGTTCAAATCCTTGGCCCGGCTCTTGGCAAAGGCAATGTCTCCCCGTTCCTTGATGATTTCTTGGGTATAGAGTTCCTTCAGGGCACCTTCTTTTTCAATGTCATTTTCTGCTTTGGCGATCTTGTTCGCAATTAAAGCAATTTGCTTTTGGAGCAGCAGTACATCTTCGCCCATATACTCACTAGATTCCATCTTTTCTTCCAGGGCATGCTTCTTGCCGTAAAGCTCGTGCATCTTGTCATCGGGGCTCATGCCCTTTTCCTTGAGGGCGTCAGCCTCTTCCTGCATGCGGGCCTTTTCCTCAAAGGTGAGGCTGGTGTCCGTGTCAATGCGTCCCTGGAGCTTTTCGGCCTGTTTCTTGTAATCCTCGCGGGCAGAAATGGTGTCCTTGAGTTCTTGAAGCTTTTTTTCTCCTTCGGTCATGAAGTCTGTCTGGCACATCTTCTTCAGCGGATCCAGGTCGTCCTCTAAAAGCTTCCTGCCAGCTTCACTTATCTGAACCTCAGCTGCCTTGCCTATGACGGTGTTCTCATCCTTTTCACCGGAGGCAGCCTGATGGAGCTTCTGGAAGATGGTTTCCGCACCATCAGCCGAAGTCTTTGGCTGTTTGAAAATGTTTTCACGAAAGAGAACTCTGGTGCTCTCCTGGCCCAGTTTGCCAATCATGGACATAATATCAACCCCTTTTTCCTGATATGCCATTCATTCCTAAATCCTCATGGGGCACATCTATCTGTATTGGATATCGACGAGAAGGGGGAGAGAGTTAAGAGAAAATTAGCATTTATTTTACGAAA
>JAGBLH010000037.1 GCA_017635515.1 Selenomonas sp.
AATAAAGTATTGGAAAAGCCGATTGGCTCTTTCATTTAAGTTTAAGAAATTGCCGATTGCTATGTTGTTCATACCAATCGATGTTTTATTTCAAACCATAAGGTTTGACTAACATCTGGCTTGAATCATGTTGCATGATTCATTTTGCATTGTTTAGTTTTCAAGGAACAACTTGGTTTTTCAACCGCCGCTCCGCCAAAGGTGGAAGCGATTCACAAAGTGCTGAAGCACTTGTTCTCTGCTTCTCTTGAAGCGACTTGTTTATTATATCTTGTCTCTTTCAAGGTGTCAAGCACTTTTCACAAAAAATCTTAGTGGATTTTGTCCGAAGGGCAAAAGACAGTTAGTTTTTTGCGAGGGCATAGCTTTGAATTTCTTTTTCAATTTCTGGCAACCAATCAAGGTGCTTATATTATTGAAGGAAACTCTGACTTGCGCTTGCCGTTCCCGTTAGCGGCTTGTGTTATGATACACGCACTTGAGGCATCTGTCAACACCTTTTTTACATTTTCTTCAACTTTTTTCATTTCCTTGCCCGCCTCCGCCAAAAAGAAGCCCTGCCCTGGCGGTATTGCCACCAGGGCAGGGCTTCTCTATCATATCAGGGCTGCCGCCTCGTATTCTTCCGGCAGGATTCTCTGCAGGAACTTGCGCGTGCGCTCCTCCTTGGGCTTGATGAAGATTTCCTCGGCGGAGCCTTCTTCCACCACCTTGCCATCGGCCATAAAGACCACATGGCTGGCCACTTCCCGGGCGAATTTCATTTCATGGGTCACCACAATCATGGTGGTGCCCTCTTTCGCCAGCTGCCGCATAACCTCCAGTACCTCTCCCACCAGCTCCGGGTCCAGGGCAGAGGTTGGCTCGTCGAAGAGAATCACCTCGGGCCGCACCGCAATGGCCCGGGCAATGCCCACCCGCTGCTGCTGTCCCCCGGAAAGCTGGGCGGGATAGTAATCCTCCCTGTCGGACAGCCCCACCTTCTGCAGGGCCTCCCTGCCGATGCGCAGGGCTTCTTCCTTCTTCACGCCCCTGCCCGCCGTCAGTCCCAGGGTCACATTCTCCAGGGCGGTCTTGTTTGCGAAGAGGTTGTAGTTCTGAAAGACAAAGGCGGTTTTCTGCCGCACCTCGGCAATCTGCCTGTCGCTCACCTCCTGCAGGTCGTAGTGCCTGTCGTCAAAGTCCACGGTACCCCCGTCAGCCCGCTCCAGGAAGTTCAGGCTCCTGAGGAAGGTGGTCTTGCCGCTGCCGCTGGGGCCAAGGATGACCACCACATCCCCTTTCTCAATATCCAGATTCACCCCTTGCAAAACTTCATTGTCCCCAAAATGCTTCTGCAAATTCCTGATGCTCATCAACATGATAACTCCCCCTCAAACCGCCAGCCTGAATCTGCCCAGCCGCTGCTCCAGATAGTGGAACAGGAGCTGCATGGCAGTGCAGAGCACGATATAGACCAGAAATACGTCCAGATAAGCCTCCAGATAGTTGTAGCCATAGGAGGCAGCCACCTTGCCGATGGCCATGATATCCTTCACGGTCATGAGGAACGCCAGGGAGGTGCCTTTGATGAGATTGACGGTGATGTTGCACAGGGCAGGCAGGGCCACCACCAACGCCTGGGGTATGATGATATGGCGGTAGGTCTGCCCCTCTGTCAGCCCTGCGGCAAGGCCGGCCTCCAGCTGATCGTGCCCAATGCTGCCCAAGGCGGAGCGGAAAACCTCCGTCAGCAGGGCAAGGGTGTTCAGGGTGAAAATCAGCACTGCATAATAGAAGGGATCCACCGCCTCAAAGACATTGAAGGAAAGCCCCAGGGCCTGCACCCCTACATTCAGCAAGCTGGGCAGGAGGCTGTAGAGCAGGAGTATCTGCAGGATGATGGGGGTGCCCCGCACGAAGGACACATAGGCCCGCACTGCCCGTGAGATAACGGGCACCTCCTTGAGCCTGGCCAGGGCGAAGTAAAAGGCCAGGGGCGCAGCCAGCAGCAGGGACAGCAGGGTCAGTTCCAAAGTGACCCCTATGCCCTGAGCCACCAGGGGCAGGGTTTCCTGCATGAATTCAATATTCAAGTCCATGCCTTTCGCTCCTTTCTGCCCTTTCCCAGAACCTTATTTTCTGCCATACTGCCAGCCAGCTCCCCTCGCTTGCCTTGGCAGCCTGCCCCTGTCCCCGGCTCAGGGCCCGTTCCAGTCTGGCAAAGGCCGCCTCCAGCAGGAGCACCAGCCCCCAATAAATCAGTATGCAGGCCAGATATATCTCTATGCCATAGGCGCCGAAATTCTGAGCGATGATGAGATTGCCCTTCCCCAGCATATCCACCAGGCCGATGGTGTAGGCGAGAGACCCTTCCTTCAATAGATTGATAGCAGAGTTGCCGAAATTCGGCAGGGCAATGCGGGCAGCCTGGGGCAGGATCACATGCAGCACCGCCTTTAGGGGGCTGAGGCCGATGCTCACCGCCGCTTCATACTGTCCCCGGGGCACCGCCAGATAGGCTGCCCGGAAGACTTCGGAGATATAGGCTCCAAAGAGCAGGGCAAAGGTGATGACGGCAAAGACGCCCCGATGCAGGTCGTGGATATTCTCCCCGCTGACAGTTCTCACCAGTACGGGCAAGCCGTAAAAGACGATGAACAGCAGCACGATGGAAGGAGTGCAGCGCATGACATAGGTGTAGCCATGGGCCAGCCCCCGCAGCGCCTTTCCGCCTGCCACCTTGGCCCCGGAGATAGCCGCCCCCCAGAGAGAACCCAGGACGATGCTGGCCAAAACCACCGCCAGGGTCACATCCAGATAGGACAGCAGCGCCGGCACCACGCTGAAAATCACGGTGAAATCAAATGCACGGGTGTCCATATACCATCAGCCTTTCCTCTCATTTCTCCAAGTAAGCGCTCAGGCTCTCGCCGAAATACTTCTGCTCCAGCTCTGCAATCTTGCCCTCTGAGCGCAGTTCCTCAATGGCCTTGTCGTACTCGTCAGCAAACTGCTGCTGGTCACGGTTGAAAATAGGATAGGTGGGAATGCCCTTGTAGCGCAGGTAGGTCAGGCGGTCAGCGAACTGATGATAGGGAGCGTCCTCCTTCTCGATGTTGTTCTTGTAGCTCAGTTCCACCTCCAGGTAGCCATCATAGCGGCCCTCCAGCACCCAGGAATAGGCATCTGCCACCTGGAAGGCTTCGGAGGACACCAGCTTGATTTCGTTGCCGGCATTTTCCTTGTTGTAGCCGTCAATGACGCTGTAGCGGGCATCCTGGGGGGCAATGGGCACCAGCTTGCCGCTGAATTTGGCAAAGGAGGGCAGGTCCTTGATTTCCCCGGCGTTCTCCTTGCGGATGACCAGGCCGATGACGCTGGCGCCGATATTGTTCTTGGGGAAGACATACTTCTTCTTGCGGGCCTCGGTAATCCAGATGCCCTTGGTGCCCACGGTGTACTTGCCGGACTCCACGCCTATGAGCAGGTCATCGTCAGAGGTGGGCACATATTTGAATTCGTACTGGGGCAGCTTCCTCTCCACCTCCTTCATCACCGCCACCTCGAAGCCGTCGGACTCCCCCTGCTCATTCACATAGTCATAGGGCACATAGTAGTTGGTGTGAGCCACGGTGATAATTTTCTTCTCCCCGCTCCCGTCAGTCTTGGCAGAGGAGCCGCAGCCTGCCGCAGTGATAGCCAAAGCCCCCAGCAGAGCCGAAACCGTAAGTGCCTTGATATATTTGCCGAATTTCATCATTATCAATCCCTTCCAAATTATGTCAAACCGCTGCCTCACGCACCCAGTCCAGGCGCTGCCAGTCAATATCACGGGGCACAGTGCAGTCAGCCCCCAGAAGAACGCCCTTCCTGCCTGCTTTTTCCACCAGGCGGCGGGTCTCGGCCTGCACCTCAGCCTTGGTCCCCCGGTAGAGCACACCTTCCAGGCTGTTGGCAAAGCCACCCAGCACCGCCTTGCCGGGGAATAGCTTCTTGCCTTCCTCCAAAGGTACGCCCTCCACTACCACCGCCCAGTTCACGGCCTTGGCAGGATAGTCCTGATACCAGGACAGATGATTGTGGTGGCCGGCGTAGCCGCAGATGTGGAGGATGTTGTACTCGCTCTCAGCCTTGGCCGCCTCCAGCACCGCCTTTTCCCCCGGGGCAAATACTTCCTCGTAAATCTCCCGGGAGGAGGAAACCCCTGACAGGTTCTGGACGCTGTAGTAGATGCCCGTCACTCCGGCTTCGCGGATAAGCCGCCGGGCCAGCCTGGCCACATCCCCGGATATGACCCCGAAAAGGTGCTTCACCGCCTCCTTGTCCTCCTGGATGAGCCTATCCACCAGCACTTCCCCCTCGGGGATAGTTGGCTGCATGAACTTCAGGATGGTGCCTGCCGCAAAGAGGTTGTAGAAGGAAGCAACCTTGTCTCCCAATCTGCCGGTGACTTTCTTAGCGTACTCAACCTGCTGGCTGAAGTAGGGGGAATCCTCCGGCAGGGGCTCGATGTCATAGAGCTCCTTGGCGCTCTGGATATGTTTCAGCTCTTCCCTTGGGTAGGGAAAGAAGCCATCCGTCATGATCTTCACGAAATCCGGCTTGAAATCTTCTATATAATCAAGCTCCCCTGCCAGCAGCTTCTCCTCCAACTCAGGCTGCCGAAAGGCATCGGCATGGATTTCATCCTCCAAAAAGTGGAACCAGAAGCCCGAAGGCACCCTTTCCCTCTCCTTGCCATCAAGTACATCCAATACCAGCTGTTTCCTATTCTCGCTCATCTTCATCTTCCTTTCTACAACAGAAAAAGAGGTTTTGCGCGAGGGGATTCCCTCTTGCAAAACCTCTGGTTGTTCCAGTCAGTTCCTCGTCTCTCTTGACGATGACCTTATGTTACACTATTACACCTATCATGTCAATAGGTTTATGATAAATTTTCCTTTGCCAAGCAAAGTTATACAATCATTTCAGCGTGAAGTATCCCTCGCCTCTTTAACATACCTCCTCGCTCGTAACTCTCTCACTCATCTTAATCCTCAGCAATCACAAAACCTTATGCAGGAAGCTAAGGATGATGTTGAATGCCTTGGGCTGGAAAAAGTATTTGAATTGATGATCCGCCCCCTCGATGCTGTAATGCTCCGCATAGATGCCCTGCTGCTCCAGTGCCTCCCAGAGATGTTTTGACTGACTGGGGGAGATTGTAGTATCTGCTGTGCCGTGCATGATTAGGAATGGCGGGGTGTCTTTGCCAATGTAGGTCAGAGGGCAGGCAGCAGTGGCGGTCTCCGGTGTATCCAGAAGGCTTTCTCCCTTATTGCCTTTGTAGCCCCCGGCACCGTTCACCAGAAGAGAGAGGGGACTGCCTGGACTGGCGTAACTCTGCTGCTTTTCCCGCGAGTAATCGGCAGCGACCCGTGTGAGATCCGTGGGACCAAAAATGTCGATGACAGCCTGCACCCGACTGCTCTCCTCCATATTATCCCCAAAGTCAAACTCCCGGATGCCTCCAGTGACTCCTGCCATAGCAGCCAGATACCCTCCGGCAGAGGCTCCCATGACGGCGATTCTGTCCTTGTCGATATTCAATTCCTCGGCATGTGCCCGCAGATATCGAACTGCTGCCTTCACATCCCCCAGAATTTCCCTGTAGTTTGCGGCGGCAATCAAGCGGTATTCGATGGAAGCCACGGCATAGCCTTCTTCAGCCAGCCTGTAAGTGAACTGGCTGCCGGCTGCTTTCGGTGAGACAACCCACCACCCACCGGGGATGAAAATCACCGCAGGGGACTTTTTGTCCCCCTTCATTGGCAACAGCAAATCCATCTTCAATCTGGCTTCCGGCCAGGTCAAGTACTGGGCATAGGTCACATCCTGACGGACGGCAATTTCCGGCACAGTAAGGTCAACACTGATGGTTTCGCTCCTGGCATCCCCCGAAGTGCAACCCCAAAGGAGAAAAAAAGCTATAAGAAAAAAGATTTTTTTCAGCATGGTCAACGCCTCTCCCTTAATGCTTGTCATCACGTTGCGACGATCCGAATAAAGCTCTCCTCTCTACATGATCACCACTCTCTCCGAAGCATCACCGATGCTGACAAATCCTTGTCATGGCTCCCTTTCTGCAAGTGTACCTCACCATCTAATTGCCAGCCGGGAGAAAATTCCGTATTACCGGAGAGCGCCAAGATAAAATGTGTCTTGTCTTGACTATTTTGGAGTGTATAACGATTTGTCGTATCTCCCTCGTAGTGGAAAGACATATTCGGATCTGCTCCGGCAAAAGCGTGTTTTACGCCCAAACGCATTCCATAGCTTCCTCTCGCCAGATACCGCTTAAACTCCACTCCCGTCTGCATGGCGAAATAGATATTATGCTGTGCGCTTGTATGATGGTTGAAGATTCCGGCTCCCGTTTCGCCGTAACCCTTCTGGCGCAGATAGGAAAACTGCATCCCAACGTAGGGGCTGACATGCCAGATTTTCCCGTCCTCCGCATGCAGGTCGTATTTATACTCACCGCCCAATTCCCACAGATTACTGTTGTATTTTGCCGCTGCGGTATTTCCGAGAACACTTCGATTCAGGCGATTCCTTTGGTGACCGTAGTCAAGGTATATGTAAGCATCTCTTGCTTCTTTATGATAGCCGCCGTAGAAACCAAAACGGGTATCATAGATATTTCCGCTGGCAGATTCTGCGCCATAGCTCATAGCGTTATAGCTGACGAATGTGCCCAGCCGCCAATTCGGACTTATCTGTTTGTCATAGCCGCCGCTTATGCCTTGCCCGTGATAATTTGCACCGCTTTTCATGTCTCCCCAGTGCTTGGTGAATTTTACCCAAGCGTTGTGATCGACAGAAACGGGAAGTTCCATAGGGATGGTGATTTTGTTTTCCGATTCATTATCATCTGCAAAATGACTCATCGGTATGGGGACTTCTACATCTGAGGTAGCAAAGGCTGTGCTCAGACGATCGCTGATTACTTGCGCTACGAGGGAGTTTTGCTGTACAAGCGACATAATCCGAGGAGCATCGGCGGACGAGATTTCCGACAAAGCCTTTTTTGCTCCTGTTGCATCCAGATTATATAAGGTTCGCATTTCTTCACGGCGATTAGCATCAAGTTTTTTGTACATGGCATTCATTGCCCAATATGTTTCTTCCTGCCACCCGTCCATAGCACCCAAATTATTGACGGCTACTGCCGTCGCCATCAAGGTGTTGCCAGTTGCTGTCCCAATCTGCTGCCAAGACATTCCACGAGTATAGATTTAACCCAAGGGCAAGCAACAAAATGCGCTTTTTTTCGCTAATCCAAAGAACTTGCTATGTTTCATACGGGGCTTACCTAATGTTTTCACAATGCGCCTCTTTTCGTGTGAATTGCATATTGTCAAAGATACTCCACATAGTATTTACACAACTCCCGCTTAGCTCCTGCTTGGCGATCAAGGACAATATACTTCTGACCGCCCGCCACTTGGTCTAACTCTTTGTTGCTTTACCAATCTGACAAAGATGCCGCATTTTCTACCAATTCTTCTAAAGTATCGAACTCGCCATGGTCTGCCACTTGCCCACCTTGCTCAACCGTTTGTAAAAACTGGTTCCAAGATGTAACGTTGGTGAACAGAGTCCGTTCTATGCGATAGATAATTCTGCAAAATGCGTCTAATTCCTTCATCAGGACAAAAAATTCTCCTGCGTAAATTCTCCTGTTGAAATACCATCGGTTTTCAACAGCCTACTCGTGTGTCCACTTGTGGAATGTTAGAGAGTTGACCGTCGGCGAGGGTAGGGAAACTCGCTGCTGCTCGAAAGCAGGGAGGATTGTTCTGTACCCATAGGGTACTCAGCAGTCCTTCCTGCTTTTATTTATTGAAGGGATAATGGTCATGAAGGATTTACAAGATTTACAACAATTTTATGAGCAGACCTTGTGTGACAGGATATTTCGGTACAGGTTGGCAAACGGCAGGGTTATTGATGTCATATTCTACCGTGAAGCTTTTTGTCACCTGCTGGGTATGCAGCACATAACACAAAATCGCAGCTTTATCGGCAAAAATTACTATGCCCTCACAAACACCAAGCAAATGAGCCCATCGGATTTTATTGCCGATGGGCTTGTTTATTTTTGGGTGACGGCATTGCAGCATTTCTGTGCGACACCATCTTCCCATCATTTTTTCAAAGCAAAGGCCAAACGCTTCAAGCCCTCCTCCAGAATGGCCCAGGGACAGGCCATGTTGATTCTCTGGAATCCCTCGCCCCCTGCGCCAAAGATGCGTCCCTCATCCAGCCATATCCTGCCCCGTTGCACGATGGCTTTCTCCTGCTCCTCAGGAGAAAAGCCCGTGCCACGGCAGTCCAGCCAGAGCAGGTAGGTGCCCTCCGGCTCTATGAGCTGCACCTGGGGCAGTTGCTCTGCCAGGAAAGCACGGGTGCGGCGCAGATTCTCTTCCAGATAGGCCAGCAGCTCCGTGAGCCAAGGCTCCCCCTGGCTGTAGGCGGCCTTGGCTGCCACCTCTGCCATGGCGTTGGGCTCCCCGTAGCCTACCGCCTCCAGCTCATGGCGGAACCTGCGCCGCAGGCTTTCATTGCTGATGAAGATGTGGGAGATTTGCAAGCCTGCCAGATTGAAGGTCTTGCTGGGGCTGGTGCAGGTGATGGTGAAGTCCGCCACCTCCGCCCCCAGGGACGCAAAGACCGTGTGCTTGTGCCCCGGCCGCACGAAATCCTGATGGATTTCATCTGCCACCACCAGCACCTGATGCTTTTGGCAGATAGCAGCCACCTGCTCCAATTCCTGCCGACTCCAGACCCTGCCCACAGGATTGTGGGGGCTGCAGAGCACAAAGAGCTTTACCCCGCCTTCCACAATCTTCCTTTCAAAGTCCTGGAAGTCAACCTCATAGCGGCCGTCTTTTTCCACCAGCGGGCTTTCCACCAGTTTGCGCCCGTTGGCTTTGATGGAGGCGGCAAAGGGATAGTACACCGGCGGGCAGATCAGCACTCCCTCCCCCGGCTGCGTAAAGGCGCGGATGGCGGTGCAGATGCCGAAGACTACCCCCGGAGTGATGGAAAGCCACTCCCCCTCTATCTGCCAGCCATGGCGCCGCTGGAACCAGCGGGCCAGAATCTCCCGATAGTCCTCCTTGATGTCCGTATAGCCGAAGATGCCGTGGCGGGCGCGTTGCTCCAAGGCTTTCACCACCGGCTCGGGGGCAGGGAAATCCATATCCGCCACCCAGAAGGGCAAGACCTCCGCAGGATAGCCCCGCTCAGCTGCAAAATCGTATTTCAAGCAGTCAGTGCCCCGCCTGTCTGTCAATCTGTCAAAATCCACCATCTCTCAGCCCTCCAATGCCTGCCGCAAATCTTCCTGCAAATCCTCCACCGCCTCAATGCCCACGGACAGGCGCAGAAGCCTGTCATCAAGCCCCGTGCGCCGGATGAGCTCTTTGGGCATCTCCGCATGGGTCTGGGCAATGGGATAGGTCAGCAGGCTCTCCACTCCGCCCAGGCTCTCGGCGAAGGCAATGAGCTGCAGCCTGCCCAGCACTGCCTTGGCCAGCTCCGGGGTCTGCACCTTGAAGGAAACCATGCCCCCAAAGCCCGTGGCCTGGCTCTTGTGCAGCTCATGGCCGGGATGCTCCGGCAGGCCGGGATAGAAGACCTCTGTCACCTGGGGCTGCTGCTGCAGCCAGCGGGCCAGGGCCAGGGCATTTTCCCCCTGCTTCTCCACCCGCAGGCCCAAAGTCTTGAGGCTCCTGAGCATGAGCCAGGCATCCATGGGGGAAAGATTCGGCCCCTCAGACTTCACCAGCAGCTCCACCTGCCCGGCAATGTCCTCCCTGCCCTTGGCCATAACCAAAAAGCCTGCTATGACATCGTTGTGGCCGCAAAGGTACTTGGTGCCGCTATGGACTACCATATCCGCCCCCAAAGTCAAGGGCTTCTGGAAATGGGGCGAAAGGAAGGTATTATCCACCACCAGCAGGGCGCCATGGTCATGGGCCAGAGCTGCCAGGCTGCGGATATCGCTGATGAGCATCATGGGGTTGGAGGGGGTTTCTATGAAGATAGCGCGGGTACTTGGGCGGATTTTCGCCGCCGTCAGGGTGAGGTCTGTGGTGTCCACATATTCGAATTCTATGCCGTAGCGGCTGTAGATTTCTCCTGCCAGCCGCACTGTGCCGCCGTAAAGATCCTCAGACATCAGCACATGGTCCCCGGCAGAGAAAAGCTGCATCACCAGATTGATGGCAGCCATGCCGGAGGAAAGGGCCCAAGCGCGGCCTCCCCGCTCCAGCTCTGCCATGGTCTTTTCCAGGGCAGCCCGGGTGGGATTGGCCACCCTGCCATAATCGTAGCCGGTGCTCTGGCCAAAGGCCGGATGCCTGAAAGTGGCGGACAGATAAATAGGCTCCGTAATGGCGCCCGTACAGTCATAGCTATGACAGCCATGCACTTCCAATGTATAATCCTGCATAGAAATTCCCCCAAATACTTGCTTTGTTAGAACGCAATAATTATTGCAAACAGCCTTCCACCATCCTCAAGAGGACTAGCTTTGCGTCGCCGCCTACGGCGGTCCCCCTCCCCCTAAGAGGGCGGACATTTGGTATTAGCTCTGATTATGTCCTTTGCTATAAAGGCGAAAAGGCCCCGCCGCGCCGGCAAGGCCTGTATTCTCAAATTACTCTGCAAAAAGCTCCGTGGACAGGTACCTGTCGCCGGTATCCGGCAGCAGCACCACGATGTTCTTGCCCTCAAACTCAGGGCGCTTTGCCAGCTGCACGGCGGCAGCCAGGGCCGCGCCGGAGCTGATGCCTACCAGCACGCCCTCTTTATGGGCAAACTCCCTGCCGTATTTGAAGGCATCTTCATTGGCGATGGGCAGCACCTCATCATAGACCTTCTGGTCCAGGGTCTCCGGCACGAAGCCTGCGCCGATGCCCTGAATCTTGTGGGGGCCTGCCTGGCCTTTGCTGAGCACGGGAGAAGTCTCCGGCTCCACCGCCACCACATAGACATCTGCTTTCTGCTGCTTGAGATAGCGGCCCACGCCGGTAAGGGTGCCGCCGGTGCCAACGCCAGCCACAAAGGCATCAACCTTGCCGTCCGTGTCCTGCCAGATTTCCGGCCCGGTGGTGGCAAAATGGGCGGCAGGGTTGGCCTGGTTGGTGAACTGGGAGGGGATGAAGGCCCCCGGAGTCTCTTTCGCCAGTTCTTCTGCCTTGGCAATGGCTCCTTTCATGCCCTTGGCGCCGTCCGTCAGAACGATTTCTGCCCCGTAGGCTTTGAGCAAATTCCTGCGCTCCACGCTCATGGTCTCCGGCATGGTAAGGATAGCCCTGTAGCCCCTGGCGGCAGCAAAGCTGGCCAGGCCGATGCCCGTATTGCCGCTGGTAGGCTCGATAATGACAGTGTCCTTATTGATTTTGCCCGCCTTCTCAGCTTCCTCGATCATGGCCTTGGCAATGCGGTCTTTCACGCTGCCCGCAGGATTCAGATACTCCAGCTTCACCAGGATATTCGCCTTCAGGCCGTTGGCCTTGATGAAGTTGTTGGCCTTCAGCAGGGGCGTGCCCCCGATGAGCTCTGCCACGCTTTCGTATATCTTCGCCATATATGTTCCTCCTAACTGTTTAGATAGCAACCCAAAGGACTGATGGATGGGACCTGACTTACATAGCTGACATAGCTTAAAACGCCGCACCTCATCCGCCCCTACGGGGCACCTTCCCCAGAGGGGAAGGCTAATCGCCACTATTCTTGATGTTTACTTCACAGCTGCAAAGCCGTTCTCCAGGTCTGCGATGATGTCGTCGATGTGCTCTGTGCCGATGGACAGGCGGATGGTGCTCTGGCTGATGCCCTGGTCAGCCAGTTCCTCATCAGTGAGCTGGCTGTGGGTGGTGGAAGCCGGATGGATGACCAGGCTCTTCACGTCTGCCACGTTGGCCAGCAGGGAGAAGATCTTCAGGTTGTCGATGAACTGCCAAGCTGCTTCCTTGCCCCCTTTGATTTCAAAGGTGAAGATGGAAGCGCCACTGTTGGGGAAGTACTCCTCATAGAGGGCATGGTCGGGATGGTCAGGGAGGGAAGGATGGTTCACCTTGGCTACCTTGGAGTGCTTGCTGAGGAACTCCACCACCTTCTTGGTGTTCTCAGCATGACGCTCCAGGCGCAGGGAAAGGGTTTCCACCCCCTGCAGCAGCAGGAAGGCATTGAAGGGTGAGATGGCCGCACCTTCATCGCGGAGCAGGATAGCGCGGATGTAGGTAACGAAAGCAGCCGGGCCTACAGCCTCGTAGAAGGATACGCCATGGTAGCTGGGGTTCGGGGCGGCGATGCCGGGATACTTGCCACTCTTCTTCCAGTCGAACTTGCCGCCATCCACGATGATGCCCCCCAGGGTGGTGCCGTGGCCGCCGATGAACTTGGTGGCGGAGTGTACCACGATATCTGCCCCATGCTCAAAGGGACGGATGAGGTACGGGGTGCCGAAGGTGTTGTCCACCACTACCGGCAGGCCGTGCTTGTGAGCAATCTCAGCGATGGCGTCAATATCGGGAATGTCGCTATTGGGGTTGCCCAAAGTCTCCAGATAGATAGCCCTGGTGTTCTCCTTAATGGCTCCTTCCACCTCGCTGAGGTTATGGGCATCCACGAAGGTAGCCTCCACGCCGAACTGGGGGAGAGTGTGGGCCAGCAGGTTGTAAGTGCCGCCGTAGATGGTCTTCTGAGCCACGATATGCCCACCATTTGCTGCCAGAGCCTGAATGGTGTAGGTGATGGCGGCTGCCCCGGAAGCTACTGCCAGCGCCGCACTGCCCCCTTCCAAAGCGGCAATGCGCTTCTCCAGCACATCCTGGGTAGAATTGGTAAGCCTGCCGTAAATGTTGCCTGCATCAGCCAGGCCAAAGCGGTCAGCTGCGTGCTGGCTGTTGCGGAAAACATAGGAAGTAGTCTGGTAAATAGGCACCGCCCTGGCATCCGTAGCCGGATCCGGCTGCTCCTGTCCCACATGAAGCTGTAAGGTTTCAAATTTGTACTGACTCATAGTAAAATCCCCTTTCATTCTGCAAAAAAGGCTCCAAAAGCGATCCCCACAAAAGGGGCCTTGCTTCTGGAGCCTCCAATTCTTTTGGTCAGCTCATCTTAAATTGTAAGTAAGATGGGTTATCTTTGGCATGACCTTATGTTACATCATTACACCCTCTATGTCAATAGGTTTTTGGAAAAGCCGGGAAAATTTTGTTGCAGTGCCCTCAGCCCTGAGCCAGCCACATCTTTTTCCCACAGAAGGCAATGCCGTACTTCCAGACCGACCTCACCCCCTGACGGGACAGCTCCGCAGGATAATCCTTTTCCTCGATTTGCGCCAGTGCCCCTTGGGCCGCCTCCTCCATCTCCGCTTCTTCCTTGACGGTCTTCAGCTCCAGGATAACCCCGGGCAGTTTTTCCTTGGCCGGAAAGAAAGCGATATCAAAGCGGCCATAGCCGCTTTCTCTGTTCGACACCACCCGGTACCGCCCCTCCAGCCAGACGGAAAGCCCCAGCAGGAGGCCGTGGTAAAAGCTCTCGGGGTTGTGGCTGCTGTCGTGGAAGCTGACAAAGTCCCGCAGCAGCTCCGCCAGATACTTGGCAAAATCCTCGCCCCGCCCTCCTGTCATGGCCTCCATCATGTCCATCAGGACAATCTGACCCTGATGGGGGACGATATTTCCCATAACCTCAAGGCTATAGGCCCGCCTTATTTCCAGATTTGGTATCTGCAAGGCTACCCAATCCTCATAATATTCGCCCTTCCAGGTCTTCACCGCCTTCAAGTAGCCTGCGGTCAAAAGCAGCATATAGAGGTTGCTGCGGTCAGAATTCAAATCAGCGTAGACAATGTTCTCCCTGATGGGGGTGCTTAGGGTCTTGCCCTGCAGCAGGCCAAGCAAATCCGCCTCCTTGCGGGCATCGATACGGGCCAGCAAGGCTTTTAAGATGCTGTTGCCGGAAGTATTGAGCCAATAGGGCTGGAACTTGCAGTCATTGTCGATGAAGCTAATCACCGACCAAGGGTTGTAGATTTCCGTACTGCCAAAGAGATAGCCATCATACCACTTCTTGAGGTCGGCACTTCTCGCTTCCAGCCCGCACATGGAGAGCAGCCTATCTGCCTCCTCCTGAGTAAAGCCAAAAATATCACTGTAGCGCTCACTGAGCACAGAGCAGACACGGAGGTTATTCAGGCCGCTGAAGATGCTTTCTTTCGAGACACGGGTCACCCCGGTGAGCACGGCAAAGTCCAAAGCCTCGTTGGTTTTTAGTGCTCCGCTTAAAAATCCCCGCATGAAGTCTATGCACTCATCATAATAGCCCCGCTCCCAAGCTGAGATAATGGGGGCATCGTACTCATCCAGCAGCAATACAGCTTCACGGCCATGGTGTTTGCACAACATAAACAACAGCAGCTTCAGGGACATTTGTGACTCGCCTCGATTGGCGCTTTTGTCTATGATCCGCTTGAAAAACAGCTTGTCATCATCTGCCAGGGCAGGCGAATCCAAAAGGTAACGAAATTGACCATAAAGTCCTCTGAGCATTTCCTGCATAGACTCCTGCATCAAGGCATAGTCCGGCCCCTGTATTTCCTTCAGGCTCAAGAACACCACCGGCCTGCTGCCTTGCTGGGCCATATACTTTTCCCCGGCCCGCTCAATATCCAGCCCTGCGAAAAGCTCCCGGTTCTTGGCCCCATTCTCTATGGAAAAGAAGTACCTCAGCATGGACAGATTCAGCGTCTTGCCAAAGCGGCGGGGACGGGTGATAAGGGTGACCTTGCTATGGCCCTCCAGTATTTCCCTGATAAAGCGGGTTTTATCTACAAAGCAGTAGTTTTTGGTGATAAGTTCACTGAAATCATCCACCCCTATGGGCATGGCCCTGCGCATATCTTTCATCTCCACGTCTGCCACCTCCCTGCAGCTTGTATTCTGATAATATCATTATACAGCCATTGTCAGAAAAGAAAAAGCAGGGATTATCCAAAGGATTCCCTGCTTTTTACTGAGGCCATACAATCCCAGAATATATTTGACTGGCTCAACTTAAATAATGGACAAAAATATCTCCGACAATTGCAAAGTGCACCTGCCGGAGTAAGTTTCAAATCTCAAACACTTCCTTGACCTTTATCTCCAATTCATCATAAAGGCTGAGCTTCAGCGACAGCCGTTCCTGTGCTCTGTCTTCCTCGCTGAGTTCCTCCCACTCCTCCTCGGATATGTTATGGTAGGTTTCCTCAAGCTCAAACTCCCCATCCTTCAGCAAATATACGTCAATGGACTCCGCCTTGGGGTCGATGATCCAGTATTCCTTGACACCGTATTTCTCATAGACACGCATCTTCACCGTCAGGTCAAGCTTCTTGGTGCTGCGGGACAGCACCTCTGCCACAAAATCCGGAGCACCGTCGATGTAGCTGCTCTTTATCTGCTCCGGCCGACAGACAATGGCAAGGTCTGGAATGAACTTATTTCTTTCATCGAAGCGTACCTCTGCCTCAAACATCACCTTGCAACGCTTGCCCTTGAGAAAGTTACTGATAATGGTGAACAAATTCCCCTGTATGAAGATATGCTTCGTATTAGCGGGGCTCATATCATAAACCACTCCGTCAATCAGCTCAGACTTCTGATAATCTGCCAATGCGTCCATACATCATGCCCCCTTGAATAATAGCGAAAAGCCTCCCTATGCCTAAATTCTAGCACAGGAAGGCCATTTTTTCTATGTTTTCCCTTGGGCGTGCTGGTTAGATCCCGTCCCCGTCCATGAACCGCTGCTTCTCCAGCCTGTCGAAGTGGGTGACACTCCCCTGCTTCACCACGATGGCCAGGCGGCCGAAGTAAAGGCTCTGGAGCTCGCGCTCGATGGTCTTTCTGAGATTCTTCTCTGTCTCTGCCGTCCAGGGGCGGGGCTTTGCGATGCCAGTCCAGGGGTGTACCCGCATCTTCTCCGTGCGCTCCACCTGTATGAGGACGCCGTTCTGGGCGATGAGCACCACTTCCCCGAAGTACAGCTCGCGCAGGAGCTCCATGATATAGCTCAGGACTTCCACAGGTATATCTTTCATGTTTTCCTCCCCTAAATGGCAGTTTGTTTATGCTCTCTGTGTGGAATCTGCTTCAAACCTGCTCCTGCACGAAGCGGATGAATTCCATGGCGGCTTCATAGTCCGGCCTTTTGGCGGTATACATCTGGTTGCCCATCTGGGGCACCATCATCTCCGGCATGCGCTCGCACATGACGATGGCATCGCCATAGCGCTCCAGGATTTCCTCATGGCTGTGGGCATAGTTGTGGCAGTCACGGCGGCTGGCGTAGACGCAGTAGCAGTGCTCCCCGCTGTCGGGGATTTTCCGCACATTGTCCGTCACCATATCCGCCCAAATCTGGTATACATCCGTAGAGTGAGCGAAGTCAATCATATCCGGGGTGTAGCCGCCGGCAGGGCGCATATTCACCTCAAGGCCCACGAAATCTCCCACTTCCCCCAGTCCCTGCTTTGGCTTGGTCAGGCGGAAGAATTCCAGATGCACGAAGCGGCTCCTCACCCCGAAGGCCTTCACCGTAGCCCGGCCCACCTGCTTCAAGGCTTCGGGGGCATGGTCTACGGTGTAATAGGACAGGTCAAGCTGCTGGATTACGATATCCATGACGGAAGGAGGCCAGACAGTCATGGACTCCAGCAGAGGATTGCCTTCGTTATCCAAAATGGCATCATAGGAGCAGATATCACCCGTGATGAAATCCTCCATCACATAGGGAGCCTCCGGCTTCTCCTCAAAGAAGCGAGCAAGGTCGGCGTCATTTTCCAGCTTGTAGGTATCGGTAGCCCCTACCCCGGTGTCCGGCTTTACGATGACGGGATAGCCAACCTGGCCGATGAAATCCTGGGCAGCTGCGTAATCCGTCACCTTAGACAGGCGGGCGGTGGGCACCCCTGCCTTGGCATAGTAGGCCTTCATGGCAGACTTGTGCTTGATACGGCCGATGTTTTCATACTGCTCTCCGTGGGTGATGTGGAAATCCGTGCGGAGACGGGCATCCTGCTCCAGCCAGAATTCGTTGTTGGACTCCAGCCAGTCAATCTTCCCGTATTTGAAGGAGAAGAAGGCCACTGCCCTGAACACCGTATCATAGTCGGAGAGGTCGGGGACGAAGTAATACTCCGTCAGTGCTCCCTTCAGCTCCTCGGACAAATCATCATAAGGCGTATCGCCAATGCCCAGCACCGTCACCCCGTTCTTGTTCAGCCTGTCGCAGAAATTCCAGTAATGCTTGGGAAATTGGGGTGAAATGTATACGAAATTCACTAAAAAAACCTCCAAATTCAGTTCAATCCACAAAACGGGGCAGGAAGTAGCGTATCTGCTGCTTCCACCAACCCCAGTCATGATCCACATCATAGCCCCAGAAATCCACGGTACCCTGAATGCCCTTGGCCTCGAAGATGTCCCGCATGATGGCGGTGGTGCGGCGTCCCTCGTCCTCCCAGGCTCCCTGGCCTACACAGAGGATCAGGGGCTTTTCATTATACTGCTGTATGTAGGGATGGTCCGGCTCCATATTCGCTAGGAAATCAATGGGTGAATTGTCATAGAGGGTGGGATTCAGCCAGCCGTCAAAGAAGTATTTGGCATCGTAGACCCCGGAAAGGGAAAGCAGGCCGGAGAAAAGCTCCGGGCGGCGCAAAAAGACGATGGCGGCATGAAGTCCTCCCAGGCTGCAGCCTGCAGCCACAGGCAGACGGCCGGAATGGTTGCGCTCCCGGATAAGGGGCAGGACTTCCTCGATGATATACCTGTAGTAGGCCTCCTGATGTCCTGCCCGCCAGTCTTTGTCCCCCCAGACATTGGACCAGGTCTTGGCATCCACCGTGTCCACGCAGAAAAGCTGAATGCGTCCCTGGTCCAGATAGTCAGCCAGGGTATCAATCATGCCGAAGTTCTCAAAGTTATCGCACATGGCGTCCTGGGTGGGGAACACCAAAATGGGAGTTCCGCCCTGGCCGTAGATACGGATGCGCATATCGTGCTGCAGATTATGGCTGAAGTGAGCGAATTCGTGTTTTTCCATGGTGAAAACCTCCTCTTATGGTCACATAATATAACGAGTACAAGATGTCCCCCACTTCTATAAGTAGGGGCGGTAACTTACTAACAGGCGGCGAGTTAATATCTCCCGCCTCGTTGAAAGGCCAAGAGGAAGTTTTGCCTTCGGCAAAACTGGAACAATGGCCTTATAATTCCATAGTGAATCAGTAGGTTTTGTTCTACCTTAACATACTGTGTGTAAAGATGTCAACTAACAGAATACTTTTGTAAAAAAAGGGCCCCCACTGCGGAGGGCAAAAATTCACTTGCTAAGGGAGAGTTCAATGGCCGGCTTCAGAACCACCGCAACAGGCAGGAACATCCTGAGGATGGCTTTCCCCACCCTGGCCTGCATAAGCCCAGCCTGCTATGCCCAAAACTGCGGCCAGGGCGACAATAATGGCTAACACCTTGAATCCATTATTTTTCTTGACAATGCTCATGACGTTTCCTCCTCGTATTTCACTTATCTTTTCAACGCCAGCGCACTACCCTGCGCTCCAGCCTGGACACACCCCAATTCAGGGCAGAAACCACCAGGCCGATGATGATGATGCCCGCGATAACCCGGGTGTAGTCGGCAAAGTCGGCGTAATATCTCACAAAATAGCCCAGGCCTGAGGTGGCACCTATCATCTCTGCCGCCGTCAGCACCATGAAGGCATTGGCCACGGCCAGGGGCAAGGTCTTCATGATGCCCGGCAAGCTGTAAGGCCAGAGCACATGCAGAAACAGAACGTTGCTTTTCAGATTCATGGCCTTGGCAGAATCCAGCAGTTTCTTGTCAATGCTGGACACCCCCAGCGCCACCTGGATATAGACCTGCCAGAAAATGCTGCTGAAAATCACGAAAATGGAAGCTATTTCAAAGGTGGGCAGCACCGCCACCGCATAGGGGGTATAGATGATGGGGGGGATGGGGCTGATGACTTTGGCTAGGGGCAGCAAGGCATCACGCAAGCGAGCCACGCTGCCGGTAATCAGTCCCAGCACGATGCCCAAAAGCAGGGAGAGGGTAAAGCCAACGCTAAGCAGGTACATGGATGAGCCGATGCCGGAGAATATCTTCTGCCAATCAGATACGAAAATGGCAAAAACCCTTTCCGGGGAAGGATAGAGCAGAAGATTCACCTCCGCCACCCGAGTGGTGCCCACTTCCCAAACAATGAACAGCAGGTACAGCAGAGCCATGATGTCATTCAGCGCCCTGCTGTCCCGGCGCAGCAGCAGCACAGCCTCACTGAAGCATACCACCGCCGAAAAGCTGGCCTTCCCTGCCACAGTGTCTGCACTGCCAGTGAAAATCAACGCCGCCAGGACTGCAAAGAGCCCGTGGGGCACATACCACTGGAGCTTCGGCCAGGATCTCAATCCTCTCCTTGTCCCATGAAAAAAGCCCGCCAAAGGAAAGCACCCTAAACAATGCTTTCCTCGGCGGGCTTCTGTCTTCAGATTACCCTTCGAGTTTGTACAACTCAATGTAATTTTTCTATATGATATGGTATTTATGTAAACTTGTCAAGATTTAATTTGCTTTTTACGCAATTTATTTAATTGCAGTCAATAAGCCTCTCTTATGCGTGCCAGCATCCGCCGCTCCGAAGTCACGGCAGTGTTCTATTCCCTGGGGGCTGATGGCCTCCCGGCCGTAACGGCGCTTGTCCTCCCCTACGGGGCAGGCGGCTATGCAGCGGCCGCAGGGATAGTGGAACTCTGCCTTGAGCTTCTGGTGGCAGAGAGCACATTTGTGTTTGTCCATGTCAGCCACGATCCTGCCCTCCACGGGGGTGAAGACCTGCATGGGGCAGGCCTTCACACAGACCTTGCAGCCCAGGCAGATATCCTCCTTGAGCATCTTGTCCGGGGGCAGGTCAGCATCGGTGATGACGGACACCAGACGGATGCGGGAACCGTATTTCCTGGTCAGCAGGGTGTGGTTCATGCCCACGGTGCCCAGGCCCGCGTAGAGCCCTGCCAGCACCTGGGAAAAAGCCGCCTCTGGCCGTTTCACCAGAGCAGAAATGTCTCCGTAGCAATCCCTGGGGAAGAAATGGGCACGATATCCTTCTTCGTTCAAAAAGTTGGCTATGCGGTAAGCCGCATGATCCAGCAGGCGGTTGGTAGTATTGTATAATTCCGAATAGACTACAGAAGGTGTGGTCTCAATCATGGAAGGAAAGAGCTGCATGCCCATGACGATGACATTGCGGCTCCAGGGCCAGATATTCTGGGGCCAGAAATCCGGACTCTGATGGGGCTCCTGGCTCCAGCGTTCTACCGGGGCCACCCCCAGCATATTGATATCCATGGCTTTAGCCCGGCGCTTGATCTTATCTTTGAGTTTGGCTCTGTCCGTTTTCGGCATAGCTATCCATCTCCCTTCAAATCTTCGCCAAGGCTTCATCCAGTTCGCTGATGATATCTTCTGCCTGCTCCAGCCCCACGGACAGCCGCAGCTGCCCCAGAGTGATGCCTGCCGCTGCCAGTTCCTCCTGGGAGTAGAACCGATGGGAGGTCTTGGCTGCATAGGAAAGAGTGGTGGCCGTCCCTGCCAGGCTGGGCACGTATTTTATCGTGGGCAGTTCCCTGATGACAGCAGCCGCCTCTGCCTCGCCGCCTTTCAGGTTGAAACTCAGCATGCCCCCAAAAAGTCCCGGGGCAAATTGAGCTTTGGCCCGCTCATGGCTGGGAGAGGAGGCCAGCCCCGGATAGAACACCTTCTCTATCTTTTCATGCTGCTCCAAAAAAGCTGCCACCTGCAAGGCGTTGCGGCAGTGAGCCGTTACCCTGAGACTCAGGGTCCTGAGACTTCTGGCCAGCAGCCAGCTGTCGGCAGCCCCCAGGACTGCCCCGTAGAGCACCAACGTCCGGCGGATTTTGGCAATTATTTCTGCAGAACCTGCCGCCGCGCCTCCCACGATGTCACTGTGGCCGCCCAAATATTTCGTGGCACTGTAGAGCACTACATCCGCCCCCAGCGCCGCTGGCTTTACCACCACAGGAGTGCCGAAGGTGTTGTCCACATAGAACAGCAAGCCATGCTTGTGGGCCAGTTCCGCCATCGCCCGCAGATCCGGCACTTCCATCAGGGGATTGCTGATGGATTCCGTGTAGATGAGCTTTGTCTCCGGGCGGATATGAGCCTCCACATCCTCATGCACCAAATCCACGAAGCTCACTTCCACGCCAAACCTCGAAAGCTCCTTTTGCAGGAAGTCATGGACACCGCCGTAGAGCACCGGGGAGGAAATGATATGGTCGCCCTGCTGCACCACCGCCAGGATGCTCAGCACGATGGCCGCCATGCCTGAGAAAACACCAGGGCCGCCTCAGTGCCATCAGCAGCGGCTATGATTTCAGACACCGCATCCATATTGGGATGCTTCATGCGGGTATAGATATACCCCTCATCCTCCCCTTCGTAAATCCTGTCCACCGAAGGCACATCGTCAAAGGCAAACACCGAAGTGCGGTAAATAGGCAGCACCTCCGGCACCGAAGAGGACTTGGCCACCTGCTTATAGAACTGGCCGTCGCCTGTATGGAGCAGCTTGGTATTCAGATTTTTTCCCATATTCATTCCCCCTGCATAATCAATGTGTGTTCCTCGCCGCCAAGCGATTGCCCAGGAACTGGATCAGGCAGACGATAGCCACCAGCACAATCACCGTGCCCACGGTCACATCCTCCTATTACACCTATCATGTCAATAAGTTTATCATGAATTTACACTTTTTCTTCTACAAAGTGAATGCGGATATCCTCCTTGCTTTCCCCATTCAACACCATTTGCACCAGCATGCCGTAGGCCACCAGTTCACCGTGATATCTTGCCTGGGATTCCCTTCCCCCTCACAGACGATGCACAGGCATTTTCTTCCGTATATCTGCCAGCCGTTCCAAGGCTGACTGCAAAGTTTCCTCATTTTTGGCAAAGTGCAGCCGCATATAGCTATTGATGTTCTCATGGAAGAAAGCAGAGCCCGGCACTGCCCCAACCCCCACTTTCTCCGCCAGTGCTTCGCAGAACTCCGTATCACTGCCATAGCCAAACTCCGAAATATCCACCATCACATAATAGGCCCCCTGTGGTTCAGTAAAGGACAGTCCGATATCCCTCAAACCATTCAGCAGCACCTCCCGACGTTTGGTGTAATGGTCCTTCAGCCAGGCGTAGTAATCATCGCCGAACTTCAGCCCCACTACCGCCGCTTCCTGCAAGGGGGCTGCTGCCCCTACCGTCAGAAAATCGTGTACCTTCCTGGCCACCTCGATGACTGCTGCCGGGGCGATGAC
>JAGBLH010000038.1 GCA_017635515.1 Selenomonas sp.
AGTGACGAAAGGCTGTCGGAAGATACTCGCGGCAACCTGCGGCCCCTGGTGGAGGCTCTGGCCCGGGACGAATGGCCTGCAGGGGTGAAGCCGGTGGAACTGCCTGGGCGGACACCGGTGCCGGGCAGGGATTTGTTCGACGTGCTGGAGGTAATGCGGGAGAACATCGACCTGGCGGGGAAGCCTGTGCCGGGGGAGCCTGATGACACAGCCTCACGGCTCATCCGCAGACAGGCGGATCTCTACTATCAGGGGGAGGTTCATGAGCAGCTGGTGTTTGCGGATGGCAGGCCCACGAAGCTGGCTATGGCGGAGAAGGTTTGCCTGAAGCTCCTTCATACGGGCTATCGTCCTGAGGTCAAAGACCAGAAAGAAGCGCGGAACAACAGAATCCTGTTGAATGAGGAGGCCCAAGGGGGCAGCACCCAGCTCAAGGACTATTATCTGGCCAAGCTCCATCTGGAAAGGAGAGAATGGATGCCGGCTCTTGAGGCTGCCTGGCGCTGCCTCAAGGACGCACGTCCTGTCCATTATAAGGATGCACCATACTGCATCATGTGCGAGTCAGCCCGGGAGTTGGAAAAAGAAGCCCTGGCCCAGGCCGGCCTGAACCTGAAGGAAGGTGAGAGCCTGCCTCCCCCTCAGCCGGAGGAGACGGAGCTCATGCAGAAAATCCGGCGGCTCAGGCAGTATGTGGATAATGTCATCCGTGCCGCCATCAATGAATTCCCTGACTATCCTGATGCCTATTACTATCGGGGCTTGCGCCGCTGGCATGGCGGCGACCCAGCCGGAGGGCAGGCAGACCTGCAGAAAGCCAGGGAACTGGCGGAGACCTTCCCTGACAGGTACCCTGAGGAGTTTTTCAATTTTGAGAAAGCGCTGCCTGACCTTTATCGTGACTTGGAGGCCATTGCCAAAGAGGTGCCGGCTGGCGAGGCAAATAGCGACAGCCAGGAGGAACGCTGGCAGTTCTATGTGGCCAGGGCAGACACCTTGGGAGGGAGGGCTCTCAGAAGCCAGCTGAGCGCGAGTGGAGATTTCTACAAGATACTGGAAGAAACTTCCCCTGAGGAGCAGCAGAAGGCAGAGGGGGCCAGAGGGCTTCTGCTGCCCTTCCTGGAGATAACCAGGGAGAATCAGGCTGCCTTCCTGCCCAAGGTGGCTCTCGCTTTGCAAAGGGCCAGAGGGTTCCGCAGGATTGTGCTGATGCTGAGAGAGCCTTTGCCGGAGGTGCTTTCCTTGCTTTCCCGCCATCAGAAGCAGGGCCTGCCTTGTACGGCAGTATGTGCCGTTGCAGGCCAGCTCTTTGGCGGACAAAGGCCGGAGGATCCTTCGGGCCTCCCGGAGGAACTGCTGGACAGGCTGATGGAACGGGCAGACTCTGCTTCTCCCCGCAAGCGGCTTCTGTTGCCCTGCCGGGAGCAGGAAGATCTGCACCTGGTTTTTGTAGAGGACTTGGCTCGGGCGACCATCTTTGTACTGAAAAAGGATACGGGACTTTTGCCTTTGGTGGTGGAGGGCGAAGGGGAGTCCTATGGACATCTGGCAGCCCTGGCCAGGGAAGCAGCCGGCTTTGAAGGGCGGCTGCAGTTCGGCAAGGGGCGCTTGCCAAAAACTGAAGCGATACCTGATAATCTGCGCTCTGTCAAGGGTGCCAGATCCTGCAGCCTGAAAGAGGCTCTGGCCTTTTTGGCCCGCAAGCGCAGGCATAAGGGGAAACTCTTCCTCTCGGCCTGCCTGATCATGCGGGACAGCGAGGCGGATATTGAGCGTTGCCTGAAGTCCCTCTACCAGGCAGATGAGATCATCGTGGTGGATACAGGCTCAGTGGACAGGTCGGTGGAGATTGCCAAGAAGTACACGGACAAGGTCTACCACTTTGAGTGGATAGATGATTTTGCTGCCGCCAAAAACTTCGCCCTGGATCAGGCCCAAGGGGACTGGATCGTTTTCCCCGACAGCGACGAATTCTTTACCGAGGAGTCGGCTGCCGGGCTGCACCGCCTGGCAGAGGATTATGACGGCCCTGGGATAGAACGGCAGCTTTTGGTGCGGCGGCTGGAGATGGACAAAAAACTGCAGCCCCTGGGGTCAGAGGGGGCTGCCTGCCGCCTGTTCTCCGCCGGGGTGCGTTTTCAGGGGGCTATACATGAGCTGATGGTGACTCCGGACGGGCAGCATCCTGCGGCGGGCATGGTGCCTCGGGAGCGTTGCCTGCTGAACCACACAGGCTACGACCCGGACATGGTTCAGGACAAGCTGGACAGAAATGCCAAAATCCTTCGCCATGCCCATGAGGTGGGGGAGGATGTGCCCCTGCAGCATTATTGCATGGGAAAGACCTACATGGCGGAAGAAAACTACGAGAAAGCCCGGGCAGAAATGCAGCTGGCGCTGGAAGCCGAAGTCCTGCCGACGAATTACCGGGCGGAGATTTACAGGATCTGGTACAATGCCAGCAAGGCGCTGAAAGATGCAAGGGCCATGTCCGAGGCCATGGCAGCTATGCGGAGGGATATGCCCATGATGCCGGACACCTACGCCATAGAGGGGGCGGAGCTCTGGAACCAGGGCCGCAAGGAAGAGGCAGTCCCTCTGCTTTTGCGGGCCATGGAGCTTTCAAGGGATTTTCTGCGCTACAACCGGGGCGAAGTGGATACGGTGGCCAAGGATCTGCCGGCCACGGCCAAGGCTATGATAGGCTACTTCGAGGAGCGGGGGGACAAGAAAACGGCCGAAAGGGTTAGAAATATCTTGACGGCTTTGTGATTTATAATTTATAATTGGACTAAGCGGCAAACGGGAGGAAGGAGTTCCTCTTGTTATTCATGAAATTTATTTCAGCCCCAACCTCCGCACCCCCTGCAGTGTATCGCCCACTGCAGGGGGTGTTCGTTTTTTTACCATCCTTATCCAGGGATGGCTTTTGTATGGTTTTTATCAGAATTCTAATTTAATTTTCTCA
>JAGBLH010000039.1 GCA_017635515.1 Selenomonas sp.
CCAAGAAAATATCCCGGCCATGAAGCAGCCGGGATAATCTTGGGGCTGGGGAAGTCTTCAGAACATCATATTGACGAAATTGCCCATAGTAGCAATGCTATGGAGCTGCAGCAGTGAACTGCCGCTGTAAACGCTGGCCTGCTTGAGCTGCTTGCCAAACATCGTGTCTACGGAGGGGAAGAGCTTGTCCTCCTGCCCCTGAGCGAAGCTCACATGGTTCTCCGCCTTGCCGGTGAGACCATCCTTGCCCAGGATATTCTCCACCCTGCCAGGGGAATCCTGAATGGCCTTAGCAAGCTTCTCCTCATTGATGGTCAGCTTGCCATCCTTGCCTACATCGAGGCCAATCTTGGCGTAGTTCTCTGCCCGGGCAGTGGTGTCGCCAAAGACGGAAGCCAGCTGGGATATCCGCTTGGAAACATCGCTATATTCTCCCAGGAGATCAACGGCAGAATTGTAGTTGTCCACAAACTTGCCGATGGTGTCCAGTGCAGCCTGCATGGGCTTGCTGTACTCGGTCTTCTGGCTGGTGGTGCCATCCTCCGCCGTGACGGTCTTCTGGGTGATGGCGTTCTCCCCCACATTGAGATCCAGCTTTTTCATATCCTTGATGGAGCTGGAAAGGTCACTCATGGTGGAGCTGAACTCAGCCTTGAAGCCCTTGGCGGCGTTATCATAGCTGGCGAGCAGTTCACGCTTGCTGCTGCTGACTTCGGAAATCCCGGACATCATGGCGCTGGCAGCAGCAGAGCTGTTGCCGTAATTGCTCCAGATATCGCCAGACTTGGCGCTGGCGGCAGCATTGCTGCCAAACATGGACAGGCCGTTGTTCTGGGCCATGGTCAGCATCGTATAGGTGTTGTTCGCCATAGAACTGATAGTAGCCATAAATCATACCTCCTTTCCCTGGAAATCAGATATGGCCTTACTCCGACTTGCCCTCCTCTGCTGCCTTGCCTGTGAGCTGGGCATAGAGGTCGTCGAAGCGCTTGGTGATCTCGTTATGGGTATCCTGGGTAATCTGTGGCATCTCGTCCGTGCCCATGGTATCCTTCCAGGCAAGGCCAGCCTGCTTGAATCCTTCTTCCACGGCATCCTGCATGGCCTTGAGCTTCTCAGGGTCATTCCCTGCAATGGCCTTGGCCATATCAAAGATGCGGCCAGCCACGGCATCCACGGAATACTCGCCGCCCTCACCCACAGCCTCAGCTGCTTCTTCGGGGGTGGTGCCCACGGCAGGCAGGCCAAACTTGGAGGAATCAATCTGCATATCCCCAAAGGCCAGCTTGCCGATGCCCTCATCCAGCCAGCCCTGGAGCTTGGCGTTATTCTCCGTCAGCACGGAAATCATCATCTTGTAGGAGTTGTCAATGCCCTGCTGCAGGATGTCGATCTGCTCTGCAGACAGGCCCTTCACAGCCTCCCCGTGACTCTTGGCGGCATCAGTCACATTCACCGAATAAGCATCGGCAGGTGCCTGCGCCACCGGAGCTGCCTCGGCTGGCTTAGCCGCGCCCGCGACCGCCCCGGCGCTCCCCTGCTTCACATTCAGGGTGCTCAGGTTGGTGGACACGTTCACCATCGTATTAACATCCATGTTAATAACCTCCTTTTCCCATAAATCCATTGAACTTATCACGATTTCCCCACAGGCCCCAAGGAGGAAAAGCAAAAAAGCACATTCCTTCAATATCTTTATCGTAGACTTGCCAGCAAAAGTTAAGCCCTTATAAAAATTTTTTGCCCTCAGGCAATAAAGCGCCGAGGGCAAAATCTTTCATATCCAAGCTGTATTTCCTGCCGAATGGCGTTATGCGAGCACACGAGCCAGGCGCACCAGCTCGGGGTCAAGGGTCTTCTTGTTGTTGACGGCATCGAAGAGGTTGACGCCTACCACCTTGCCTTCATTGAAGCCAAATACCAGATTAGTGGCACCGGAGATGATGGCTAGGGCTGCTTTCTCGCCCAGCATGGAGGCCTTCATGCGGTCCTCCACCGTGGGGGAACCCCCACGCTGGATATGGCCCAGCACGGAAACGCGGGTGTCAATGCCAGTCTTTTCCTCGACCACCTTGCCCAAGCCCACGCCGGAGCCTGCGCCCTCGGCAATGACGATGATACTGTAGCGCTTGCCTGCATCGTACATGGCCTTGAGCTCGTGGCACATCTCGTCCAGGTCGTACTTCACCTCAGGCACCAGCACATACTCGGCGCCGCCGGCTATACCTGCCATCATAGCCAGCCAGCCGGAGTTGCGGCCCATGACTTCCACCACCATGATGCGGCGATGGGCAGAAGCGGTATCGCGGAGCTTGTTGATGGCATCCACGATGGTGTTGGCAGCAGTATCGCAGCCGATAGTGTAGTCCATGCCCCAGACATCGTTGTCGATGGTGCCCGGCAGGCCAACGATAGGAATGCCGGTTTCCTTGGACAGGAGAGAACCACCGGTGAGGCTGCCATCGCCACCGATGATGACCAGCCCCTCAATGCCATGCTTCATGAGGTTGTCAAAGCCCTTCTTGCGGCCCTCAGGAGTCTTGAACTCCATGGAACGGGCGGTGCCCAAGAAGGTGCCTCCGCGCTGTATCATATCGCTGACACTGCGGCTGTCCAGCGGCACAATGTCATCATCAAGCATGCCCTGGTAGCCATTGTTGATGCCGAAGACGCTCACACCCTCGCTGAGCGCAGTGCGGACTACGGCGCGGGCTGCTGCGTTCATGCCCGGGCTGTCGCCGCCAGAGGTCATTACGGCAATCGCTTTCTTGATCATTTGAAACATCTCTCCCTATTTTATAGAAACTAATTGATTGGTTGCTGTTTCTTTCCCTTTAGTCTATTTTACAAAAATCAAATGGAAATGTAAATGGTTAAATAAGAACTTAAAAGGTGGCGGGCCAAAGCCCGCCACCCATGAAATCCCTTCCGGATATTCTGTTTTGAAGCAGAATTACTTCACGTTCATGATGCCCAGAGCGAAGCAGACAATGCCCAGAGCGAAGAGGCCGAAGATGATCCAGATAGCATTGACCTTCTTCTTGAGAAGACCCATGCACATAAAGGTCAAGAGCAGAGGAACCAGGCCGGGCATCAGGCTGTCCAGAATGCCCTGCACAGTGGTGACCACATGCTCGCCCTTGGCGTTGGTGATTTCGGAAACCACAATGGGAATGTTGACGCTGGTCCATTTGTTTACCAGTGCGCCCATGACGAAGAGGCCCAGGATAGAAGCGCCCTCAGTGAGCTTCTGGAGCTTGTTGCCAGCCACGTCCTGCACGATATCAGTACCCTTGGAGTAACCGTAGCTGATGCCGTACCAGCGAACCAGCAGGCGCACCAGGTTGAAGAGCACGAAGAAGATGATAGGACCGAGGAGGCTGCCGCTCATGGCGATGGAAGCACCGAGAGCTGCCGTGATAGGACGGAGAGTACCCCAGAAAATCGGGTCGCCCACGCCGGCCAGAGGGCCCATCATACCGACTTTGATACCGTTGATAACACCATCGGGGATGTCAGCGCCGTTGGCCTTCTTCTCCTCCATAGCGGCGGTGATGCCGATGATGGGAGCGGTGACGAAAGGCTGAGTGTTATAGAACTCCAGGTGGCGCTTCAGAGCCTGCTTGAGCTCCTCGCCTTCATAGAGGCGCTTCAGGATGGGTACCATGCCGAAGCAGTATCCCAGGCCCTGCATACGTTCCATGTTCCAGGAAGCCTGCAGGAAGTTAGAGCGGACAAAAGCCCAGAAAAAATCAGACTTAGTAAGTTTCTTTTCCATTATCTTCCTACCTCCCCTTAGTCAAGTTCGTCGTCCATATCGCTGCCGGAGCTTGCAGCTGCAGCGGGAGCTGCGGCCACTGCCTGATACTTAGGATTGAGCTGGATGTAGACCACAGCAGCCACCAGGCCGATGACGCCCAGAGCAACCAGGTTGAAATCCGTGAAAGCAGCGACAACGAAACCGAGGAAGAAGAAAGGCATGAGGTAATCTGCGCCCATCATGTTGATGACCATTGCATAACCTACGACCACGATGAAGCCGGAAGCAACCTGCAGGCCGCCGGTGATGACCGGGGGAAGAGCTGCCAGCATGCTCTGGACAGCATCAGTGCCGACAGTCATAGCAACGATGACAGCAGGAACGCCTACGCGGAGGCCCTGGAAGACCAGAGCGAGGTAGTGGCACATGTCGATGCCGAAGGTAGAGCCCTTCTCGGCATAGCCGTCAGCCCAGTGCTGGAAGACCACAGAAACAGTCTTACAAATGATAGCAAGAACCTGACCAGCAGCGGCGATAGGCATGGCGATAGCAATACCGGTGGAGATGTCCTGATGGCCTGCCACCACGAGGATGGTAGAAATGACGGATGCGAGAGCCGCATCAGGAGCGATAGCTGCGCCGATGTTCATCCAGCCCAGAGCCATCATCTCCAGGGTACCGCCGATGATGATGCCGGAAGTCATATCTCCAAGTATAAGTCCCGTTGCCGTGCAGGCAATCAAGGGGCGGTGAGTCTGGAATTCATCCAAGCAGCTGCCCATACCGGCAATGGTTGCGAAGATGAAAACTAGAAGAATTTGGATTCCACTGATTTCCATTGTGTTTTCCCTCCATTGATTCTCTTGATAATATATAATTCCTCTTATTTCAAGGGACAGGAAGCGCCTGCCCTAAGAAATCACTCTAAAGTGTTCGGGTTGCAGGTATGGCAGCGCTTCACTTGAGATTTTTCTTGCGGAAAAATTTCACGCGTTCCGCTCCTGCCATGCCCGCACCCGCACTCACCAAGCAGCATGCTTACTTCAGCACATCCATGAGCATGACCTTGGAATCCGTATCAACCTTGCGGATCTCCAGCTCGATGCCCTTTTCGTTGAGCTTCTTGAAAGCGTCGATGTCCTTGTCATCCACGGACACAGCGCCGGTAATCTGGTGCTTGCCTTCCTTGAAGCTCATGCCGCCGATGTTGACGCTCTTGATATCCACGCCATGCTCTACCATGTAGAGGACGCTGGTGGGGTTGGTGAAGAGCAGCAGGCACTTCTCATTCTCATACTTGGGGTTGTTGTAAACGCGGACAGCCTTCTCAAGGTCAACCACATGGCTCTTGATGCCAGCGGGAGCAACCTGCTTCAAGAGGGTTGCGCGGATGGTGTCCTTGGCAACGTCATCATCGCAGACGATGATGCGGGTGCAGCCAGTCACTTTGGACCAGACAGTTGCTACCTGGCCATGGATAAGACGGTCATCAATGCGTGCAAGTACGATATTCATAATTAAAGATCCTCCTCCTCATCATCGGAAATAGAGCTGGCATGGAAAGTCTGGGTGCCGTTCTTGCCGGCGTCAACTGCCTTCTGCATGAGATCCTTGATATCGGAACCGTCATCCATGAGCTGGGCACTGCACATCTCGATGAGCATGGGCAGGTTCACGCCGGTGACGATGCCGTACTTCTCGTTGCTGATGACGAGACGGCAAGCTGCATTGTAGGGACTGCCGCCGAACAGGTCGTTCAGGAAGAGCACGCCGCCCTCGCAATCGAGCTCCTTGATAGCAGCCTCATACTTGGTCACCACATCGTCAGGGCCTTCACCGGGGATAAGTGTCACAGCACGGACGTTCTTCTGCTCGCCGCAGATCATCTCGCAGGACTTCACCAGTTCCTGGGCGAAGATGCCGTGGGTACCAACAATGATTCCAAACATTTCATTACCTCCTTGACTTGAAACAAAGACAAAAATTGTGAATGAATATGATTTCTTTTGGCACTCTTTGCCTTACGCCCTTATATATTGCAATTGGCGTGCCAACTTTGTGTATTAAATGAAAAAAGTCTGGAAAGCCTTGAATTTACAGACTGTTTTCATCCTTCAAATTCTGCCGCCAATACAGTAATTTATGTTTTGATACACTTTAATACAGAAAATCGCCTTTTTGATACTATCCTTTGAGTATCACGACAAAAAAATACACTATGACATTTGTCACATCACAGTGTATTTTCTGTATCATATTTTTGCCTTATCTCAAGACTTTATGCCCCTTAACTCAGAGCATATTGGCCATAAAGTAATACTCATCTTCTGAGAAATGAAGTTTCAGGCTCTCCTCAAAGACCTTGGCGGCCTTTTTCACCGCCGCCAATTTATCTGTATCAACCTTCTCCTTGTCCTCTTTATACTGAAGCGGGGTGCGGGTGACGATGCGCTCCAGGGCACAGCCACAATGTACCAGGAGACGGATGCGCAGAGGATTGGAAAGGTGCAGATTGAGGTCTGCCTCTACCTGCCGGTCAAACTCCAGCAAGACGCCCATGACCTTGGCGGGATTGAGATAAGTAAGGAACTTCTGCAAGGATTCCTCGCAGAGCTTCTGCACCACCATATTGCTCTTTTCCTTTGGCACCATGGCAATCTCACTGCCCAGCACCAATTCTGTGAGCATTTTCTCCCCGCTGCCGTCAATAAGCTGCTCCAGCGGAATGAAGGGAATAGGGACCGAGGGTTTCTTCATGCCCACAGAAGCGATGATGTGATACTCTTCCGCCAAGGAATCAATTGTCTCATCAAGCTTTACCAGCCCCACGGGCAATACCTCGATGGCCCGCCCCGCATGGTGCAGGATATCTTCTACCAGAGCCTTGAGCTTCAGGGCCGCCCCCTGTCCCGTAGAGCAAATGGTGACAATGGCCTCGGGCTTGCCGTCAATCTCCCGGCGCTGTGCTCCCACATCCACGCTCTCATAGCCCTTGAAACTGCACAGCGATTCATAGATGCTGTCCAGATCCATGCCTGCAATGTCAACTTTTCGCATGGCTTCCAAGATCAGAGGCGTGGAGACCATATCAATGGTGCGCACGGGAATTTTGAGCCTCTCCGAGATAATGGAGCCGATATTGCAAAGGGAGCCCATATCTGCCAGTATCAAGACCCCTCTGCGGCAGTCCATGGCCCTCAGCATGGCTGTCATCTGCTCAAGGATCTGCTGGGGGCCTGTCTCCAAAGGCATATCTACCGCAATGATATTCGTATCGACAGAGCTGAAAAGCTTCTGCGCCACCTCCACCATGGAGCTGGCGGTGCTGGTGCCGTGGGTGGCCACGATGATGGAAACCTTGTCCCCCAGGTCGTCATCTTCCGCAGACTCCAGCAGCAAGGCGATATACTCGACCTCTACCCTTGGCACTTTCAATAAATATTGTTTCTCGATAAGCTCCCCTATCTCCATGGCCACTTGCAGGCACAGGGAATCCTGGGGCACTGCCCCCTCGATTTCCGCCGTGTAGGGAATGACCTCCTTGGCCTTGATGCGCTTGAGGAAAGCCGACAGATGCAGGCTGAAGGCATAGAGAAAGCGGTCGCGGTAGCTGCGGTTCATGCGCTTCTGCACGAAGAGGGCAATCTGCTCCGCAAAGTCCACCAAAGAGGCATCCACAATCTTCAGCAGACGTTCACGGGTGGTCATATTGACGGAATGCTTCTTATTATACAGCTCCTTCACATAGACATTGACGTCCGTGGCCACAATCTGCTTGATGAGCTCTGCGCTGATGCCTTCCCCCCGCAGCAGGGCCACCTTGTCCTCCACCACCTGATAGAGATTGAAGGGAGCAGGCCCCTGCTCCTCGTCGGCAGGGGGCTTCTTGCCCCCTGCCGGGGAGACCACCAGGGGCTCGGCTATATACTGGGCCAGTTCCGCCAGAGCCTGGCGGTTGGAAGACAGGGTCAAGAGACCGTCCTTGACCCCCTCGGGCAGCATCTTGAAATCCACCTCGATGAAGTCGGGATTGTCAATGCCATTGAGGAAAGCCTGGGCGCAGAGCAGCTTGATATTGGACTTGAGCTGCCCCACATTGCCGTTGCCGATGCTGCCAATGAGGGCCTTCACCGACTCCACGGTAATGCGCACGGGCTTCTTCACCCGTTGGGCCTCCTCCCGGAAGAGCAGCTTGATGATGTCGATTTTCTCAGACAGGCTCCGCTCCGACAGGGGCTTTATCTTGATTATATTAGGAATGCGTCTTACGAAAGTCTTGGTCAGGGCCGAGTCCGGGTCCTCGGTGGTAGCCCCAATGATCAGCACCTTGGCCTTGCGGGAGCGGGTAGTCTCTCCCAGACGGTTGAAGGTGCCCGTGTCCATGAAGTAAAAGATCATCTCCTGCCCTTCGGGGGGCAGTCGGTGAATCTCGTCCAGGAACAAGACGCCGCCGTCAGCTTCCTCCACCAGTCCCGCCTTGTCCTTGTCCGCCCCCGTGAAGGCCCCCTTCTGATGCCCGAAGACATGGGAGATAAGGAGCTGCGGGTTATTATAATAATCCGCGCAGTTGAAGGTCACGAAGGGCGCGTCCTCCGAGAAGCGGTGCATGGCCTTGCCGTAGGCAAACATCATATGGGCAAAGAGGGTCTTGCCCACGCCAGTCTGGCCCACTATCAGGGTATGGAGCCCATCAGGCGGGTAGAGGATAGCCGCCTTGGCCTGCTCCACCTGCCGGGAAAGGCTGCGCTCCGCGCCAATCAGCCGGGCAAAGGGATTGGCTTCCTCCTCGGCAGCCTCGGGGCTCTGGCATTCGGACACATCCGCATACTGGCAGGGCCCCTCCCCCAAGTCAGTACCCAAGATTTCCTCCAAAGCCGCCTTGTCAAAATACTTCACCGGACGCCCCTTGAACTTCACAATCCTGTCCAGACGGTGCAGTTCATTGAGTTCCTTGGAGACATTGTTCCTGAGAATCCCCAGAGCATCCGCAATCTCCTGGGCCTCCAGGCCAATGGCCCCCTGCATATCCTCCTTCTTCCGCCCCAGAGAATACTCCCGTATATACTCATATATCTTCTCGCTGCGTTTCAAAATCTCACCCTCCAGACCTCAGCATAGTTTCTTCACCAACGCCATCTTCTTGTAAAAAGCCACCCCATAGCCCAGCACTGACTTATATCCCTCGAACCCCTTCAGATATTCTCTTGCGACAATCTGCTTCACTCCTGCCAGCGCATCTTCTTCCATGTTCTCCGCTGAGGCGGATTTCTTGGCTTCGATAATCATAGCCCGCCGCTTTTTCTTTTCCCTGATATCTATATCCGTGCGGCCAAGACCGTTTTCCTGATTGGACTTCACCGCATAGCCCATGCCCGTCAGCAGGCCTGTCAGGAAGGCGTGATAGTAGTTCTCATGATAGTCATGGTAGCTGATAGTGGTGAAAAGGATATCGGTCATCAGCTCCGAGGCTTTTTCTTCCTCGCCGTTCCACAAAGCCTCCAGCAGTTCCTTCTGAATTGTGGTATCCAAGGACTCCTTGAAATGCTTCACTACCGTATCCGCAAAGAGGTTGCCTATCTCTCTGTTGGGCAGTCGCAGTTCCACCTCGTCCCCCTCGGCCCCCGGCCTGACCTTGGTGACATACCCCGTCATCAGGAGCAGGCTCCAGAGATTTTCCTCCGAGTCATGAAGACTGTCGTAAGTCAGTTCGTCATAGACCCGCTGCCTGATGGTGCCACCGTTCAACAGAGTTTCAAATTTATCTGATACATCGAAATCGCTGCGGGACACAAAGGTCAGCAAAATACCATTGCCGCTGGTATTGCGCCAGTAGTTCTTGGGGCGGGCCTCACTGTCATTCTGCAAGGCCGCCAGGTAGCAGATTACATCCCAGGGGCAGAAGACATGGCTTTTGCCAAAAATATAGCCATCATACCACTGCCTGACACTTTCATAGCTTTCCTCAGAGCCAATGACTCTCAGCATCTCCCTGACCTCAGCCTCGGTAAAGCCGAAATACTCGCTGAACTCAGTATCAAGTATGGAATAGCAGGCAAAATTATTCATGCCCGTGAAAATGCTTTCCTTAGAAATGCGAAGGCACCCCGTAAGCACCGCCAGTTCCAGATGCTCATTGGTTTTCATGGCGAATTCAAATATTCCTCGAATCACGTCCAACATTTGGGGATAAAAGTCTCTTCTATCCACATCCCGCTCGCTGGCCTTGGCCAAAGGCACATCATACTCATCAATGAGCAGGATAGCTTTCTTGCCATATTCAGCTTCCATCATACGAGTCAGCATTTTCAAGGAATTTTTCACATCATCTATGTCGCCCTGCTTATACAGAAGTCTGTGAAAAGCTTCTATGTCTGCCGGCTGCACCTTGTCGCTTTTTTCCAGATACAAATGTTCCTGGCATAGATTAGCAATCAGAGTCTCCATCATCTTGTATGCCGAAGGGAAATCCATGCCCTCGATGCCCTTCAAGCTCAGAAAAATTGTAGGATACTGATTCATCCACTTGGCGCAGAATTCCTCATGCTTTGCCACAGCCAGCCCCGCAAAAGCCTCATGGCTATCCCGCTTTATGTCAAAAAAGCTTCGCAGCATGGTCATAGCCAGAGTCTTGCCGAAACGGCGGGGACGGGTGAAGAGAGTGACCTTGCTCTTTCTCGTGTTATTTTCCAGCAAATCAAAAATAAGTTCCGTCTTATCTACATAGTACGCCCCTATTTCCCTGATTTCCTCGAAACTCTCCATGCCTATTCCCAGTTTAGCGCTCATGCTGCTCCCTCCTCACTTTCAGCCCCCGCAGATACTCCTTATGCGCTGCGCTGACCCGCCTGCTCTCGATGGCCTTCTGTATAGCCTTGTTATGCGTCCAAGGAGCCAGCCTGTTTCCCTCGATAAAGGGCAGAGCCGCTTCGTACTGCTTGGCCAAGGCGGTGGCAAAGTACCAGGCTATCATCATATTGATGTAGTATTCCTCAGAACGCACCTCTGCCACCACGGACAGATAAGCCTCGTCAAAATCCTCGTCCAGAAAATGCTGCATCAGCATGCCGATGGCATAGCGGACTGCATACATCTCCTTGGACTTCAGCCACTTCTGCACCTCACTCAGCAGTTCCTGCCGATGCTGCCTGAAGACCTTGGGGGACAGCTGGTCGCAGGTAGCCCAATTATCAATATACGGCAAAAACTCCTGCAAGCGCGCCATGCACTCCCCGTAATCCTTAATCCCCGAGATAATGAAGGCATGGAGTTGATTCTCATCAAAATACCTATGGGGCAGCCGGGCTAGAAAAGCCTCTGCCTCCCCCGCCTGCATTATTTCCTTGGCCAGTTTCCGCAAGGCAGGCGTCCGCACGCCGATGATAGTCTCCGGGGACACCGTAGGAACCAGCTTCTTGTGAAAATCCCGATATTCCTTGTCCTGCAAAGCAAAAAGCCTTTCCTCTATCACCATGGCCAACTACCCCCCACCCTTATTGCTTCTGTTATTGATGTTAAGCAATTCTCCTGCCCCTGTCAAGGCTTGCCCTGCCAGACAAACTATGTCTGCTGATACGCAAAAAGCCCCGCAGGAAACTCCCGCAGGGCTGGCATTTCACTGGCAGAGAGGGTGGGATTCGAACCCACGAGGGCTGTTAACCCTATCGCATTTCGAGTGCGACACCTTCGACCACTCGGACACCTCTCCATCTTGCTGCTATTACAGCAACAAAGATATTTTACCATGATGCGAGGACATTGTAAAGTCCTCAGGACTTTGACGGAGCACTATCTGCGCCCTTGCTGCGGCGCAGCTGGAGCACAAGGATAGCTGCAAACATAGCAGCGCCGATCAGATCCGTCAAAAGACCAGGGTTGATCATCAAAAGGCCGCCTACAATCAACACCAGACGCTCCCAGGCACGGCAGCTCGCTGCCAGATAGCCAATCAGGGCCGAAGACAGGGACACCATGCCGATGAGGGCCGTGACCGTAGTGATGATGAGCCCCCCTGCCGTAGCATCCATCATCAGCAGCGTGGGCGACAGCACGAACATATAGGGAATGATGAAGGCAGCGATAGCCAGCTTCGAGGCGTTGACCCCTGTCCAGAGGGGATTGCCGCCGCTGATGCCGGAGCCCGCATAGGCCGCCAGAGCAACAGGAGGCGTAACATCTGCGATGATGCCGAAGTAGAAGACGAACATGTGGGCCGCCAGCACCGGCACCCCCATCTGCACCAGGGCGGGAGCCGCAATGGTGGAGGTGATGACGTAGTTGGCTGTGGTGGGCACACCCATGCCCAGGAGAATGGCTGTGATCATGGTGAAGAACATGGTGGGCAAGAGCAGCCCCCCCGAAAGCTCAATCAGGCCGGAAGCCAGCTTCAGCCCCACGCCGGTCTTGGTCACCACGCCGATGATGATGCCGGCGGCGGCGCAGGCCACCAGCACTCCCAAGACATTCTTGGCACCGTTCTCCAGACCTTCTACCACCTGCATGGGCTTCATGCGGGTATTCTTCCTGAGGGCAGAGCAGAGAATGGCAAGGACAATCGCCACCAGAGCTGCCCGCATGGGCGTATAGCCGGACACCAGCAGATAGACGATCAGAAGGAGGGGCAGAGCCAGATGGCCTCTTTCCCGCAGGATAGTCCAGAGCTTGGGCAGCTGCTCACGGGGAATGCCCTTGAGGTTCGTCCTCTTAGCCTCAAAGTGAACCCCCAGCCACACACCTACGAAATAGAGAAAAGCAGGGATGATGGCCGCCTTGACGATGTCAATGTAGGGAACCCCCACGAACTCAGCCATGAGGAAGGCCGCCGCCCCCATGACGGGAGGCATGAGCTGGCCGCCGGTGGAAGCCGCTGCCTCCACCGCCCCGGCAAAGTTCTTGTGATAGCCTAGTTTCTTCATCATGGGAATGGTGAGGGAGCCTGTGCCCACCACATTGGCCACGGAACTGCCGGACACGGTGCCCATGAGGCCGGAGGAAAGCACTGCCACCTTGGCAGGGCCGCCGCTGGCCCAGCCCGCAATGGAATTGGCCAGGTCGATGAAAAACTTGCCCAGCCCCGTGGACTCAAGGTAAGCACCAAAGAGGATGAAGAGGAAGATAAAAGTGGACGACACCCCAAGGGGAATGCCGAAGATGCCCTCGGTGGTGTAGAAAAGATGCCCCACCAGCTGGGACAGGGTCAAGCCGCGATGGGCCAGCACCCCGGGCATATAGGGCCCGACAAAGGCGTAGGCCAGGAAGGCCAGCACCACGCAGACCATGGGGATGCCCACCACCCGGCGGGCGGCTTCAATGACCAGCAGCAAGCCCATGAGGCCCACCACCAGGTCCACGCCGGAGGTCAGCCCTGCCCGCAGCACCAGGGACTGGTACTCCATGATGATGTAGGCAGGAGCCGCCGCTCCCAAGATAGCCAGCAAGAGGTCAAAGGGATGCAGCTTATGCCTCGACCAGCTTTTCCTGGTAGGATACAAAAGATACACCAAGGCGAGGCCAAAGCCCAGATGCACCGCCCGCTGGAGCTGGGCATCCAGCACCCCGAAGATAGCAGTGTAAATCTGGAAGGCGGAGAAAGAGATGGCCAGGGCCGCGACAAATTTTGCCATGAAGCCCGTATACTCCATCTTGTCAGATTCCTTGTCATATTTCTTGAGGATAGCCTCCGCCTTGTCTGCCTCGGTCAGCCTCTCAGCTATCTTCCCCTTTTTCTCTTTATCTTTCATATCACCCATTCCTTTCCTTGTTGGCATAGGGCGTGTTGATTAAATGAACTTGGCCCAGATTTGCGGGGATTGGCTGTCCATTGCAAGGCGACAAACCGGAGGCATAGCGGTGCTATGTCGAGGATTTGTCAACGCAGCTGGGACAGTCAAGACCCGTGAAGATGG
>JAGBLH010000040.1 GCA_017635515.1 Selenomonas sp.
ACGGCGTTGTGCACCTTGGTCTTGCTCCAAAAGCCGTTATCATAGTAGCCCTTTACCTTTTCAAATTTTGCGCTATGTTCCATGGTCTTGTCCTCCATTCCTTACGCGTCAATGTCCACATCGGCCATCATGGCCAGGTACTCAAGCTGGGCCTGGAAATCGGCGTTCTTGAGTTCCTGCTCAGACACCGGGGCAAAAGCCAGGTAGAACTTATTGTTATCCCACGCATACCGCTCCTGCTGGAGGAGCTTGGCATGGTCGAACTGCTCGGTGATATTGCCATCTTCATCCTTGGCGGTCAGCTGGAAGACCTTGGGCCAGTTCTCACTGTCCACTTTCGTCTCGCTGACATAGTTGGAGCCGTTCATGGTAAGGCCACTCACCTTGAAGCTGCCGTTCTGCCCAATGATTTCGAGGTTGAAGATTTTGTTTTCGTTATCCATTTTCTAAGCCTCCTATATAATTGCCTCACATTGCGTAAAGTACGCCTGGCGTGGTAGCGATCCTTATCCCAATACCAGCTTTTGTACTGCTGGTCAAAGGCCTCCAGGGTGAATTCCCCTGCTATCGCATACCTTGCCAGGGCCTTCATCTTCCTGCGTTGCCTCGTCACTACATCATGAGGTATACGCCGGATGATTTTCCCGGTCTTGGTGATTGTGTATCTGGTCTTGAGGAAGGTAAAGCCACGGGAGAGCTTCACTATCTGGGTCTTGCGGTCGTTGACGTGTATGCCAAGTTCTGCCGCTATGCCCTTGATTTCCTTCAAGAGTTCCTGCAGGAATGTTTTGCTCGGATGAATGATGATACGGTCATCCATGTAAGCGTCATAGCAGTGTATACCTCTTACTGTCTTACAGTAATGGTCAATCCTGCTGGGCAGGTACACTCCTGCTATCTGGGATACAGGTGCGCCAATCCCCATGGACTTGGCCATATATCTCGCCCCGGTGAGCAATTCCCTTGGGAGTTTGCCATATTCCAGGGCGTTGAATACTTTGGCCTTGATGTCGGGGTCATCGGTATAGGATACATCCACTTCATTGGCTTCCAGAATACGCCTCAGCATATCTTTGGCGTAGGGGTAACCCTCTATATGCTTCTCCACTTCTTTGAAGAAGATTGCGTGGTCTATGTTATCAAAATACTTGCGGAAATCTATCTTGAGAACATAGCCCTCTCTTCCATATCTGCGGTAATGCCAGGAAAGGTGCTGCATTAGCCGTCTACGAGTGAAGCTGATGCCTTTCCCTTTGAGGCTTGCGCCGTTGTCATGGATGAGATAGGGACGCAACGCCGGAATCATCACATGATCACAGAGGGCGTGCTGCATCACCATGTCCCTGACTGTAAGAGCTTTCACCAACCGCAGGTGGCCATTCTCCATGCGGCGAAATGTGCTCCCTTCTTCCTGCTGGTACACACCCTGGCGGATGGTCTTCTGCAGATCACAGGTTCTTCTGAGGCAGTTCACACCATAATTCTGTGTGCTATCCTTCCAGCCACTGGCCTTCTGGGTTCTTCTGTATCCTTCGATGAGGTGATTGGCATTAGTGAAGTCATTCTTCATAATAATAATTTGTGGCCGTGCTGGTAGCATCAATATCCGTAGATAGACACGTCACGGCTTCTATTTACCCTTTCGGGATGGACAAAGGCTCATTCCCTGCTATGAGCCTTCACTTTATTGTGCCTGACTCTTTGAGAATAGGGGCGGACACCGCCGCTGCTGTTCGAGTTCGACGCTCCGTTGTAGTTCGCGTTCCCGTTGTTGTTCGCATTGGCGAAATTCGACGCGGAAGCAACCGCTTATAGTCTTTGCCCATGGTTATTTCGGCATGGATTTGTTTTTCTTGTTGTCAGCCTTGCGCCAGCCCTTCAGCAGGGCAATCTCTTTCTCCACCATATCCACGTAGCGCATATACTTCTCTGCATCCACGGGAAGGATGTCGATAACAAGCTGCAGTTCCTGCAGCAGGCTTTCGCAATCAGCTATGGCCCTATCCTGGCAAAGCCGCCGCTCATCAGCTTCCACTTTGTTTACTGCCCAAATGCTATATGCCCGGGTGATGCTTATATGCATATCCCGCAAAATTGACAGCATAGACGTACGGAAATGCTCAATGATCCATAGCGGATACTCACCAGGGAATACCGTCAGCTGATACTTCTCCATAACGCCCAGGAGCAGATCTGCATCCTGGGGCTCCATCTTGTCGGTTCTGACTTTGATGTTGCGTATGAGCTTCTTCACGCCCAAGTCCCGCAAAAGGAGCTTGGTCATCTCTTTTCTGAGCTTTACGGCGTGATTGTAGAATTCATACTTGGATTCTTTGCGAAATCTGGCTAAAACTGACATAATGAAAAACTCTCCTTGGATAGTTTAGCCTCTTACCCTCCCCGCCCCACAAAGGGGCGGGGGTGAAGGTTAGTGGGCAAGGAAATAGGGGCGGACACCGCCGCTGCTGAACGAGCCCGACGCTCCGCCGCAGGACGCGTACCCGTGGCCGTACGCACGAGCGAAATACGACGCGGAAGCAACCGCCCTCAGCCAGAACCAGCTGCGGTCATCGAGGTGGCTGCACTTCAGGGCATAGAGGGGCAGGATACGCGGGAAATCGCCGCCGTCGAAGCCGGAACCCCAGACCCTGCCGCCGTAAATCATCTGCTCGTTGGGGATATTGACCTCTACATCCGTCCAAGCCCAGCCACTGGCGGTACCTACCCAGCCAGCGCCTGCCCCAGCGGGTGCTGTGGCATTGATGGCGTTGGCCAGAAATTCACGGTGCTTCAGCACATGGCTAGACCCGAAGGCTGTCTTGATTGCACTAGCCCAGTTCGGAATGTGAACACGCCACATATCAGAGCCGGTATAAGCCCCGGTTGTGTCGTTGGTGGGGTTCATCTTCACATTACGCTGCAAGGTGCTGGCGGGAATGAGAAGAACATGGTGAGCAGTGGTCTCAGTATCGCCACAATGAATGTGGGGGTCGATGGCTGCCACATACCACTTTACGTTGGTGAAGGTCTGAGCAGCCTGTGTCTGCTCTGTGCCAGCCTTGTCAGTATAAGTAATAGCGGGCAGGTTGATGGTCTTTGTGATGAAGTCACCAATATGCACACCGACAAACTTGCCAGCTGCGATATTAGTGCTCATCAGGCCGCCGTTGAAGTATGCGGTAATATCTGCGCCACGGTAGATGCCGTTGCCATGCCCGGCAGAATAGTTGCCGTCTGCGAAGCTATCAACCTGCCAGGTAACGGTGCCGTCGGTGACGAGCACGCCCTCTGCGGTGCTTGCAAGGTTGATATTACCTGCCGCACTGGTGCCTGCCTTTACGCACACCAGCTTTTTGTTGACATCGAGTGCGCTGATACGCACAACGTCGCCCACAGCATAT
>JAGBLH010000041.1 GCA_017635515.1 Selenomonas sp.
AACACCACAGTGATAAAGTCCCGCCGGGCCAGCGACACTATCAATATTTCTGTGGACACCATCCTCAAGGGAGCCAGGATCAGCAAGGTGTACCGGGATAACGCCGGCGTCTTCCACGCCATTGCCAGCCTGGGGGTGTACGGGGGGGCCAACTCTCTGGCAGGAGTGCTGCTGCCAACGGATGTGGTCCATGAGGACTTCCCCCAGCCCAAGATGACCAGCATGGAAAGCGGCAGCTTTGACCAGGGCAAGAGCTACACTGGGCTTATCCTGGACTGCCGGGGAAGGGGGCTGACCACGGCTATCTCTCCCGCCATCCTTTCCCAGGGGGGCGAGCGGATCTACGCCTATGAGAACGTGCCCCGCCAGACGGCCATCAGCTGGGGCATGGTGGACTACTCCGAGGATATCAATAGCGGCGTGTCCAGAGCCGGTGACTCACCCCTCATCATCAAGGCTGTCAGCGTGTCCGGCGGCGTTGATCCCGTGGTGAGCCAGGCAGATGCAGACAGGATCCTGGCAGCTAATCAGACTTCGAAATTCCTTGCCAATTGCTCAGTGGTGATAGTGAGGTAAAGGCCATGAAAAAATTGACAAAACTGGCAGCAGCCGTGGCACTGGGCCTGGCCTCAGCCTGGGCCCTGCCCTCTCCGGCAGAAGCGGCCATCCAGACCATCGAGGCCTCCGGGGTCTACGTTATGGACTCCAGGCTGGGGGAGACCACTGAGGCTGCCACCGGCCGGGCCAGGGAGGATGCCAAGCGGGCCGCCGCCGAGAAGGCGGGGGTCTACGTGGAGTCCTACTCCAAGACCGTCAACATGGTGCTGGAGGAAGACGAGGTGCGCACTATCGCCGCCCAGCTGCTGAAAATCCAAGGGGAAAAGTCCAAGGTGGCAGTGCTGGAGGACAGCCTGCTGCAATTCACCGTCACCATCACCGCCCTGGTGGATGACAGCGGCGTGGATATGCAGAGGGCGGTCAGCACCGACAAGAGCGTCCTGTCAGAGGATGCCCGGCGGAATAGTGAGCTCCAGCGTGAGTATGACGAGCTGAAAAAGCAGATGGAGGAACTGAAGCGCAGGTACGAGGGGGCGGGAGAAGCCCAGCGGGCAGAGATCAAGGCGGAAGTAGCCGCCAACACCCAGCGCTTCGGTGCGGCAGAGGAACTGGAGAAGGCCAACGGCCTTTTCGCCCGGGGAGACTACACCCAAGCCCTTTCCGCCTACACCCGCGCCCTGGGTTTGAACCCACGGCTGCCGGAGGCTTACAACAACCGGGGGCTGGCCTATTACCACCTGCGGCAGTACAGCGAAGCCGTCAATGATTTCAATCAGGCGGCAGCCCTGAAGCCCAATTTCCTGCAGGCCTACAGCAACAGGGGCATGGTGCATCTGGAGCAGGGGCAGGCCGCCCAGGCCATACAGGACTGCACCCAGGCCCTCTCCATTGACTCCCGCTTTGCCCCGGCCCTCAACAATCGCGGCCGGGCCTACGTGGCGGCGGGACAGGCGGACCGCGCCCTGGGGGACTTGCAGCAGGCAGCCCGCATCATGCCCGGCAGTGCCGACATCCACAACAATCTGGGCAGCGCCTATATGATGCTGAAAAGTTACCGTGAGGCTGTGAATGAATACGGACAGGCCATCAGGCTGAACGGCAACTTTGCCGAAGCTTATTACAACCGGGCCCTGGCCTACTGCAACCTGGGCCAGTTCATGGAAGCCCTGCCGGATGCCCAGCGGGCGAAAGAACTGAACCCCGGTGACGGTGCCGCCAGCGACCTGTACAGCAGGATAAGGAGCAAACTGGGAGGCTGAGTGTGATGAAAAAACTATATCTTCTGGCTGCCGCCCTGTGCCTCCTGCTCTGCCAGCCTCAGCAGGCCCAGGCAGAGATTCTCACCTACGAAGGGGTGGGGGAATACTACATGGAGGAGGAAAACATCTCCCTCAGCGAAGCCAAGGACAAGGCCAAGCTCATGGCAGAGGTGGCGGTGGTGGAGCAGGCCAGCGTGAAGGTAGCCAGCACCACGGAAGTGCAGAAGTCCAAGCTTACCAAGGATGAAATAGAGCTCATAGCCGCAGGTATCATCAAGGTGCAGGATGTGAAGTACAACATTTCCTCCGAGCTGGATACCCTGCTGGTGAAAGCCGTGGTGAAGGCTGAGATCGACACGGATGAGATTCCCGCATTGGTGGAGCAGGAGCTCGCCAAGCGGAAGAAAGCATGACTTTCAGTGAAAGGAGAGGTTTTCCATGACGCGGTTATTCAAGGTTTTGGCCCTGCTGGCCTTTGCCCTGGCAGCGCTCTTGCCCGGCGGCGCCCAGGCAGCTATCCAAGATAGCGGCCTCCCCTATGCCTCGGTGAGCTACCAGGCCGACGGGGGGACAAATTATATCCTGGCCTACAACCATAAGACCAATTATGGCAGGTATGTGGTGATGTCAGAAAGCGAGAATGTCTATTAGAAAACCGCCGGCCATCTTTTATGGTGGCCGGCGGTAAAATTTCAAAGAAAGTGAGGCAACTGCACCAGTTTGTGTGGTTCACCGTCATGGAGGAACGGCAGTTCTTCGGTCAAAGGACTTGAAGGCGTTTTGGCAAAGTGCAAAGGAGTGGATCCTTCATGCAGATCGTATATCGGGCACTGCTGGCGGCCTTAGGGTTGGGGGCGGCGTTTACGGTTGTTTGGGGCGTGGCTGACCCCATGGAGACCTTTGCGGAGGTTCGCGTGATTGAGGCGGACGGGTACTACATCATGGGGGACGGGCCGGAGGAGAATGCGGCCGTGGCCAAAGAGAGGGCCCGGGCAGATGCCAGGCGGGCAGCCAGCGAGCAGGCGGGTCTGTATGTG
>JAGBLH010000042.1 GCA_017635515.1 Selenomonas sp.
GCCCAGATTTGCGGGGATTGGCTGTCCATTGCAAGGCGACAAACCGGAGGCATAGCGGTGCTATGTCGAGGATTTGTCAACGCAGCAGGGACAGTCAAGACCCGTGAAGATGGGCTGAGTGAATTAATCAACACGCCCTAATCCCTTGATTATAATTTCGTATAATGGCAATAACTTCGCTTCTATCAGCGTTCCCGGCCCATAAGCCCGATATAGCTCAAAAACCTTCTCCAAACTGCCCCTTCTCACTGTCACCGTCAGCTCCGTGCCCACGCCTGTGCGCAGGGCCAGCTCACGGTAACGCCTGTCCATCCCTGTGATGACGAAATCATTGCCCTCCTGCCGGAACTCCCCCTCAGAGGCCAGGAAGGGCAGCCCCACCCCGAAGGAATGATAGCGGGTTTCCATCAGCTCAAGCTCGCTTCCTGCGGCGGAAACCCGCAATTTCTCCTCCACGGGAGTCTTCTGCACGGAATGGATGAAATCTATGGTCAGCTCCGTCCCCCTGGCTTCACACACAACAAGACGCCGTCCCTCCGCCGACAGCGTCAGGCACGGCGTCAGGAGCACCTGCCCCAGGGCCAGCAGAACCAGCCCCAGGGTCAGGCACGGCCAGAGTCGCAGCTTGAGACCCGTAAATTCACTTCGCACTAACTGTCACTCAATCACTCTTTGAAGAACTTCTCAGCACCGGCATTCATCTTGAGGGGCATGCCGGTCATGGCTTTCGCCTTTGCAATCTGCTTGCCAACAGAATGAGCTGCCTGGAGGCGGTCAAGGTTGTTGAAGAGGCTCTTGGCAATGTCATAGCCCAGCTGCTCGCTGACCTTCTCGTTGGCTACCAGCATAGCCATGACGGAAACGGCGGGCACTTCCTCCTCGAAGCCTGCATAGGTGCCAGCAGGGATCACGGTCTTGGTGTAGAAGGGATACTTGGCAATCAGGGCATCAGCCTTGTCGGCAGCTACCGGCAGCAAGCGGATCTTGTTCTGGGAGGAAATATCCTGCACAGCTGCAGTGGGATAGCCGGCCGTGAGGAAGGCCACATCGATATTGCCATCCTTCAAGGCGCTGGCAGCCTCGCTGAAGGAGAGGTACTGCACCTGGATATCATCGTAGTTGATGCCATAGGCTTCCATGATCTGGCGGGCATTTGCCTCCACGCCGGAACCGGCAGCGCCCACGGCTACCCTCTTGCCCTTGATCTCTCCAAGATCCTTGATGCCACTGGACTCAAGAGTCACAGCCTGGCAGGTCTCAGGATAGAGGATAGCGATGCCCTGGAGGCCATCCACCTTCTTGTCCTTGAACATCTCCGTGCCGTTGACAGCGTAGTAGGTGATATCGTTCTGAACGATAGCCACGTCCACAGAGCCATCTTTCAGCATATTGATATTCGCCACGCTGGCACCGGTGCTCTGGGCGCTGGCATTCATGCCCGGGATAGCCTTGTTGAGGATCTCAGCCATGGCACCGCCCAAGGGGTAGTAGGTTCCTGCTGTGCCGCCGGTGCCGATGTTCAGGAACTGCTTCTGGGCAGCCTTGTCACCCTCGCCGCCGCAGCCCGTGAAAGCCACAGCCGCCATGACTGCCACCATGCCGGCAGCCAGCATCTTCTTCAATGACGCGAACTTCATCTTGAAAACCTCCTTACGCATACATCCCATTTACCTATCTTTCAACATGTATAACAGTATATCATAGCTACTATACATGTTCAAGACTAGCTGGCTGGTTGAAAATGTAATATTGTATACATTTTCCCTTCCCCTCCGGGAAGTTTTTTATTCCAAAAAGGCCGCCGAACTTGCCCACAACAATGCAAACGAATTCAGCGGCTCTAAAATACTTTTTATCTGCGTCCTCAGCCAATCTTGACCGAATGGATGACCTTGTATCCCTGTGCCTCGATTTTGGACTTGATGTCCTCCACATCGGGAATATTGCCACGAATGACAATCTCATACTTCCCGTCAGGCTGCTTGCAGGTCACCAGGCTGTCTATGGAAAGCCCTGCGTCCTTGAAGACACTGGCTAGCTCATAGACCACCCCCACCTTGTCCTCCACCTCGATGGTGATGCGGGTCTTGCCCTTGGCCAGGCCCATGACGTCGATGAAGGTCTTGAAAATATCCGTCTCCGTGATGACGCCCACCACCACGCCGACGCTGGAAATCACCGGCAGGCCGCCGATCTTGTTCTGCTCCATGAGCAGGGCTGCCTCCTCGATGGTGGCTTCATCCGAAATGGAAATCACCTTGTTGGGCATGATCTCCTTGACCTTCAGCTTGGACAGCAGGGATTTTTCCTCGAACTTGGAAAGGGTAGTGGCAGGGCTTGGTGCCACCCGCATGAGGTCGCGGTCGCTGATGAAGCTCACCAGCCGCCCTTCCTCCACCACCGGCAGGCGGCGGAACTTGCCCTTGCGCATGGCAGTCATGGCCGCGTCAATAGAATCATCCGGCGCAATGGTCACCGGATTCTGCGCCATCCTCTTGGACACAAACATCATTATCATCTCCCTCTGCTCAGATTATTCGCCACGAAAGGACAATTTCCTTCATTGTCCTCAAATATAATTAACCGCCTAGATAAGCTTTGCGGACTTCCTCGCTGGCAGCCAGTTCCTTGGCAGCCCCGGAAAGGGTAATGCGGCCAGTCTCCAGCACATAAGCCCTATGGGCAATGGAGAGCGCCATATTGGCGTTTTGCTCCACCAGGAGCACCGTCGTGCCCGCCTTGTTGATATCCACGATGATGGAGAAAATCTCGCGGATCAGGAGCGGCGCCAGTCCCATGGAAGGCTCATCCAGCAGCAGGAGACGCGGGCGGCTCATGAGCGCCCTGCCCATGGCCAGCATCTGCTGCTCGCCGCCGGAGAGGGTGCCTGCCAGCTGCTCCTTGCGCTCCTCCAGGCGGGGGAACCGCTCAAAGACCGTCTTGAGATCGGCTTTGATGCCGTCCTTGTCGCTACGGGTGAAAGCACCCAAATCCAGATTCTCCATGACCGTCATATCCGCAAAGATGCGGCGGCCCTCAGGCACCTGGGAGATGCCCCGTTTGACAATCTCATGGGCGGGCACGCCGCCGATGCTCTCGCCCTCGAAGGAAATCGTGCCCTCCCTGGGCTTCAGAAGACCTGAGATAGTGCGCAGGGTAGTAGACTTGCCCGCGCCGTTGGCCCCAATCAGGGTCACGATCTCCCCCTGGTTTACCTCCAGGCTGATGCCCTTGATGGCGTGAATGGCCCCATAGTACACATGGAGACCATCAATCTTCAGCATTGGTTGGTTTGTATTTGTATCAGTCATATATTGACCCTCCGGCAAGCATCCGGCTTGCCCTCATCTCTATGTAACATCCAGGACAGGCATCCCGCCTGTCCGCTGACATGCCACTGGCATGTCAGCCCTCCCCGCCTAAATATGCCCTAATAACCTCGGGATCCCTCTGTACTTCCTCCGGCGTAC
>JAGBLH010000043.1 GCA_017635515.1 Selenomonas sp.
AATTCCAAGCCAGAATCCTGGCGGAAAAAGGCACGGAGCTTTTCATCTCTTGCGGCCTCTGCGTAGGCCACGATGCCATCTTCAACGCCAACTGCCCCTGGCCTGTCACCACTCTGGTGGTCAAGGACAGACTGCTGGCACATAATCCCTTGGGAGCCATCTATTCCCGTTACTGGAAAAGGACGCTGGGGATTATGGAGGAGGGGGAAGTGTGAAATTCAATTGGTGAAAAGGTGATAGCATGAATACCCAGGGACTGTGCTGTTAAAGCGTTGCCATGTAGCGAGCAATAGACTGCTTTAGCCTCCCTCAATACTGTCCTCATGCTGCCTGGCGGTTCGTTCTACCACTTCCTCGTAGCCGGTCAGGGCTGCGAAGGGGGCGAACTGGGCAGCTCTTTTTTCTAGGGGCATGCGGGGGCAGCATCTTGGCTCTGGCCGTGGGAGGTCTATGAGGTCGGCGTATTGCTCTATTTTTCTCTCTATCTTCATCATGCCTTGTGTCCTCCTATTTCGCTGTTGCGGGCAATGGTGCGGGCTTCTTCTTTGAGATTGGCCGCCTTCAGGATAGCGTTTTTGCCGAACTTGTTCTTGATGGCTATCATGGTGTGCTGCAGGGATTTTTCTTTTTCCTCTGCCAGTCGGGCAGCTTCTTCCTTTTGGGCTGTGCCATCCATATCACTGAAAAGATCAAATTCTACCGTGGCTTCTTTTTGTCTGGCTGCGCTGTCTTCATTTATCAGCCTTCCCATGGTGACGGTAATGCGGCGTACCAGGAGGGGCGGGCTGATGATACGGTCGTAGAGGGCCAGGGTTTCCCGCAGCAGTTCCTTGGTGGAGGAACTGTGCTTTTTGAGGCTCATGGTGCCGTGGGCTGGCTTGGGCACCTTTCGTCCATAGTGGTCAATATGGACGGGTCCGCTGTACCCTTGGGCGATGTTTTCGATGTCATAGCCTATATCGAGAACTATCTGATTGGTCATGAGTTTCTTGGCCACCAGGTCGAGGATAAGCTGATCTGCCATTTCCCAGACGATGAGGCGTGCCTGTTCATGGGTGTAAGGGCAGTGCAGCACCTGCCCGCTGCTGAGGCTGGTGGCAGATGGATGGTAGGATTTGATGGCCTCCATGGTGCAGGGCTCATATCCCCAGGCATGATCTATCAGGAGTTCTGCGTTGATGCCAAATACCCTGTATAAGTCCCTTTCTCCCTGGCTGTCCAATGACTTGCGGGCCACATCTCCCATGGAGTACAGCCCCATATTGGCGAGCTTGCTGGCATACCCTTTGCCCACCCGCCAGAAGTCCGTGATGGGGGTGTGAGCCCACAGCTTTTGCCTGTAGGTTCTTTCGTCAAGCTCTGCTATCCGCACCCCGTGCTTGTCCGGGGGCATGTGCTTGGCTGTGATGTCCATGGCGATTTTGGCCAGGTACAGATTGGTGCCAATGCCGGCGGTAGCGGTAATGCCGGTTTCTGTCAGTACTTCCCCTATCATTTTCATAGCCAGTTCACGGGCAGTCAGCTTGTAGGCAGCAAGATAGGGGGCGGCATTGATGAAGACTTCATCAATGGAATAAGTGTGTATGTCCCTGGGGGCAATGTACCGCAGGTAAATCCCATACACCCGGGAACTGTAATCCATGTAGAGAGCCATGCGGGGAGGGGCCACGAGATAGTCGATGGCAAGGCTGGGATTCTTCGATAGTTCCACAGCATCGCAGGACTGCCCTTCGAGTTTATGGCCGGGAGCATAAAAACGGCGGGCTCCGTTGGCCTCACGGATTTTCTGCACCACTTCAAAAAGCCGTGCTCTCCCTGGTACGCCGTAAGATTTGATGGCGGGGGTGGCGGCAAGGCAGATGGTCTTTTCTGTACGACTCTCATCAGCAACTACCAGATTGGTGGTCAGAGGGTCAAGTCCCCGTTCCACGCACTCCACTGAGGCGTAGAAGGATTTCAGGTCAATGGCTATAAAGCAGGTATTTTCCATTTTCATATCATATCATGCTCACATCACGTTTTCTTTTTCTATTATTATTATATTTTAGAACTATTGTTCTCGTCAATAAACAACATGTCCCCATTTTATTTGAAAATGTGGGAAGGACAGGAGTGGATTCATGAATCAGGATATGGACAGATCAAAGGCTAAGGAAAGATATGCGGCGGGAAAGATGCGTCAGCATTCCACCAGGGCCTTGTTTTTCATCGGTGGCTTTGGGGCAGCTTCCTGGGCTCCTTTGATTCCTCTGCTCAGGGAACGGCTGGCTATTGGTGAAGATGTGCTGGGCATGATGCTTTTATGTATAGGCATCGGCTCGCTCTTGACCATGCCTCTCTCCGGGGCCGCTGCCGTGCGTTTTGGCTGCCGGAAGACGCTGATCGTGGCTGCCACCTCCTTTGCCTTGCTTTTGCTGGTATTGTGCCTGGTAGACAGCATGGCTTTGGCAGCAATCGCCCTGCTTGTCTTTGGAGCCATGATGGGCTGCATCGATGTGGTGGTGAATATCCAGGCCGTATTGGTGGAAAAGGCGTCGAAACGCCGCCTGATGTCGGGCATGCATGCTTTGTGGAGCGTGGGAGGCTTTGTGGGAGCCGGGCTCTTTGGTGTCTGGGTGGGAACTTTGGGGCTGACGCCTTTTGCTTCTACCTGCATTGCTGTGGGGATAATGCTCTTGACACTGGCTTTTTTTGTCCGCCACCTGCTGCCCTTTGGTGGTGAAGGTGGCGGGGCTATGGTAGCTGTGCCCAAGGGGATTGTGACCTTTGTAGGCGTGGTGGCCTGCATCGCCTTCCTGGTGGAGGGTGCGGTCATGGACTGGAGCGGTGTATTCCTTACCAATATCAAGGGACTTGATATGTCTCTGGCAGGTACGGGCTTTACGGTCTTCTCTGCGGCCATGCTTATCATGCGGCTCCTGGGGGATGCCACGGTGCAGAAGCTGGGGCAGAAGCCTGTGGTGCTGGGAGGAAGCCTGCTGGCATTTCTGGGCTTCTTGCTGGTTATTTTCGCTCCCAGCCAGTTGCTCTTATACGCAGGCTTCTTTGCCATCGGCATTGGCAGTGCCAATGTGGTGCCGGTGTTCTTCTCCTTGCTGGGCAAGCAGAAAGATATGCCTATCAGCATGGCGGTGCCTGCGGTAAGCACCCTTGGGTATCTGGGAATCCTCATGGGACCCGCGGCCATAGGCTTTCTGGCTCACCAGACCAGTCTCTATGCAGCCTTTGGCTTGCTGGCGTTTTTGGTGGCACTGCAGGCCCTTATTGCAGCTTATGTTTACAAGAAAGTTTTGTGAGGGAGGATGTTACCATGTTGGCAGATAATCATGTGCATACGGAGTTTAGTGATGATTCTCGTGAGCCTATGGAGGAGCAGGCGAAAAAGGCTGTTTCCCTGGGGCTTGAGGAAATGTGTTTCACAGACCATGTGGACTATGGCATCAAGAAAGACTGGGATGAGGGAAATATCGAGTATCGCGGCGGCGATGGCATAGGCACACCGGCAGATGAACTGGAGCCTATGGCCAATGTGGATTATCCAAGGTACTTTGAGAAATTCAGCCAGGTCAAGGCAGATTTTTCCAAGGACATAGCTTTGCATTGTGGCTTGGAATTTGGTGTGCAGGTTGGCACTATCCCCAAGTATGAGGCTTTGTTTGAGAAGTATGCAGACAAGCTGGACTTTGTATTGCTGTCCATCCATCAGGTGGACAACAAGGAATTCTGGAATCAGGAATTCCAGCAGGGCCGCAGCCAGCAGGAGTATAACGAGCGTTACTATCAGGAATTGTACGAGGTGATGAAAAACTTCAGGCATTACTCGGTGCTGGCTCATCTGAACCTCATCAGCCGCTATGACAAGCAGGGGAAATATCCCTTCAAAGCTGTCAGAGACATGGTGGCGGAAATCCTGAAGCTGGCCATAGCTGACGGCAAGGGTATTGAGCTCAATACTTCCTCTTGGCATTATGGACTTGATGACACCATGCCTGCCAGAGATATCCTGCGGCTATACAAGGACTTGGGAGGGAGAATCATCACCATTGGCTCCGATGCTCATTCGACGAAGTATCTGGCTGACCATCTGGAGGATGCCAGAGCTATCCTGCGAGATGAGATTGGCATGAGGGAAATCTACACATTTGAGAAGATGGAGCCATTGGGGCATAAGCTTTGATATAGAGCGAGGTTGATGGCATGAGAAGGATGGAATTGAAAAGAATAGACGGTCAGTTCACGGTCTGCAAGCTTAAATCGGTAGCAGATATTGACCTGCATCAAGAATTCTATTTTTAAGAGAAGTCGAGCTGGATTCCTTTTGGGAGCTTGCCATGAACTTGCAGCTGCACAAAGTGAAACGTCCTTCACACGCAGGCATAGAAAAAGTGGCTGTTGCACGTACATGCAATAGCCACTTGCTGCATCAGGGGGAAGTCTTAAGGGGGTCAGGACTTGAGTTTTTCAGAGCATTTAAGCATTTCATCGTAATGGGAAATCTTGTAGTCCAGTCTCTCGATGGTGGATTGCAATGTCTCCAGCTGCTCCTGCAGGCGGGCACGCTGCTCCACCAGGATATCCTTGCGGGCTGCCTCGGTGCCTTCCTGGAAGAACAGGGAAACGTACTCGATAAGGGCTTCCACTTGCACTCCGGCACCACGCATGCACTTGATGAATTCCACCCAGCCGCAGGATGCCTCGTCAAATTCACGGATGCCGTTTGCTTTGCGGGGGACGTGGGGGATAAGGCCAATCCGTTCGTAATAGCGGATGGTGTC
>JAGBLH010000044.1 GCA_017635515.1 Selenomonas sp.
ATTGCTTGCTGACCCTGCGGCATCTGCTGCATCTGCTGACCCTGCTGTGGCATTGTTTGCTGACCCTGCGGCATTTGCTGCATCTGCTGCCCCTGCTGTGGCATTGCTTGCTGGCCTTGCGGGCCCTGCTGCATTTGCTGCCCCTGCTGTGGCATTGCTTGTTGGCCTTGCGGGCCCTGCTGCATTTGCTGCCCCTGCTGAGTCCCCTGCGCCTGACCTTGCTGAGGTTGCTGCCCCTGTTGCGCCTGAGGCTGTTCCTGCGGAGCAGCCTGCGGCTGCCCGCCTTCCGCAGTTGAAGGACGGGGCATGAAGAACTGCACTAGCTGCTTCAAAAAACCTAAGCTGCTGCCCTCTTCAAAAGGCATGATGGAAGGCTGCCCCTTAGGCTGCAAAGACAGCAAAAGCTGCTGCATCTCCTGTGGCAAATCATCGAAATTCCTGTCTATGAGCATGTCAAAGGAAGCCTTCAGCAAAAGCACCGGCTCCAGCACTTTGCCGTCTGCACTGCCATTGCTGACCATGCTTTTAAGATTAGTCAGGAGAACCTGCACCGTATCGCTGACAGTAGGTGACGTCCCCTTTTCCGCCAAGGCTGCCATCTGGTTCAGCATCCTGGACATGCTGGAGAGCTGCTCTGCGGTGAAGCGCTGGCTCTCCACGGTGCTGCTGAGGCCCTGCCCCAGAGTTTCCTCAAAGGAAAACGCCTGCTTCAGCACATTCCTGATGACTTCCTGCAATTCCTTGGGCATCTTCTCCATGGCCTCGCTCTGGGCTCCGGCAACCTTGGCCAAGATTCCCGCCATATCGTCCACGGCAGCCTGCAAGGCCACATTGGTGCGCGGCGCAAAGGCCTCTGCCGCGCTGCCGCCAGTCCGCTGGCCTATGCGGTCAGGGCCTCCCGATGATTGGGGGCGCTCTACCGGACGAATGCCCACATTTACTTGTGTTCCCGCTTCCAAAGGCATGGATGCTCACCCTTCCAAGTTAGTAAATCAAAAAGGCCGACTTTGCTCAAACATAGACTTGATTGGTTCAAAAGACATGCGGTGAATATGACAGGGGCCGTATTTCTTCAAGGCCTCTATATGCTGGGCTGTGCCATAGCCTTTATGGCTGGCAAAGCCGTACTGCGGATACTCCTTGTCATATTCGTCCATCAGCCGGTCACGGGTGACCTTAGCGATGATGGAAGCTGCCGCAATGGAGGCTGACTTGGCATCGCCCTTGATGATGGAGCGCGAGGGCATAGGCAGGGCCGCCAGGGGCACCGCATCCACCAAGACCTGCTGTGGCTCTGGCTGCAGGCCAAAGATGGCCTCATACATGCCATTGAGGGTAGCCTGATAGATATTAACTCTGTCGATAGTCCTGGCATCAACCAGCACGCTGCTGACGGCAATGGCCTTTGCCTGAATCTCGGCAAAAAGCTCCTCGCGGCGCTCGGGGGATAGCTTCTTGGAATCATTGAGGTGCGGCAGTTCCAGCTCATGGGGCAGGATGACCGCCGCCACAGACACTGGCCCTGCCAAAGGCCCACGCCCTGCTTCGTCCACCCCTGCCACAAGCTCCAGCCCCTCAGCCCAAGCCTGACGCTCGAAGTCATAGAGGGAAAGCAGCCTCTCCTTTTCCTTCTGCGCCCTCTCATAGCGCCGCAGGATAGTGCCTGCCGCCTTGCGGGCATCATGCCTGCAAGCCTCCAGCAGTTCTTCCGTCACAGGTCCTTCCGCAAAAAGACTCTCCATATCCTTTATCGTCGTTTTCGACAAATCAATCAACTATTTTTTCACTCCCCTCATTTTCCCCTGCAGTTTCCTCTGCAGGAACGGCATCAAGGGTCACAGCTCCCAGCTTGCCGGAGCGGAATTCTGTCAGCACGATATTGACGGCCTTCTCCAAATCCACCACGCCGCCCCTCACCAGGCAGCCCCGCTTGCGGCCCACGGCTTCCAAAAGCTCCAGTCCCGCCTCCGGCAGTTCACCCTTGAACTTGAAGCGCTCCACCAAACGCTCGGGATGATCACGGCGCATAGTTTCCAAAAGCAAGGCCGTGACCTTTTCCCTGTCGTAGATATCATCGTTGATGGCTCCTGTAAAGGCCAGCTTCAGCCCCACCGTCATATCCTCGAACTTGGGCCAGAGAATGCCGGGCATATCCAAGAGATCCAGATTGCTGCCCAGCTTGATCCACTGCTTAGCCCGGGTGACACCGGGCTTATCGGCGGCCTTGGCCTTGACGGAACCAGCCAGACGGTTGATGAGAGAGGACTTGCCCACATTGGGGATGCCCAGAATCATGCAGCGGGCGGCCCTGGCCTTGCCCCCCTTGCTCACCAGTTTCTCCGTCTTGGGGCGGGCCAGGTCCTCGGCGAGCTTCACCAGCTGCTTCATGCCCTTGCCGTTGAGGGAGTCAATGGCTGCCGCCGCCAGACCCTGCCTCTTGTAATAAGCCAACCACGCCTTAGTCTGCACAGGGTCGGCCAGGTCGGACTTGTTGAGGGCCACCAGCCGGGGCTTGTCCTTGATGATTTCTGCCAGCATGGGATTGGCGCTGCTGTAGGGGATGCGGGCATCTAGCAGCTCGATGGCCACATCCACCAGTTTCAGATTTTCTTCGATAAGGCGCTGAGCCTTCTTCATGTGCCCCGGGAACCATTGTAGGTTGGGCAGGCCGTCTTTTATCATTTCATCCATATTATCTGCACTTCCGTCCTATAAATTTTTTCATACCTATTTTACTATAGCCTGCGCTTAAGGCGCAAGCAGGATGAGTTTCAGCCAGTCCTTGTAAAAATTATCTTTCAACTCTACCGTTAATAATTTATATGGTATAACGAGGCAACTGCCTCGTTGAAACATCGATTAGGAATATTTTGCCTATGGCAAAATTTGAACAATGATGTTATAATAAATAAGGTTAATTCGACCATTTAGATTAGGGGGTAATGAAAAATGCCATTAGTCGGAACTAAAGAAATGTCCAAGAAGGCTTACGAAGGCGGCTACGCTATCGGTGCTTTCAACGTCAACAACATGGAAATCGTGCAGGGCATCACCGAGGCAGCTGCTGAGCTGAATTCTCCTGTTATCCTGCAGGCATCTGCCGGTGCTCGCAAATATGCAAAGGGCCCGTATCTCCGTCACCTCGTGCAGGCTGCTCTGGAAGTCAACGACATCCCCGTTGCCCTGCACCTCGATCATGGCGCAGATTTCGAGACCTGCAAGGCTTGCATCGATGACGGTTTCACTTCCGTAATGTTCGATGGTTCTCACTATGACTTCAAAGAGAACATCAAGCGCACCCAGGAAGTTGTTGCTTACGCGCATGAACATGGCGTTTGCGTAGAAGCTGAGCTTGGCAAGCTGGCCGGCATCGAAGATGATGTCAAGGTTGCTGCTCATGATGCAGCTTACACTCAGCCCGAAGAAGTTGAGGAATTCGTCAAGGAAACTGGCGTAGACTCCCTCGCTATCGCTATCGGCACCTCTCATGGCGCTTTCAAGTTCAAGCCCGAGCAGTGCACCCGCAATGCTGATGGCGTTCTCGTACCGCCCGAGCTCCGTTTCGATATCCTGGCTGAAATCGAGAAGAAGATTCCTGAGTTCCCGATTGTTCTCCATGGTGCTTCTTCCGTTATTCCGAAGTATGTCCAGATCATCAACGCCAACGGCGGCAAGCTGGACGATGCTGTCGGCATTCCTGAGGATCAGCTCCGCAAGGCAGCTAAGTCCGCAGTCTGCAAGATCAACATCGACTCCGACCTGCGCCTGGCTCTCACGGCTGGTATCCGCGAGCACTTCATGGCTCATCCGGAGCACTTCGACCCGCGCCAGTATGTGGCTGATGGCCGTTCCTACATCAAGGAGCTGGTGGAGCACAAGATCAAGGACGTGCTCGGTTCCGATGGCCGCGCCAAGGAAATCATGGAGCTTATCAACAGCAAGTAAGATAGTTCCTTCGGTCAGAAAAATGGCTCCCGCCCAAAAGGCGGGAGCCATTTTTATTGCCTTCCCCTCGGGGCAAGGCTTTTTTAGTTTGCCTGACAGTTCACAACCGCTCCTCCAGCAGAGGCTTGAGGAATTTGCCAGTGTAGGACTCTGGTACTTTGACGATTTCTTCCGGGCGGCCTTCAGCTACGATGGTGCCGCCCCCGCTGCCCCCCTCGGGGCCCAGGTCGATGATGTGGTCGGCGGTCTTGATGACATCCAGGTTATGTTCAATCACCACCACCGTATCTCCCCCCTCCACCAGACGGTGCAGGATGGTCAGCAGCTTGTCGATATCTGCCGTATGCAAGCCCGTGGTGGGCTCGTCCAAGATATAGAGGGTGCGGCCTGTGCTGCGACGGGAAAGCTCCGTGGCCAGCTTCACCCGCTGAGCTTCGCCGCCTGAGAGGGTGGTGGCGCTCTGACCCAGCTTGATATACCCCAGCCCCACGTCCTTGATGACCTGCAGTTTGCGGGCTATCTTGGGCACATTCTGGAAGAAATCCACCGCTTCATCAATGGTCATATTCAACACGTCGGCAATGGTCTTGCCCTTGTAGCGCACCTCTAGTGTCTCTCGATTGTAGCGAGCGCCGTGGCAGACCTCGCAGGGCACATAGACATCCGGCAGGAAGTGCATCTCAATTTTCAAGATGCCATCACCCCGGCAGGCCTCGCAACGGCCTCCCTTCACGTTGAAGCTGAAGCGCCCCGCCTTGTAGCCCCGCATCTTGGCCTCTGCCGTCTGGCTGTAAAGCTGGCGGATGCTGTCAAAGACCCCGGTGTAGGTGGCAGGATTTGACCTTGGCGTGCGCCCGATGGGCTGCTGGTCGATATCTATGATCTTGTCGATATTCTCCAGACCCTTGATGCGCTTGTGCCTGCCGGGCTTGCCCTTGGCGTGGTAAAGGCGGGAGGCGATGCCCTTGTAGAGTATCTCATTCACCAGCGTGGACTTGCCAGAGCCTGAGACCCCCGTCACCAAAGTCAGGGTGCCCAAAGGGAACTTCACGGAGATATTCTTGAGATTATTCTCCTGCGCCCCCACCACTTCCAGGAACCTTCCCGTGCCAGGCCGCCTTTTGGCCGGCACAGGAATGAATTTCCGCCGGGAAAGGTAGGCTCCCGTGATAGACTCCTTGACCTTTTCCACTTCTTCTGCCGTGCCCTGGGCCACGATATTTCCACCATGTTCCCCGGCTCCGGGGCCGATGTCGATGATCTGATCAGCCGCCCTCATGGTGTCCTCGTCGTGCTCCACCACCAGCAGGGTGTTGCCCAAATCCCGCAGATGCTTGAGGGTTGCCAAAAGCCTGTTGTTATCCCGCTGATGAAGGCCAATGCTGGGCTCGTCCAGCACATAGAGCACCCCTGTAAGACCAGAGCCAATCTGAGTAGCCAGCCTGATGCGCTGGGCCTCGCCGCCAGAAAGAGTGCCCGCTGCCCTTGAGAGGGTCAGGTATTCAAGCCCCACATCCAGCAGGAACTTCAGCCGGGCATGGATTTCCTTCAGAATCTGACGGGCAATCTTGGCTTCCCTGCTGGTGAAGTCCTTCTCTGCCTCCGTCAGGAAATCGTCTGCCTCGCGGATAGTCAGAGCTGTGTACTCGGCAATATTCTTCTCTCCGATGGTGATGGAAAGCACCTCTGGCTTGAGCCTGGCTCCGTGACAGGCAGTGCAGGGAATCTCCGTCATATAGTTTTCGTAGGACTCCCGCATTTCCTCGGAATCAGTCTCATGGTAGCGGCGTTCCAGAAGGGGCATCACGCCCTCAAAGGGGACATTGTATTCCTTGTACTCCCCAAACATATTCGTATAGTGGAAGCGGAACCTTTCCTCCCCGGAACCATGCAGAAGAATATTTTTCGTATCCTCATCCAGCTGACTCCACGGTGTATCCAGACTGTCGCCACGCTCCTCCAGAATAGCCTGCATCACGCACATGGCATAGGACTGGCTGTTCTTGGACAGGGGCGCAAATACACCCTCGCCTACGGACAGCCTGGCATCAGGAATAACCAGTTCCTCGTCAAATTCCATATGGCTGCCCAGCCCTGTGCAGACCGGGCAGGCACCGTAGGGACTGTTGAAGGAGAACATGCGAGGAGCGATTTCCGGCAAACTGATGCCGCAGTCCACGCAGGCAAAGTTCTCGCTGAACATCAGCAAGTCTCCATCCACCACCTGGACATAGGCCACTCCCTCCCCCAGCTTCAAAGCCGTTTCCAAAGAGTCAGCCAGCCGCATTTCCATGGCCTCGCGCACCACTAGGCGGTCAATGACCACCTCGATGGTGTGCTTCTTGTTCTTATCCAGGGAAATATCCTCATTCACATCGAAGATTTCCCCGTCAATCCTTACCCGCACATAGCCCTCATGGCGGATATGTTCAAGGATTTTCTTGTGCTCCCCCTTCTTACCCCGCACCACCTGGGCCATGACCAAGAGCTTCGTGCGCTCCGGCAACTCCTTCAGCTGGTCCAGCATCTGGTCTATGCTCTGCTGGGTGATGGGCTTGCCGCACTTGGGGCAGTGAGGCCGCCCTGCCCGGGCGTAAAGCAGGCGCAGGTAGTCGTAGATTTCCGTCACCGTACCCACGGTGGAGCGGGGATTGTGGCTGGTGGTCTTCTGGTCAATGGAAATAGCCGGAGAAAGACCGTCTATCTGATCCACATCCGGCTTGTCCATCTGCCCCAAGAACTGACGGGCATAAGAGGACAGCGACTCCACATATCGCCGCTGCCCCTCGGCATAGACCGTATCAAAAGCCAGAGAGGACTTGCCAGAGCCAGACAGCCCCGTCACCACCACCAGCTTGTCCCTGGGAATGTCCACATTGATATTCTTCAGATTATGGGCGCGGGCGCCCTTGATTTTGATGAATTCTTCCATATCTCTACCTCGTGGTGAATGTTAAGGAATCAATATTTCGTACATACATTCTACCATCAAAGCAGGGAGGTCTGCAAATAAAATACAGTTTTCCCCTTCCCCATCAGGATGGCATCAAGCCCTCATAGGGTGGAATGGAAGTATCATTCATTTTTGCTGTCCAGCCAAGCAAGCATAAGCCATTTAGGAATCTACCCCATCACAAACATAACCTTGCAATACATCGTAAGTGGTAAATAATAAGGTGTATTTAAACTGTGCCTCCCATATGAGATAATTGACTAAAATCACTAACACGAAAAAGCTGAAAAAGCCATTTTAGCCGTTTATCTCATTGGGAGGTCTTTGTTTTGACTCAAATTCAA
>JAGBLH010000045.1 GCA_017635515.1 Selenomonas sp.
CATATCAAGAACCGTCGTGTATAGGCATCCAGCACTAAAGATGGCATATGGAAAGCATAGGTTAGAATGGCATCTGCCGTTTCTGCACCAATGCCTGGCAACGCCAGCAACTCCTGCCGCACCTCATGCAACGGCTTTTCCTGCACCGTCTCCACCGCATAGCCATAGCCTTTGAACCATGAGGTCAAGGCTTTTACATACCTTGCCTTGGCACGGTAGAATCCACAGGAGCGGATAATGGGCTGCAATTCTTCCTCTGCCAAGCTGTCGATATACTCCGGTGCCAGCCGCTCATCCATTTCAGCAACTGTTTTTTCTACATTGCTCCAAGCAGTATTCTGCACCAGTATAGCCGTAACCATGATGGCGTAAGGACTGCCAGACCACCAATCAGACAGACCATAGCCATCAATGAGTCTGTCATAAATTTGCTTTGATGTCAGCATCAGTCAGCGTCTCCATTTGTACTTAGAAAAGCACATTCCCTGCCAATCCGAATGAAGTTTTGCGCTTCCTTAATCGCATATGCTTCCTTTTCATCATCAGCTATAAAAGAAAAGTCAGAATTCATTTCTTTCTCCGAAGCCGCTTGTATCAGCTTATATTCCGCATAGGATTCATCTTCTCTATCCACATTATCATAGACATAATTTTTGAACGCCATGGTAATATTGTCCACTGCTTCATAAAGTTCGTCATTTCCATCGAATTCTTCAAGCATCCCCAAGCATGTACAGCCATAGGCATAATTCCAGATAGCCGCTTCTACTTCATCGCTGAGGTGATGCCGTCTATATCTTCTCATTTCTGCAATGCTCCGTCATACACCAACTTTGTACGCTCATCGAACAACACCCACAAGATTTCGTCAAACGCTTTTGGGTGCTCCTTTATTACTTCTCTGACCGTCCTAACTGCAATCTCTGCCGCCTGTTGTACCGGATAAGAATACACACCCGTGGAGATTGAGGGGAAAGCCACGCTGTGAATGCCTTGTTCTACAGCAAGTTCCAATGAATGACGATAGCAGCCAGCCAGCAGTTCCGCTTCACCGTGGTTTCCGCCATGCCAGACCGGCCCCACCGTATGGATGACATAATCGCAAGGCAGTTTATACGCCTTGGTAATCTTTGCCTGCCCAGTCCGACATCCATTCAGCGTCCGGCACTCTGCCAAAAGCTCTGGGCCTGCTGCCCTGTGGATAGCCCCATCCACGCCACCGCCGCCAAGCAGGCTCTCGTTAGCTGCATTGACAATGGCATCAGCATAATGCTGTGCCGTGATGTCACCCAATGCAGTCCCCAGTATTGATTTCGCCATAATTTCACCCTCGTTATCAAATGCTATATACCCCGGCTTATTTGCCCACAATGCCATGCAAGCATTATATGCCAGCATATTTCTTTGCAACACATCAATTTTGTCTAAGGCATTAACATCATCACCTGACCTGATAGCTTCTTCTTCTGACTCCAGCAGGTCAACCATGTCAGCTCCCCAGATAGAAAGCCTTGATGGCAAAGCCGGTGCTGCCACACCATCTTCCTCTATGTTACTTACAGCTCTTTCCAATCTGGCAAAGGACATGTCATAGGCATCTCCATTGGCATTTAAGCCTTTTCTCTTGAGTGCCCATTTTTTTGCATAGTGCCTGACAATCTTCATCATTGATTCCATTATTGCCCTGCCTCCCCGCCTTATACTAAAAGCAGCTCAATGCCGTTCGTCATTCTCATCAAGTGAAGATTCTATCTTCTTCAACACCTTCGATTCTCCTAAATGGGCAATCTTATCTTCCCCAAACCTCGCCTTAATTTTGTCAATCGCTGTGTAAAGGCGTTCCTTCTTTTGCTTGTTTTCCATCTCAAACAGCGAAATCTCGCTGGGTGCATCAAAACCGCTGCAACTTACCCCCAGCAGACGTATACCGCTGCCGTAAGAAAAGGCAAAGGCCCTAAAGAGGTCTTTTGCTTCCTTAAAGATGTCCTCATCATAGCAAATCGCATCTGAAAGAGTTTTCTGGCGCGTGAAGGTAGAAAAGTCTCCCAGCCTTATCTTTATCTGCACAGTATGAGCATTCTTGCCACTGCGGCGCAGCCTCCAGCCTACCTGAGCGGACAGGTAAAGCAGATGATGCTCTGCCTCCTGCCGGGATTTCAAATCTTCCTCGAAGGTGGTTTCTTTGCCAATAGATTGTACTTCCCGTTCCGACTCCACAGGACGGTCATCCCTGCCATTTGCCAGTTCCACAAGATGCTGCGCCAGCCTTTCCCCTACCTGCTTTTGCAGTACATCCTTTCCAGCCTTGGCAATATCTCCTATGTGTCTGTACCCAAAAGCAGCCAGCCTTTCTTCTGTCTTCTTGCCAACACCCCAGATTCTAGATATGGGCAATGACCAAAGAATGCGTTGAATATCCTTCTGCCGAATGACAACAAGGCCATCCGGCTTTTCCAGATCTGATGCCAGCTTTGCCAGAAACTTATTGGGCGCAATCCCCACGGAAGCTATCAGTCCCGTTTCTGCCAGTATGGTTTGCTTCAACTTCATGCCATAGCTTCTAGGATTCCCCTGAACAAAGCCTTCCATCCCCGTGATATCCAGAAAGCCTTCATCAATAGAAAGTGGCTCTACCAAAGGCGAGAACCGGCTCAGAATCTCAAAAATTTGTGCTGATACTGCCTTGTATTGAGGGTAATTGCCCGTCAGAAATATACCCTGCGGGCACTTCCGCTTTGCCAAAGCCATAGGCATGGCTGAATGTACGCCGTATTTTCTAGCCTCATATGATGCTGTTGACACCACACCTCTGGAGGACAGGCCACCAACTATGACAGGCTTCCCGCGCAGTTCCGGATTGTCCCTTTGCTCCACCGCTGCAAAGAAGCAGTCCATATCCATATGGAGAATAAGGCGTTCAGCCATTGTCATCCCTCACAGTCTTCATCAGATGAGTTTCACTTCATCTTCAAATCCAGTAGCACCTTATCTGTTTCCCAAGGGGAGATAACCGTATAGCCAATGCCAGCCCCATCTAGAACTGCCTTGATTTCTTCGTCCTTCACCTTTGCCCGTTCCAAGTTAGTCTCCCTCCGGCCATCAATACTGATGAATTCGTCATTGCGCCGCAGAAGGTACTCCACGTTGTCAAACTTGGCATGCTCATGCATCACCAGCTGGTCAAAAAGCTCATCCGGTGTGTTGTTGTAGATGATATTCAGCGGAAGGGGTGAGTCGCAGACCGCATACTCCACGCCATACCGCTCCAATGTCTTCAGCCGATGTACCTGCTCGGCAAAGAGGTACAGCTGATCCTGAACAATATCGGTAGCGTTCTGATACCACAGCCACTTAGCGTATTCGCCTACCAGTTCCGTCTTATGCCCCTTGCGCTTCAGCTTCGAAAATATGTCAGCAGCGATGGTACTCTTGCCAATGCCAGCACCACCATAAAAATTCAGTACCTTCAATGTAAATCTCCCGTTCGTTCCTATAATTTTCAATATCCATTATACACCACAGAGGGGCTGTTCTCTAGCGAAACCGAACAAAAAGACTACCCAGCAAGGTATTGGATAGCCAACCACATCCCCCAATTTTAATTCTCTCTGCCACCACGCCGCTTTACATCCTCATCAATCTTACGCATCCAACAAGGTGCCAGTGGCTCAGAGCAGTTACGCACATGGTGGATAGCTTCCTCTAGGACTTCATAGTTGAGAGCCGTCCCTTCCGCATCACACTTGTAGGTAGCCGCCCTGTCGGCATGGATGCCTATGTTCCCTGCAGCTTCTATAGCATCCATATTGGCCCCCAGGAACAGAAATTCCCAGCCATACGTTTCCTTCTGCCGCTCCACCATCTTCTTGACCTTCTTGTAAGTATAGCGCCGACTGGCATTCTCCATGCCATCTGTGGTGATGATGAACAGAGTCTTCTCCGGTCTGTCCTCGTCACGAGCATACTTGTGAATGTTACCGATATGGTGAATAGCACCACCTACAGCATCCAACAGTGCCGTGCAACCACGGACAAAGTAGGTATCCTCCGTCAGCTTTGCTACCTTTTCCATCGGTACCCTGTCATGGATAACATCGCAGGTATCATCAAACAGCACTGTGGAAACAACAGCCTCCCCTGACTCCTTCCGCTGCTTCTTGATGAGCGAGTTGAAGCCGCCTATGGTATCAGCCTCCAAGCCGCTCATAGAGCCACTCCTATCCAGAATAAACACGATTTCTGTTAAGCCTTTCTTCATTGAGAACACCCCCTTATCTTTGATAGTTTTATTTTACCTAAGACAAGGGGGCCTTTGGTCGCCTGTTAGGCGACATTTCAAGGTATCATGCCTGCGGATTGCTGCGGAGATATTCATTCACATCAGTTAGCATTGTGTGGAATGCCCTGCGATCACCATTGACGGTGCTAATATACTTTCTCCACCGCCGCAGCACATCCTTCAAAGACTCATCCAGATAGGAAAATGCTTTATCCTTAATCCAGTCAGGAATACCATAAGCTGCTTCAGCAATGCTGCCTGTAATGGCCGCCAACGTATCGCTGTCGCCTCCAAGAGATATGGCGTTGCGTATGGCATCTTCAAAGTCCGTGCTTTCAAGGAATGCAATTATGGCCTGTGGCACGGTATCCTGACAGGTTTCGTTGAACTTGTAGCCAGGGCGAATCTCATCCAGAGTACGAGACAAATCGTATCCATACTCCTTCTCGATATGCTCCTTGACCAGCCTTTTGCATTCTGCCGGATTATCATTGATAGGCTTTCCGTAATCAAGGTAATAGCCACCGAAGTAAAAACGGTTCATGAATATTGCATCAGCAGTAGCCATGGCTCCCTTAATACCCTCTGGATGGTTATGTGTAACCTCCGCAGAGAGCCTTGCTTCGGCTCTGCCATTTGACGGCCACATTCCCATTCTGGCACAGAAGCCGCAGTCCATAACCCAGGCGCAGGGTGCCACCCGCATGGCCGAGCCGTTGCCAAAGCTGTTATATGGCTCATGGTTGTCTGAGAACAGCCATACCCCAAACCTGCCGCCATAGCCAGCATCCGGGTACATCCTGCCATATTTCTTCATGGCTTCGATAAAGTCATCCTTCTCCCCGCCGTTCATAACGGCCTCAGCTACGGCACAGGTCATGACCGTATCATCCGTGAAGAAGCAGTCATCCCGGAACAAAGGAAACTCCTTTGTCTTGATATTGTTCCACTCGTAAACAGAACCTACAATGTCACCAACAATTGCTCCCAGCATAGCAATCACTCCTTTTCCTTTGATGGTTCTATTCTAGCAAAAGCCCATGCTGGTATGGTCGCCTGCTGTGCGACAAATCAGCAACCGAGGAGTGGCTGCTCGAAGGCAAAGAGCGTTTCATTGATGGTGATGATGTCGAATTCTCCATGCTGGATGAAGTATTCCACGATAATATCCGACTTGCTGCTATGGGACAAGGCATACCCTGCCCGGCCTATAAAATCCTTCGTCTCATCCAGATTCAGCTCCAAGGCTACCGCAAAAGCCAATGCTGTAGCCTTGCTTGGCTTGTAGGCAGGATTGTTGCGGATTTTCGAGAATAGCTTGCGGTCAACATTGGCTCGCTTATAAACTTCCGGGTCTGTCTTGCCCTTGGCATCGATAAGCCTGAGGAGTGCCTCAGAGAAGGTAGCGTCAATCTCGTCTAGCAAATCTTCCAGAGAACGTTCCTTTGATTTCCCCATCCACTGCGGAATATCTAAAAATCCCTCTTCTGGCGCTTCAAAAAACGTACGCCTTTCCCGCATATCCCCGCGATATTCCTCGGCCAGACGTTTCTCGATGTATCTCTCATCAATGAAACTCTGCACATCCTCAAACAAGCTACTGGAGATTTTAAACGCCTTATGGTCAAACACCACAAGATAGACATCCATATCGTGGTCTGCCAAAAAGTCCCTAATGGCTTGAGTTGCCACTGCTATGGCTATCTCCGAGGGACAGCCAAATACGCCTGCCGAAATAAGCGGAAAGGCTATAGAACTGCAACCATTCTCTGCCGCCAACTTTAGAGAATTTGCATAGCAATCGGCCAGCAGTTCCCGCTCCCCATGTCCCCCGTCCTGCCAGACTGGCCCTACTGTGTGGATGACAAACTTGGCATGAAGGCCATAGGCTGGTGTAACCTCTGCCTTACCTGTTGCAATGACACCGATTTTCTTCCGTGCCACCAGCAGCTCTGCTCCTGCCGCCTTGTGTATCGCCCGGTCAACGCCCCACCCACTATTGGCTTTGGGTTCGCCGTATTTACAATGGCATCAACCTGCATTTTCGTTATGTCGTTACGTACGATTTCTAATGGCATTATGCTCTCCCTTCATAGCTGTGCCGTTTGGTCATCACAAGATAGACTCTTACCTCAATCAAAATTCGAGAAACAGACTATGGTTCCGTCCTTTAATTGCTGAATGCCAAATTGTATCATGTCACCTGCATGACATCCTATATTTTGGTCAAGCTCATTTAGCAGAATGCCAGCTAATCCAGGCTCAGCAATTTTCTCAACTCTTACCCAGCATCCTTCAGGCTTGCAACCTTCCTTGAACAAATATACAAAAACATCATCGGGGTACTCCGCACTCCGACAAGTGTCCAAGAATGTCATGTCACGAATTTTTTCTATATCTTCTGAGGGCGTATACCCCTTCAGCATTTCTATTTTCTCACGGTACTGAAGCATATACTCTTCGTTGTTATCAGCACTGTAAAATATACAGTCTTTCACCGCTCCTACCCTGATGAATGAGCGTATATCGTTGTTTCCATTTTCAAATTCAAATCCATCTCCACTTTTATTGCCTAGCGCTAAAATCTCAAGAGTAAGACCGGAAGTATGGTCAATATACCCATAAACCAAGGCATACTCTGCGTTCTTTGCTCCAGGGAAATCATTAGCAGCACATTTTAGCCGCTCTGTTAATTGCAAAATAGTGAAGTTACGATATAAGCCACGAAAACCTATCTCACTAAGATTCATACCGAACGCCTCCGCCCTTGCAGCTGAATTGAGCTTAATTTCAGCGACAATTCCTTTGTGATCTGACAGGGATTTATCCAAATTCCACTCCGTTACAGTGACATTACCGACACCTATAAAATTCCGTGATACAGCAATATGGTCGATACACTCCTGCTGACTTCCCGTGAGCAGGGAGATTTTGTTACGAGCTAAAGATACCCTGAGTGTCTCCCTGCCAAAGTTCGTAAAATAGTAGTTATCGGCAAAAGAACAGTTAAAATCCCCGCAGATGCATATATCCCCCAATTTTGACAACCGCTCAAAATCGCCTACTTGCTGAAGCAAGTCCTGCTTGAACGACTCATCCCGGTTACCGATGATACCGATAATTGTGCCATACACCAGTAAATTACCGGCTTCGGTCTCCAATTCGATGCATAGGGCAGTATATCTATCATAGGTTTTGTGTTGTCTGACACATGGATAGTTCGTATAGATAGACACCCTATTTTCCGTAGCTGCGTATACATCAGCTACGGCATAATCCTTATAACGCCCCGGCATATGGTAGTCAGCTGGTGCTTCATGTAATTTTTGGGTATGGAAACTATAACGATAATTTAGTTTTATGCGCTCATCGGTTTCGGTAAGTACAAGGATGTCCGCTTGAACGGCCTCAATGTCAGAAATCATTTTATCAAGGGAAGTTTGATGTTTTAGTCGCTCTACATTCCATGTTGCTATTTTCATTATCGCACATCCTAATCCATTGTTGCCATCAGGCAAACCTCATGCTCCAGCCACCTTTATCCTGCCATTACGCTTTTCCACGAAATCCAGCTCAGCTGCAATCCAGGCCAAATATTCCTCAACTGTCTGCGGTAAGGATTGATCAGTAAAGCTGCCATCCCCCAGCCAAAACCGTACCTTCTTGTAATCTTCCGTTACACAGTCCTGCAAGTAGAAGAAGTCCACATATCCCTTGAAGTCATTAAATAGTGCGAAGAAGTCACGGTCCCGCTCCATTACATCGGACAGCGGACTGGCTTCACCATTATAAAATCTACGGATACACTCTAGCGTCAAATCCCAGCGGTCGCGTATCTGTTTATCAGTACCCCGGCGTTGATTCATACTGTCATGATGTTTATGGAAGATTATCATTCCACCAATGGTATACGTCCTATGCAGAAAATCTTCCATAAAGGTTTGGTAATCAGGCATAGACCTTTTAACTGCCTCAATTACGCTCCTATTGTCCCGATAACGAAAACTAGCCAGTATAGAGTCACTACCGAAGCGCATACCACGCCAACTCAGATACATGGGGCCTGTTCCTCGCAGCAGCTCAAAGGCTTCACCATTAGGCAAAGTCTTGCTCCATAACAGTTGATGATATCTTTGAAGTGTAGGGCTGCAAGCATCTGGGTCACATGCTCCTGCCCCCAGTCCTTCATTCCGGTCCCAAAAGCCATCCCAATAGCCAGGAGAATCCTTGGTGAAATCAAATGTTACATCGATTTTTCCTGCCACATAGCGCCACCTCCATCTACTCAGTTCTTTCATACAAATTCGTCAACAATCTGCTCTATTCCTTTATTGCAGGCTATTTTGCATACCCTGCAAACACTCTCTACTGCGTACCTGCACACTGCAAACGGGGTATTTTCAGCCATGCAACCCCTCCGAGCCACAAACTCTAAATTCTGGCATGCATTAGCCGCGCCTGGACTATAAACCGCTGCCACACAATGCAAAAATCCCTCGAAGCCCTTATTTCATGGGGGTTCGAGGGATTTATCTTTCCGTATGCTTGTATCAATTCCGCTATGATTTTGTCATAAATGGAAAAAGCCGGCTCCCCTTCCTTGCCTTTGGTCACAATACGGGTGATAAGCTCCGAAACCGCCTGCGGGGTATAGAACTCCCCGGCCTTTTTTCCCGAACCTGCGGCAAACTGACCAATCAGATATTCATAAGCATCACCGAGCGCATCCGCGCCATACTGCGTAAAGTCAATATGAGCCAGCTCCTTCATCACATCCGAAAGCATCGCATTGCGCTTTGCCGGAGTGGTGCCAAGGCTTTTGGAATCAATATCAAAATCCTCGAACAAATCCTCATAGAGCTTCTGCCCACGAATGGCCTCGCCCCCCTGCTCAATATCCCGCATGGCCTGACGTAAATGGTCGGTGGTGAAAGTCTTGTTGTTGATTTCATTGTACAGCGCCGTAAATGTATACTGCGGCTCAATGGCAAAACTGTAATTTTCCTCCAGCTCGGCCTTCAAATCATCCCAATCCTCACCTTGACGGGCTTCCTCATATAACTGCTGCGCTTCATCAAGGCTTTCCGGCTGGCGGTCTTCCAATAAGTCAACACCGCATAAAGCTGACGGTCAGACAGATACTTGTAGAAAATCATGCCGAGAAGATAATCCTTATATTCGTCTGCGCTCATCGTACTGCGCATAACATTAGCGGCGTTCCACAACGCCTGATTTAGTTCTTGTGATGCCATATACTCCTCCACAAATATTTTATAAAAGCTTTATAATGCAAATCCTCTATTTTTATCGATTAATATCTTTAAAATCTACTTTAACTTTTTCAAGTCTATCTATGATATCTCGTATTTCTTTTTCCAATTTCGATTCCGCAATATCTATCGCTGGCTGAAAAATATTTACATTTCCTTCAAAATGATTAAACTCATTAAGGAGTGTCTTCCTAGATGCAAAAAACACTCTATAAGATCTTTTAATTTTAAAATCATTATCATCAGGCTTCGCCTTAAAAGCTTCTTGTATAATCTCATTAAGCATCAGTATTTTATTAGATTTAGTCGTGATTTTAAATACATCAATGAGCGTTTTTTCAACAGTCATTCTTAAGTAATAATACACTAATGTCTGTCTCAGCGTCTCTGCTAACAATGGATATGTATCTTTGCTAAAAAAGTCTAATCCATCACAATCAATTTCCAGGACGTCCTTAGAAGTCACCTTTTCCTCACCAGAAAATATATTTCCAAAGAGTTCATTATAAATAGGGATTAAATCTACTTCAGCAGTCCCATAACCATGCATTATTTCAGAAAGGCGCCCATAATAATCATGTAAATCAATGGTAAAATGTGCATACCCCCTCATAAAGGGTATCATCGAGATTAAAAACAGCCTTCTATTTTTAATTTCCCTTATCAATTTATCATCTTTATTTTGAAACAATGCTATTAATTCATGGAAATTAATCAACAGTTTTTGTTCATCAGATTTCACTCTAATAAAACCATTTCTTCCTCCATCATTATTATTGAGCATGTATAAATTAAAACAGCCATTTGCTTGAAACTCTAAAAGTTTTACTAGTTCAAGATTATGTGTCAAAACAATTTGTTTCTTTTTTTCAAGAAACTTAACAATGCAAAATGCCATTTTGTTTTTATAAACAGAATCAAAACTAGAAATAGGATCATCAATAACAATGTATTCTTTCGGGGAATTTTTCGCCAACAACAACTCGAAAGCTAAAGAAATAAAATTCTGTTCTCCAGTGCTAAGGCACATCTGATCTCGTTCCACATTTAATAAAGGTAAATCGCCCAACATCAATTTAAAATTTCGTTCATTATCATCAGCGCGAATAATTCTTATATCTCTATCAATATTTTCACTAATAACATCCTGTATAAAAAGTAAATCGTCATCATCTAAGTATGGTTGTTCTTTTTGAAGTTTTGATAATTCTTCAAAGTCTTTAATAACATCAGTACCATCAAAACATGAAAATAAATCATTGAGCATTCCTTTTACTATATTCTTAATATAGTGCTTTAAATTCTCTTGTAGTTTTGTTAATCCATCCAAATCATTTTCTGATATAAATCGAATTACAACTGACTTAATGCCAAACGGATCTTCATTCGCCAATGACGAATCCATCACAACTTTGTCCAATAAGTCTTTCGTAACTGAATCAAGACCATCATAAATACGTTGCTTACTCGCCTTTTTCTTTGCAAGTAAGCCCTTACCATCATAGTCTTTATTATCACAAACGATACAACTTTTTGCTGTTTGATATTTATCTAGTATTCTTATCGCATCATTATGTTGTTCAATAAGTGGAGCTTGTGAACTCATAATCACTTTATTATGGTCGATTGTCAACAATCGTTCAACCACCTTAGAGTTAGCGCAATCCTTTATCACAAACTCCATCTTTTCTTGTTCAAGATCACGCACCTCTAGTTTGTTCTCATTATTTAAAAGATACTTGATAAAATCTTCTCTTGAGATATTGGATCCATGATAATTCCTATTCACAATACTCTTGATGAATTCATATCCATCATCTGAAACCTCTTTTATTTTTTCTATTAAGTAGTCTCCCTTTTTACTCACACTATATTTACTTTTATATAATTTAGGTAATTTTTCTTTAAATGCTTCACGGAACCCCTCGCTAATCCTTTTTTTTAGTTCAAACTCCTTTTTAATTTGAGCTCCTACGAGGTATTGTGATTCATCTCCCTCAATTATATGCCGACTAATTTGGTCTTCAACAATATGAAATTTATCACTTTCTGGTGTAATATTGTTTCCCCGCTCATCAGTCGCATAAAAATAAACATTGTCACTATTCTTTTTGGTCTTAAGGACTTCCGCCAAGCTTGATTTACCAGTCCCATTCGGTGCATATACTACAGCAATACCTCCGGACGTATATTTTTTCTTAAACTCAATAGACCCATTTTCCTCACTAAGATTGTCAAAATCTTTATTGAAGATTTCATCCTTATGTATTTTTTTAAATATCAATTTCATCATAATCCACCTACATACTTTTATTTACTAATTTTTAATATGTACACTCCAATGAAAGTTCCCCAAATGATGGCACAATTCGAGATATCATATTACCCTCTATTTTTTATCTCCCAATGTCCCCCCCGAGCAGCACCACACCTAATAAGAATCCCCTGCTCTCGCAAGCTCCTAATATTCTTTTCCACTGCTCTTTGCGTAATATTAAGCCGTTCAGCCATCATTGATGCCGAAACGCTTTTATCCTCTTTTATCAACCCTAATATGGCTTTTTGCGTTTCGTTCAACAAGTTTTCTCCGAACTTCTCCGAACTTTCATCTTCAGTACGGGGCACGTCTTTGCCCTCACCGTAATTCAAATTATACAACGTCAGCAAAAAATCTCTATGTTCTGCCATAAATTTCGGCATCAAATCTGCTGTCGTATGCTCTTGGAAATCGTAGTCTTCCAATATTTTCTTGAAGCCACTACCTCTGCGCTCCATGAGTTGCAATCTGCTAAAAACATCGGCCAGCACCGGATTTCTTCGCTGTGATGATATATTCCGCAGGTCACGGCCTTCTAACGTGGAACCATCTACCATTCCACCGGGGGAATAAATCTCCAAACGGTCATCAAAGATATCAATATGAACTTCACTGCCAACTATCATATAGTCCCGATGAATAAGTGCATTGACCAATCCCTCCATCACTGCACGCTGGGGATAATCCGGGTATTCAATCCTGTGGGTAGGTGTTTTCCGCCACGCTTTCCGATTATGACGCATGATAAAACTAAGTCCATC
>JAGBLH010000046.1 GCA_017635515.1 Selenomonas sp.
CAGGTCAGCCCCACGCAGGTTAGCCCCACACAGGTCAGCCCTAACTCCACCTTCTTCATCTCGCAACCATTTGCCATGGCTCTCTATAATCTCGTTGAGCTTATCTTTATCCATCATTGATGCTCCTCCTCACACATGCCTCTCTCGTCCACAGAAACGCCCCTCTGAGCGTCCCTAGCCACTCGCCTATACAACTTACCTATCCCTACATCATCCGTGAACCACAAGGCCCAAAATAAGCCAAAGTATTCCAACCTGCATCCATATCCTGTCACCGTGGAAATACCAATGGATAATATCTGATGTACCTGCCCAGCAAAACAGAAATAGCTCTATGCTGTTAATGTGTTCTTTTATCCAGTTCATCGGCGTTCACCTCCATAATTCGCCTTATCACGAAATCAGCGCAGGGCTGCGCCATTCCGTTGCCCAATGCTTTATATCTTTTTGCATCTGGTGCGGGCTTGCCTTTAAATTCTATGTCCGTGTACCCGTCCTCAAGGCCCTGAAGTCTTTCTGCTTCCAACGGTGTTAACCTTCTAACTGTTTTTATGCACATCATCAATCACCAACTGCCATCCACTCTCTAAATCTTGATTGCCTATTCCTTTGTAGTCCCTTGCCATTAGAGCACCTACTTTTCGATTATTAAACTCTCGCTGCCCCCCCCCTAAATCTCCACCACTTGCCCTTGTGCTACCTGCTTTATCGTCCTGGACATACTGCCCATACTGCCCTGCTCGATACCCTACGGCAACTGCATGACGGTCTACTGTGTTGAGCGTGTACGACACATCCTGCCCTACGCCAAGCTGATGCCCGCCGTTCTGGTTCTCTCTGCCGATTATGTTTCCGCAAATCGTATGCACTATCGGCGTATTGTTACCGCCAGTCCCCGCCCTCGCTTTGAGTGTCTGCGTTTTGTTACCATGTATTTCACGCACTACCTCGTCATGGTGGGTGAGGTCATAGATTGCCACATTCTGAGAAGTATCCAGCGTTGGTGATTGCTCATCCGCATAGCCTATGCTTCTTGCTTTTGCTCCGTTGAGATACTTGAAGCCTGCGCTTTCAACGCTTGTTCCAGCATCGGTGGCAATACCTTGCCCCGTTCCTTCGCTCTCCGCAATATGCCCATGCAAGCCCTCTGGCTCAAATAGTATTTCTCCGGCGGATTGTCCTGCAAAATCTGCGACAAGAAAGATTCTTTTCCTACGCTGGGGCACTCCCCAATATTGAGCGTCAAGCACTCGCCACGCCAGCGAACCGTGTCCCCAGCTAACCACTCCGGCGTTAGCCCACTTGCCACTTCCAGGCATTGGAATGAAGGTCTGGCTGATTTCTTCAAGCACGGCCCTAAAATCATGTCCTTTATTGCTCGAGAATGCTCCTGGCACGTTCTCCCAGACGAAATATCTCGGCTTTCCTGTTCTTGCTCGTAATTCGTGAACAAGTCTAATTGCTGTGCGAAACAGTCCACTTCTTTCTCCTTCCAGCCCTGCCCTCTTGCCTGCCACAGACAGGTCTTGGCAAGGTGAGCCTGCACAAATAATGTCTACCGGCTCCAAGTCCTCGGCTTTTATCTTTGTGATGTCCCCAAGGTTCGGCACATCCGGGAAGTGATGCCCTGCCACCGCAGCAGGGAAATCATCAATCTCACTTCGCCACCTTGGGGCCACTCCTGCATGAGCAGAAGCAACAAGCCAGCCGCCTATGCCATCGAAAAATGAACCTAATGTCAAGTTCACTTCACACTCTCCCTCTGGCTATGCCGTTCAATCTCCCTCGTTATCATATTGCATTTCTTCCTCGCCAGCTCTCTGGGAATAAGCCCTGCCACATAGCCTTTGAGTATCAATGCCCTCATGTGCTGTAAAAACTTCTCACTCATATTTCTTACCCCCTTACGTTGGAACCCTGAAATGCTTATCTTCATGGGCTCCGCTAAAATCTGGTCCATTCGGAGTCAGCAACGAAAACTGCTTGTAAAACTTCATTTTTGCGACACCCAATCTACCATCCCTTTGCTTTCTCACTATGACTTCCACATCGTCCGGCTCTTTTTCTTCATGCGTGTAATAGCTCTCCCTATACATCATCAGCACCTTGTCTGCATCCTGCTCCAAGCTGCCAGAATCTCTGAGGTCTGACATCATAGGTCTTTTGTCGTTCCTGCTCTCCACACTTCTCGATAACTGCGCCAAAGCCAGAACAGGAATATCAAAGCTCATCGCCATGCCTTTAAGAGCCTCGCTTATATGCTTCATGTTGGCATATAGGTTATCACTGTCCCCTTTCAGCCCACTCCGCATCAGATGCACATGGTCAATGACAATTAAATCCAGCCCGTATTTCCCTTGAATCTGCTGTGCCTGGTTGAATATCCCTTGCGGCGTATTTACATCCTGCGTCCTTATATGCAGCTTGGCTTTTCTTAGAGTGTCAGCTGCTTCACCCACCGCCTTATATTCGTCTGACTTGCAAGCAAGGTTATTGTCATACATGATAGTCTCTGCATTGACCATGGAGAGATTGGCTACCGCCCTGCCAAATATCTGCCTTTTGCCCATCTCAAGCGAGATATAAAGCACATTTTTCCCCTGCACCAATGCCGCATTGATAGCTATCTGAATAGCTAGGGCAGATTTACCCATTGACGGCCTTGCCGCTAGATAAATCAATTCTTGCTTTCGTAGGCCATGAATGATGCGGTCAAGGTTCGGCAGACCCGTAGTTACGCAAAAATCACTTGCATCACGACTGCTCCGCTCTGTTATGTCCAGCATAAACTCATGAGCAATATCGTCCATGCTCTCCTCCTGTACATACCTGGCCGTCATAATCTTGGCAAGGTTTGTCTGGAATGTATTCAAATCCAGCTCCTCAGAAAGGTCAGCTACTTGAGACAATGCTACATCCATCAGGCCAATAGCTTTCCTGCGCCTTGCCATGTCCTTCACTACATCCAGGTAGGTGTCCAGGCTTCCAGGGTTCAGAGACTTGATATAAATTGCCGTTAAACTTGTAACGCCGCCAATACGCTCCAGCTCCCCCTTTTGATGCAGCCTGGATGTAAGCGTGGTTATGTCTATCTGCTCATGAGCGTTATACATAGCCAGCAGGGTTGTGAAGATGGGTTTGTGAACTTCCCGATACAAGTCATCAGCTACAATCTCAGCTTGCACCTTGGGGATAGTCTCGTCCGGAATGCTGATCATGAGGTTCAGTATGTCTTTTTCAGTGTCTACTGCTGATAAATGCTGTATCGGTGTCATGATTAGTACCCCCTCGCATTGCCTTTAACTTTGCCCTCAGCTCATTGGCCATCGCCTTGTCTTCCTCTGGCGTTGTGTACTTCGGAATCCAGCTCAAGTCTGGGTTCTTGACCACCGTTTCAGCCGTGGGCACACTTTGCTCCTCGTCCTCTCTCTGAAGTATGGGAAGCAAGTATCTTGGAGATAGCCTAGCCCTGTCACTCGAATTACTCTTGCTCTTGCTGGCAGCATTGATAGCCCTGATAACAGACTTTGCCCCATAGTCCCCGACATATGCTTTCAGCATATCCAGGTCTTCCAGTTTTGTGAGAGGGTGGAATGTGTTCTCGAAGGCAGACTTCACCTGTTC
>JAGBLH010000047.1 GCA_017635515.1 Selenomonas sp.
CCAAGGCTGTTTGCGGTGGTTAAGGGGGTATCAAAGGCATCCCACAGGCGATTGAACAAGCTGCCTTCTCTCATGAGCTCATTACTTGATGCAAATGGAACCAGACCAAACATAGTGATCAATCTCCTTTCACGGATGTTAACTTTGTCTGCTAAGGGGGAACCTCTATCAGGGTTCCTTTTCCCTTTGCGATTATTATTATACCCTTAAAGGTCAAAAAGTCAATAGGTCAAAAAGAAAAAAGAAAAAATCAGGTGGTATTTTTCGCTGAGGCTTGCCTTAGCAGTGGTAAGACGGGCGGTTTCGGTTGCCAGTGCCTCGTAGCCTGACAGGGCAGCAAAAGGATTGAACTGGGCTGCACGTTTTTCTATGGGCATAGGCGGATGCTTGGTGGAAACCGGGCGTGAGAGGTGTATAATGTCACTATAGGGCATTTTGACATCACTCCTTCTTGAGTTGGAGCTTTTCATCAAGGAAGGCTGCCCAGAGCGTCCGGGCTGGCCTGGCAAAGAAGCTTATGGGCTTCGCCATCTGGCCTTCAGGGTAGATTCTGTGGAAGATACGGTGAGTGAGCTTACTGCGCTGGGCATTGAGACAGAACCTATCCGCCAGGATACCTTCACCGGGGAGAAGATGACTTTCTTCCATGACCCGGATGGGTTGCCATTGGAGTTGCATGAATAAGTGTTGGTAAGTTTATGATTCTGCGTAGAAAATGCTGATGGGGGTATAAATCATGCCATTCTTTCCTCTGTTTGATCGCATAAGAGATATTTCGGAGACATCCATGGTTGAAGTGGGCAGATTCTCCAGTAGCTTGTCCATGCTGAATGGCGATTCTCCTTTGCGTATCAAAGTAATGTGAGGAGCAAACTTTTTGCGGTCGTAGGGAATATCTCTTTCAGCAAGAGCATGACGTATCTTCCGAACGCAATCCAATAGGGATTCATTTGGCGTGATTCCGGCCCAGTAAGCGTCATGGAAGTTGCCTGCCCCATTGAGTTGGATGGTGAATGGTTGGAAAGAGACAGTTGAAACGGCATCCGTGACATCATCAGGGTTGCCGTATTCGCCGATGAAGGCAAGAGTCAAGTGCAGGTTTTCAGACGGGACGAAGTGCCCTCTCATGCCAAGCCGCTGCCAGTGCTTCTGGAGATGAATAAGGGAATCTTTGATGGCTCCTTCGAGTGATATAGCTATGAACAGTCGCATATTGTGCTCCTCCCGTATAATCAATTGGATACACATGAATGTTTTCGTAAAAGAGCGATTTCTTGGGCAAGGGCGCGTATATTCTTTTTGGCAGCGTAGATGTTCATGGTGTAGGGAGCATGATAATTCCTCCTTGTCATGACGATGAAATCAAGGGAGATAGAGTGAAATGCGGAAGGTCTTAAATGAGATAGTGAGCAGCTGTTTTGGTCAGGCGGCAAGCGTTGAGTGGTCGGAACCAGTTTCTGGCGGTGATATCAATGAAGCCTTTCATCTGCTGTTGACCAGTGGAGAAGAGGTGTTTCTGAAGCTGAATGCCAGAGCTGAGGAAAATTTTTTTCCAGCAGAAGCGCATGGCCTGAAGTGCATGAGGGAATGCGGTGCCAGCGTGCCTGAGGTGCTGGCTGTGGGCAAACTTTCCGATGGAGCGGCTTATCTGCTGCTTTCCTATGTGAGAAGTTCAGCTCGCAAGTCGGACTATTGGAGCCGCTTGGGTTATATGCTTGGGGACATGCATAGGGCGGAAACTGGCGGATTCACAAAGAAAGGAAATTTTGGCCTGGACAGGGATAACTTCATAGGTGCTACGAAGCAAGTCAATAAGCCAAAGGCTGGCTGGATAGAGTTCTTCCGGGAAAACAGGCTAGGATTTCAGCTCAAACTGGCAGCCCACTACTTTGATAAGGAGGATAAGCGGCGCTTGCGAAGAATACTTGACCATCTGGAAGAATTCTTGACAGAGCCGGAGTTTCCTTCTTTGCTGCATGGAGATCTGTGGGGAGGCAATGTGATGTCAGACAGCCAAGGCATGCCCATGCTTATAGATCCTGCGGTCTACGTGGGGCATCACGAGGCAGATCTGGCCATGACAGAGCTGTTTGGGGGATTTGCCCCTGCGTTCTATGACGCTTATCATGAGGTGATACCGAGAGAACCAGGTTATGCGGACAGGCGTGAGCTATATAATCTCTATCATCTGTTGAACCATCTTAATCTGTTCGGTGGGTCGTACCTGGCTTCAGTAAGACGCATTTTGAAACGATATGCTTAGGAGGTCGTAATGGTGAAAAATAATTTAGAGCGATTTGTCAAAGCCCAGGCTGGTGTTTACGAGACTGCTCTGGAGGAAATGCGGCGGGGGAGGAAGGAGTCTCACTGGATTTGGTACATTTTTCCCCAGCTCAAGGGGCTGGGATTCAGTGAGACAGCCCAGTATTATGGCATTGATGGCATGGCTGAGGCCAAGGCCTATTTGAACCATGAGACATTGAGGAAGAGACTTATTGAGATAAGTGAGGCACTGCTGGCCCTGCCTACCGATGATGCCTTAGCAGTCATGGGCAGCCCGGATAATTTGAAGCTATGTTCCTCCATGACTCTTTTTGCCATGGCAGGTAAGGGGTGTGAGGTTTTCCACAAAGTGCTGGATAAGTTCTATGGCGGTCAGATGGATAAAAGGACGCTGGAGCTTTTGGAAGGGGAGGAATATTAAGATGTGCAGTTTATACTTTTAGCATACTTGAAGGATGATGGCTTTGAAGAAAGAAAAACTGTATTTCATAAAGAGGTGCTAAGGGGGATATGAGTGAATCTCAGCAGAGCGAATAGGGGTTATATAGTTCGTTAAAAGTACGGAGGAGGGCGGCATGGATTTATCCAGACTAAACAAGGAACAGCGGGAGGCAGCGGAGGAATTGGAGCAGCATGTGC
>JAGBLH010000048.1 GCA_017635515.1 Selenomonas sp.
AATCATTCATATTAATTTGATTATTTTCATTTCTATTATTCTTATTTTTACTATTCTTATTTTGTTTTTTATTTTTATTATTTCCATTCCCATCTGAAAAGTTGTTCATTTTTAATCACTGACCCTGCCGCCCTTTTGCAAGGTGCTGATAAGCTCCAGAATGGCCTCCCTGCCCTTGGGATCAAGGCCCGCTGTGGGCTCGTCCAGGATCAGATACTCCGGCTCCATGGCCAGCACCCCCGCAATGGCCGCCCGACGCTTCTGCCCGCCGGAGAGCTGGAAAGGGGATTTGTCCCCATAGGCCTCATAATCAAGTTCAACCAGCGCCAGTGCCTTCTGCACCCGCTGTGCAATCTCCTCTTCCGCCAGACCCTGATTCTTCGGCCCGAAGGCCACATCTGCCGCCACGGTTTCCTCGAAAAGCTGCTGCTCCGGGTACTGGAAGACCATGCCTATCCTCCGCCTAGCCAGTGCCGCCTGCCTCTTGTCCTCCTTGCTCTTGGCCTTCAGAGGCACCCCCTCCACCAGCACCTCCCCGGAAGTGGGAGTTAGCAGACCGCTGATCTGCTGTATCAGGGTGGACTTGCCCGAACCTGTATGGCCCGCGATGGCATAGAACCTGCCCCTCTCCAAGGTCATATTCACCCCCATGAGAGCCTGGCGTTCCATGGGGGTACCCGGCATATAAGTGTAGCTCACATTTTTCAGTTCAATGGACATGGGCTTTCCCCCTCAAGGCCTGCAGCCCCTGCAATAGTTCTTCCACGGTAAGTATAGCCTCCTTGGGCAGAGGCACTCCGGCCTGCCGCAGCCCCGCTGCCAGTTCCCCTGCCAGTGGCACCTCCAGGCCTAGTGCCTTGAGTTCTTTCCTGCGGGCAAAGACCTCACGAGGGCTGCCTTCCATGACGGAGCAGCCCTTGTCCATGACCACCACCCGCTGGGCCTCCAGGGCTTCCTCCATGAAATGGGTGATGAGCACCACCGTGAGGCCCCTTTCCCTGTGCAACCGCTTCACCACCTCCAGCACCTCCTTGCGCCCCTGGGGGTCAAGCATGGCAGTGGGTTCATCCAGCACCAGGCAGTCCGTCTCCATGGCCAGGGCCCCGGCGATAGCCACCCGCTGCTTCTGCCCCCCGGACAGGAGATGGGGAGCGCGTTTTCTGAAGCGGGTCATGCCCACCGCCTCCAGCGACTCCTTCACCCGGCGGCGGATTTCCAATGGTTCCACCCCCAGATTCTCCGGGCCGAAGGCCACATCGTCCTCCACCATGGCGGCAATCAGCTGGTTGTCGGGATTCTGGAAGACCATGCCCACCTTGCTCCGCACCTGCCAAAGCTCTCCCCGCTCAGCCAGCTCTTTGGTATCCAGGCCCTCCACGCGCACATGGCCGGAACTGGGCAGCAGCAGGCCGTTCAGATGCCTGGCCAGGGTGGACTTGCCGGAGCCGTTGGCTCCCAGCACCGCCACGAACTCCCCCTTGGCAATGGAGAGAGAAACACCGCCCAGAGCCTTGCGCCCCTCGCCGTCTGCCGCCTGATAGATATGCTCAAGCTTTTCTATTTCAATAAAGGCTCCCAAAACCCCGCCTCCTTAAAAAGGCAAAGCTGCCTTCATTGCCAGCTTTGCCTTTTGCTCAACTATGTGCCAGTATCTTGTCTGCGGCTTCACCGAGCCAGTTCTCGCGGATATTCTCAATCTGCCCGGCATCGCACTGGGCGGCCAACTCGGGCATGATGGGAATGCGGCCCAGAATGTCCAGGCCATACTTCTCTGCTGTCTCCTGCAGATGGCTGTGGCCGAAGATCTCATGCTCCTTGCCGCAATCCGGGCATTTGAAATAGCTCATGTTCTCCACCAGGCCCAGGATGGGGACTTCCATCATCTCCGCCATCTTCACAGCCTTGGCCACGATCATGGACACCAATTCCTGGGGGCTGGTGACGATGACAATGCCATCCACCTGGATGGACTGGAACACCGTCAGGGTCACATCGCCAGTGCCTGGCGGCATATCGAGAAACAGGTAGTCCGTATCCTCCCAGATGATGTCCGTCCAGAACTGCTTCACCACCCCGGAGAGGATAGGCCCGCGCCAGACCACAGGATCCGTCTGGTGCTCCAGCAGCAGGTTCATGCTCATGACATCAATGCCACCTGCCGACTTCACAGGATAAGCCCCCGCCTGGGAGCCCAGCACCTCCCCTGTCACCCCGAACATCTTCGGGATAGAAGGCCCGGTGATATCGGCATCGAGAATGCCCGTGCGCTTGCCCTTCCGGCGCATGGCCACCGCCAGAAGCCCCGTCACCAAAGACTTGCCCACACCGCCCTTGCCGCTGACCACGGCGATGGCATGGCGGATATTGCTCAGTTCATTAGGCTTTTCGTGCAGATCCTGCACCTTGCGGCTGTCCTCGCCACAGGTTGACCCGCAGGAAGAACAGTCATGATTGCATGCTTCAGACATATTGCTACTCCTATTAAATACACAACTATGAAAATTTACTTTTACATTATAACGCCATTGTTCTGATTTTGTCTAACGCTTTTCTCCACTTCCTCAGCCTCTTTCCAGCGTTTGGCCAGCCACAGCAAATGATCTTTGTTCTCTGGACTTCTTATGCCACGGAAAAAGTTAACCAGAGCCAGCTCATCCTGAAGCAATTCGTTCTCAGCTTTGGGACGCTCATCCCCCATCAGCCAGGAGAGGCTGACATTTTCTATGGTGGCGATGCGGACCAGGCCATCCACATCAGGCTGCCCGGAACCTCGCAGCCAGCCCAATAAAGCATTCCTGGTCACACCAAGCCACCTGGCATACTCAGTCTGAGTCATTTTACTTTGTTCTTTGGCACGTTTCCACAATTCGTTGATCCGCTCATGGAACTTATTCTTCCACACCATAGAAGTCCCCATCCTCACTCCGCGCTCTTTTCCCTGGCCGACTTCCAGCGCTTCATCAATCTGGCCGCCAGGTTCACTGAAGCGTCAATATCAAATTTCTCCTTCAGCATATCCGCCACCGCCTTATGCGTGCGGTATTTGCCTGTATCCAGTTCCGCCCACACCTGCTCCTCGATGCCGTCAGTCTTTCTCTTCCGCCCGGAACCTGGCTTGATGGCGAAAAGCTCAGAGGTCGGCTCCTGCTCCTCCATGGTCTTCCGCAGGGCACGGACACTCCTGATGCACATGCCCGTAAGCTCCACGATTTCCTCATTGCCCATGCCCGCCACCAGGAGCAGCATGGCAGCCGCCCGCTTGGAGAGAGTAGGCGGCATCAGGGTGCCAAGGAACTGCATGGTGGCAGGTACCCAGGCATCGAATTCACCGGTGTAGCTATAGGCGATTTTATGACGTCCGGCTCGGCTTTTGTATTCCTGCATAAACTCCTCCTTATCAATCAGTCTGAGAATATGCGCTTACTTCTTTCTTCAATATATCCTTGGCCGTGTCAAAATCTGCACCAATAGTAGCCCCCGCCGCTTCCCTGTGTCCTCCGCCACCAAACTTCCTCGCAAGTTCAGACACATCCAGCACCTCTGACCTCATGCGGACACGGCAGGTCTTTTCATCCTCTGCTTTGAGCAGGACTGCGATAGCTATGCCATCTATATACCTGACCATATCTATCAGATCATCGGTAAGTTCCAGCCCCTTGAAGCTTTCATCCAAAAAGATCCCCACGGCCCTGCTGTCAGCAAAAAGTTCCATGGTGCCAAGTCCTCTGGCCAGTTCCTGCACCTCGTGGAAGTTTTTCCTCTGCACAGCCGCAGATAGACTGGCGGGATTGGCTCCTGCCCGCATCAGGTTTGCGCAAAGCTCCATGGTCTCCGGCCTGGTATTGGGAAAGGCGAAGAAGCCTGTATCCGTGGCTATGCCCATATAGAGGCAGGAGGCTATTCCTTCTGTCATGCCTGTGCCCCACGCCTTGAAAAGCAGG
>JAGBLH010000049.1 GCA_017635515.1 Selenomonas sp.
AAGGCTTTGCAGGTTGCTCTCATCATGAGTGCCGCCGTCAGACAGCGGTTTGATGTGATGCACCAGCTTTGCCTCGGTGAATCGTCCCTGACTCTGACACCGTTCACAAAGCGGATGGCTGCTGATGTAGCGGTTTCGAATCTTACGCCAGTTCTCATCGTACCGCTTGTGGTGGTCGTAGCCACGGGCGAAGTGCTCGTAGTGCCGTTCCATCATCTTGCGGTGGTCTTCGCAGTAACCGCTTTTGTGGTCTGTCAGCTTTGGGCAGCCACCATACCGACAGGGTCGCTTTGGTTTTCTTGGCACTCTGGTTCATCTCGATTCCGGGCACTAAAAAACCTCCTCGGGGATTGCTCCCTTTGGAGGTCTTCGTCTTTTTATTTCATGATACCATTTTAGCACTTTGGGATAGGAATTCTAGTGAATTTTTGTGCACTCTTTATTTTTTCCCAAGATTTTTTCTACAGCGGCGAGTCCCTTAGAATGCAGGATGTGTACCCAACGGGAGCCGTAATGCATCTCTGCCGCAATCTCCTCCCATGACTTGAAGCTGAGATACCGGAGTTCCAAAAGCATCAGGCAGTTGGTATCCTGCACCTTGCTGAGTGTCTTCATGACATCCCGCTTCAAATCCACCAGATGGTCAATGTCATCGTTGATTTCATTCTCCAAGGCAATGATGTTGTCGATGGTATCTGCCATCCTCTGAACATTTCTCGTGCCGCTGACAGGCTCCGTTCCCAAGGTTGATGTGGCCTTTGTCGCCATGTCCTTAAGTGATGCCAGCTGATTCAGTTTGCTGTTTATCCGCTGGTCAGCCCAGTATGCCTGCTTCAGATATTCCTTTGCTGTCATTTCTGATTCCCTCCCAGTTTAGCTTTTACTGCATCAATCAAGGCTGTCTGCGTCTTGTCCTTCCGCTCCAAAGCCTTCATGACATCTTCATCAATCGTGCCTTCGGTGATGATGTGGATGATGCTGACGGTGTCTTTCTGCCCTTGACGATAGAGCCGGGCGTTGGTCTGCTGGTAGAGTTCCAAACTCCATGTCAGACTGAACCAGATGAGAATGGAGCCGCCTTCCTGCAAATTCAGTCCGTGACCTGCTGAAGCCGGATGGATAAGTGCCACAGGAATCATTCCTGCGTTCCAGTCGGTAATATCCTGACTGCTCTTTATCTCCCTGACCTTCAGCCGTTCCTTAATGCGCTCGGCTTCATGCTTAAACCAGTATGCCACCAGCACAGGTCTTCCGTTGCCACTCTCCACCAAATCTTCCAAGGCATCCAGCTTTTGGGTATGGATGACATGAGCTGTGCCATCACTATCGTAAACAGCACCGCCTGCCATTTGCAGGAGTTTATTTGAGAGTGCTGCGGCACTTACGGCATCAATCTCGGTGTCTCCCACGGACACCACCAAGTCCTTTTTAAGACTGTCGTAAGTGCGGCGCTCCTTCGCCGTCATGGCTACGGCCTTGGTGGTCATCACAAGCTCCGGCAACTTGAGATAATCTGCCGACTTCATAGAAATGGTCACATCGCTTATCCGCCTATAGATTTCTTCCTCTGCCCCAGCCTTGTGCTTGTAAGAAAAGACTATCTGCTGATTGCGCCTGTCCGGAAGGAAGAACTCATCGCGGTAGTGACCGATAAACCTGCCCAGCCGCTTGCCCATATCCAGCAGCCGGAACTCAGCCCACAAGTCCATAAGACCATTGCTGGAAGGTGTCCCCGTCAACCCCACAATTCTTTTCACCATAGGGCGTACCCGCATAAGTGCCTTGAACCTCCGGGCCTGTCTGGACTTGAAGGAACTCAGCTCGTCAATGACCACCATGTCAAAGTCGAAAGTGTTATGGCTTATGAGCCAGTCCACATTTTCTCTGTTGATGATGGTGATCTCGGCCTTCTGCCGAAGGGCAGCTATCCGCTTGGCGGTACTGCCCACAGCCACGGCATAGGTCAGATTGGACAGATGGCTCCACTTCTGTATCTCTGTCGGCCACGTGTCCCGTGCTACACGCAGGGGAGCAATAATCAGCACCCTGCTGACCTCAAAACTATCATGCAAGAGTTCTTCAATCGCGGTCAGGGTGATTACCGTCTTGCCAAGACCGCAGTCAAGAAAAATGGCTGCGACCGGATTCTTCACAATGAAGTCAGTGGCAAAGTCCTGATACTGATGCGGTGAATAGTCCATCATGCCATCTCCTTCCTGTAAAGCGGCCAGCCGATGCCGTTCACCTTCTTGATGCTGCCCCAATGGACACCTTCCCTTGCCACCTTCAGGTTTACCAGCACATAACGAGGATAGACCTTCAACACCGTGCCAATGGCAGGAATAGTAGAACTGTTGCTCCTGCCCAGTCTGATTGCGCTATCGCAGGCTCCGTAGCTGTTGAAATCAATCTTGTCACCTGGCTTGATGCCAGCCATCATCTTGTAAATCTTGTTCAGTTCCATTATGCGTCCTCCTCAATATCATCCAGCACAGAGCCAATCTGCGCCACGCCATCAACTACATAAACCTTGAAACCCAGCCGCCGAAGCTGACTTATGCGGGCAACCTGTATCGGCCTTGGCTTTTTGCCCGGTGCTTTCAATTCTACAAAGCCCATCTTTCCGTCAGGAAGGAGAATGAGCCTGTCCGGCATTCCAGCCATCCCCGGCGAGGTAAACTTTGGGGCAATGCCTCCCATGGCTTTAACAGCCATGACTAATTTTTGTTCCACGAATTTTTCTCGCATAATGCCTCCCTGTGACGACAAGCGACAAAAAATCCTATACGCGCGAATATGCGTACATATTTGCTATAGGGGTATATATTTTCTATTTTTCTCTATATAGAATTTATTGTCTTGTCTGTCATATATAGGTGTAACTACCGTCAAATCTGGACTTTTGGCCTGTGACAGGATGAGACGGTGCGACAACTATTTCACCCCGTCACAGGCTTATGTCACACCTTTTTGTATATCCTTTGCTGCCCATAGATTGGGATGCGCCTTCTTATTTCAGTACGAATCCAATCAGGCAGTCTAGACATAATGGCTGATATGGCATAGCTGTCCACAGACTTCATATCTTCCTTGGGCTTGCCGAAACACTCACACCAAATCTCGATGTTGCTTACCTCTTTCCGCTCATGCTGCGGTGCAGGTCTGGTAGGGTCACCCGGTTCCCGGATGTAGTCCCTGCGCTCATACAAATCCATAGCATCCCAGCCCTCAGGGAGATACATGGAGAGATATTCCACCACAAGGCCTTCACGGTCATCCTGCTCCATAGCCTCCCGCTGCTCCTGCTTGGCGTACTCTTCCAGCTCTGGAGGAAGATACAGTATCTCCCCAGCATCGGCCAAAATCTTGACCTCGGCCCATATCTGCTGCACTATCTCCGTGGTCATCTGCCATGGCTTGTATTTGCCATTGCCAGATACCTTTATATTCCAATAGCGGCGATTGCCTGTTATGTCACGGAGATAACCGTTCTCGCTATTGGTAGTACCAAAGAACACGCACTGCCTTGGATGGGAAGTCACCCGCCGTCCGAAACTGGCCCGGTACTTATCGTCCACTCTGGAAATAAAGGCTTTTACCTTATCGAGGTCAGCCTTCTTCATCCCTGCCAGTTCGCCTATTTCGAGAATCCAGTACCCTTGCAACTTTTCGGCAGCGGTCTTGTCGTTCATGTCAGATAAGGTCAGGCTGTCAGAGAACCATCCCATGCCCAGATTGGCGATGAAGGTAGACTTGCCAATGCCCTGTGCCCCATTGAGAACGGGCATATAATCGAACTTGATGCCTGGTTCCTCAATGCGCTTGTAAGCGGCACACAACACCTTCCTGCTGACTGCGCGAGTGTATTCGTTATCGGCGGCTCCCAGATAATCTACGAAGAGCGTATCTACCCTCCGCACTCCGTCCCAAGGCGGCAAAGAATCAAAATACTCCCTTATGGGGTGGTAAGAACGGTCATCCACTGTCTTGGTCACGGCTATATCATAGTTCCTCGCAGAAAATGTGCCATAGTTGTCATCCACATAGCAGATAAGCTGGGCATCATCAGCATCACGCCAGAACTTGCCAGGGTGCGACCAGGGTACTTCGCCCTTGATCTCCATGCCGTCGGCCAGCTGATTGAAGACGATATTCTTCAAATAGTGGTCGTTCTGCATAATGAGTTTGATGTTGTAGAGGGAGTTTTCCAGCTGGGTGGACTTTTTCTGTCTGACCAACTTGTCTTTCCAGTCATCTTCGGCAAATTCTTCAGCAGCCCGTTCTTGTCGCTCCTTCAGTGCGAGAGTCTTTACTTTCTCATCCTTGGCGGCAAACTCTGCCATCCGGGCAAAGTCACCATCAAAGAGGTGTACGCTTACCAAATCAAAGGAGTTCAGCAGCATGCCATACGCTGGATCTGAAGCGTGATGGCTATAGGCAAACTTATCATCATAAATCATGACACCAGGGATACTCGAAGATTTACTATAGCCATAGCGATTCTCGTCCTCTGTTGGCTCATAGACATCAGACAGAAATGTCTGTATGGCCTCATGTATCGGATAGGCACGACAGAAAGTTCCCACCATGCCTTCCTTTGTCATAGGGTCAGCCTGCTTTTTGCTATCCTTGGCCATGGCTTCCTTTTCCATCGGAGCAGTCGGCAAAGTGGTGCAGTCCTGCCAGTCAGGATATGCCGCCAAAAACGTATCCGGGTCTAACCACTCTCCCTCATAGCAACGGCAGATGTACTCCCCGTCAGAAGAACAGGTGGGCCAGTACATCAGTTGATTAATTTCAAAAGAGCAAGGGTCAACCATCTCCATGCCAATGCCCTCAGCCACATAGCGAGCAATGGCATTGTACTCGTCCGGCGTAACATCTCTAGTCAGCGGCATAAGAATTCTCGCCCTTGGTGCCTCGGCTGTATGGCTGTGCGTGGTATATACCATGGCATAATACTTGAAGTCAAACATATCAAAACAACCAATTTTCAGCTTGTCATAGTCAATTGCAATCATGGAACGGCTGACCACTTCAGTCTTTTTGCGGCGCTTTCCTTTAAGCGTCCCTGCCAGGAAACCGCCTTTGTCCTTCACGGCATCCTTCTCATTTTTCTTCATGGCCTGATATTCCGTGCTGGTTTCAGCTGTCCTGATAGGTGACTTCAGCCTTTCCCAAAGTGCTTCAACCGTCATGGTCGCAGGATACCAAACTGCTGCTGAACGGCTGTTTCCAAGACAAAATGCTAATTCCCTCATCTCAAACTCCCCTGCTTTCACTGGTCATATAGCGGATTTTCTTTCGCAATTTCTCGGCCTTGCTGATTTCCCAGGCCATCCCTTCGCTGATTTCACTGCCAAACACCCAAATCTCGCTGCAAAGCTTTAGCAACTCAAAGTTCATCTCCATTGCCTTGTCACGCTCCGCGATGTCCGACATGAACTGCGGAAAGTACAGGTGCGGAGCCAGCGGAATCTTCCCCTTTCTCACTGCAAACTTGCAGTAGCCCCTTGCCCGCATAATATTTACACGAGGGCTGCCACGGTATGGCGAGCAGATATAAACAAAGGGGCTTTTTACCTCAATATTCTTGAGTGCCTCATAGGCCGTGGTGTCAATGTAGTGTTCATGATTGTAAATACACATATTTCCTCCAATCTGCCAGGAGCCATACGGCTCCCAGCTCACAGGTCACTGTTCGATAAGTGGCAGGTTGCCATCTGCTTTCATAAGGCTATAGATAAAGAGCCGTCCTGCCTGAGTCCAGTAAGTATGGACTTTACTGTGATTTTCGCCGTCATTGCCAGGATAGGCATAAGTCTTGGTGCTGGTGTAGCCACGCTGTGCATACTGCTGGTACAAAAGCCAGATATCCCCCTGTCGGAACTGGATGCCTTTATCCGCAAGGTAACGATTCATGCGTCTGCCGCTCCAGCCGTAATCCTTGGCGATAACCGTGATAGGCAGAAGATCTGGGCAGTTCAGGACGATGTCATAGTAGTTGGCCTTAGGCTGAAGTTCGGCAATCTGCTGCTTCTGCACAGCGGTCTCACTTGCCAGTGCTAACCGTTTTTCTCTCTCTTCCTTATAGGCCATCAAAGCTGAAATCATTGCCTCGGGATTGGCCAGCATCTCATCGATGGCATAGACACCATGTCTGCGGATGCTGGGCAGAACTTCCGCTGTCACCCAGTGCTTGAATCTTTTTGCAGCAGGCAGTTTGCTGGAAAGTATAAGGCTATACATCCCGGACTCATTGATAATGGTCTGATTGGGATTGCCCTGAATACCGTCACGAATCGTTACGGTATTCTTATCTTCTTCATCCACATGGTCACCGATGGCCTTGCGGGAATTGGTGTAGCCGAGGATATCTGCCACGTCCTTGCCCACAAACCACGGTTCACCATTCCGCTCCATCACACGCACGGAGCCAAGCTCTTCATTCGTAAAAACTTTTAAATCCATTTCGGATTCCTCCCTTAAAAGACCGGGCACCATTCGCCCTTCATCCTTGAAAGGACAGAAATGCGATTTTTTAGCAAAAAAATTTTCCTTCCATATATGAGCCAAACAGGCTCTATTTTTTTGCTGAAATTTTCCGCTTCTGTCCTATCTGAAGTGACGGGCAGAAAAAAATCGAAAATTCCTTTGCTAAGATTTTGAGTTTCTGTCCTTTCATAAGCAGAGGGGCAGAAAAGCCCTTCGGAAAGAGAGGTACATCTATATGAACACTGAAAAGAAAAAAGACAGGGAGCTTGCCGAAATACTGATTGCCATCAGCATTGTGGCCAAGCGCCTCGCCTGCCAGTTAATGAAAGGGGGCAGTACAAATGGAAAATCTGTCAGACCGGCTTTATGAACTTCGCACCTGTGGCGAAACCATCATCAGCCTCGCCGAAGCATTGAAAGAACTCCTTCCGGCCAAAGAGCCGCCAAAGGAAGCACCGCCGCTGAACCTTGAGGATGTACGGCATGAGCTGGCACTCATTGCCCAGGCAGGCTTCAGCCAACAAATCAAGGAACTCATTACCAAGCATGGAGGCAGCCGATTATCTGATGTAGATGCATCACAATATGCAGCCCTGCTTTCCGAAGCCAAGGGGCTCCGGGAGGTGAAGGCCGATGGCTAAGCACTCCCTGCTCTCGGCATCGGCCAGCCATCGCTGGATTGCCTGTCCCCCATCAGCAAGGCTCTCCGAGAACTACGAGGACAAGCCCAGCGATTATGCCCAAGCAGGCACAGACTGCCACGAACTCTGCGCCTATAAGGTAGAAAAAGCTCTCGGCAGAAAGGTTCGCAATCCTGCCAAGAAGCTCTCCTTCTACGATGCCGAAATGGAAGATTGCTCCGATGGCTACCGCGACTTCGTCATGGAGTGTGTGGCAAAGGCCAAGGAAGTCTGCCCTGACCCGCTTGTTCTGGTAGAGCAAAAGCTGGACTATTCCCACTATGTGGGCATTGAAGGCAGTTTCGGCACTGGAGACTGCATCATTGTGGCTGACGACATGCTTTATGTTGTTGATTACAAGCACGGGCTAGGCGTCATGGTTTCAGCCGAAAAGAACAGCCAGCTTTCCTGCTATGCCTTGGGAGCCTTGGACTTGTTCGATGGCATCTATAACATTGAGCGCATTACCCTTGCCATCTACCAGCCACGCAGAGCAAACATCAGCCTGTACGAGATGAGCAAAGACGAACTACTTACCTGGGCCAAAGAAACTCTTGCTCCTGCCGCCAAACTGGCACAGGAGGGCAAAGGGGAATTCAAGGCTGGTGACCATTGCCGCTTCTGCCGTGCCAAGGCAAACTGCCGCAAGCGGGCAGAATATAATCTGGAAATGGCCAAGTATGACTTTGAAATGCCCGCTACGCTGGAAGACACGGAAATTGCCGCCATCCTGCCTAGGATTGATGACATGATTTCCTGGGCTGGCGATGTCAAGGAATATGCCCTGCAAAAAGCACTATCCGGCACCAAATTTGATGGCTTCAAAGTCGTGGAGGGACGCTCCAACAGGAAGTACACCGATGACGAAGCCGTGGCCAAAGCCGTAAAAGATGCGGGCTTCAACCCCTACGAGCAAAAACTTCTGGGCATCACCGCCATGAGCCAGCTGCTCGGCAAGAAGAAGTTTGAGGAAATTTTAGGAACGCTGATTCATAAGCCAGCCGGTAAGCCCGTGCTGGTATCGGACACCGACAAGCGTCCGGCTATGAATACAGCAGCAGATGATTTCAAGGAAAATTGAGGAGGAACACATTATGGCAAAGTTCAACAATCCAACAAAAGTTATTACCGGCCCCAAGACCCGTTGGAGCTACGCCAATGTCTGGCAGGCCAAGAGCATCAACGGCGGTACGCCAAAGTTCAGCGTGTCGCTTATTATCCCAAAGTCTGACACCAAGACGGTGTCGGCGGTGAAGAACGCCATACAGGCAGCTTATGAGGAAGGCCAGAGCAAGCTCAAGGGCAATAGCAAATCCGTACCTGCTCTCTCCGTCATCAAGAATCCCTTGCGGGATGGTGATGCAGAACGCCCGGACGATGAGGCCTACAAGGACAGCTATTTCGTCAACGCCAACAGTGCAACTGCTCCCGGTATTGTAGATGCCGCCCGTAATCCCATCATTGAGCACTCTGAGGTCTATTCCGGAGTATATGGCCGTGCCAGCATCAATTTCTACGCCTTCAACTCCAACGGCAACCGTGGTATTGCCTGTGGCCTGAACAACCTGCAGAAGATTGCCGATGGCGAACCGCTGGGTGGCAAGAGCCGTGCGGAGGATGATTTTGCCGATGAAGATGATGATTTTCTGAACTGACAACTCAGTTGTATAACAGGAGCAGCAGGGATTTCCCTTGCTGCTTTTGTTTAGAAAGGAGAAACTATGAAATCCATTAGTATCGACCTGGAAACATTTTCAAGCGTTGATATAACCAAATGCGGTGCCTACAAGTATGCCGAAGCACCAGATTTTGAAATCCTGCTCTTTGGCTACGCTGTGGATGGTGGCGATGTACAGGTTATCGACCTTGCCAATGGCGAGGCAATTCCGCAAGATATTCTGGATGCTCTGACGGATGACCGTATCATCAAATGGGCGTTCAATGCCAACTTCGAGCGCGTGTGCCTGTCGCGATATCTTGCCGACCATGGCATCAGTCTTGACCCGTTCCACGATAGTCACCCACTTTCTACCGAATGTTCTCGTTTCTTGAATCCGGCAGGCTGGCGATGTACTATGGTCTGGTCAGCTTATCTGGGACTCCCCCTCTCCCTCGCTTCCGTTGGTAAAGTGCTGGGACTTGAGGAACAGAAAATGACTGAAGGCAAATCCCTTATCCGTTATTTCTGCTCTCCCTGCGCCCCCACCAAAGTCAATGGTGGCAGGACAAGAAACCTCCCCTGCCACGCTCCTGATAAGTGGGCCACTTTCAAAGACTACAATCACCGAGATGTAGAAGTAGAAATGGCTATCCAGGCACGGCTGGTGAAATTCCCCGTCCCGGATTTTGTCTGGGATGAGTATCACCTTGACCAAGAAATCAATGACCGGGGTATTCTTATTGACATGAGTCTAGTGGAAAACGCCATCAGCATTGACACCCGCTCCCATGAAGCCTTTATGGCAAAACTTAAACGGCTTACCGGACTTGATAACCCCAACTCGGTACAACAGATGAGAGGCTGGCTTTTTGAGCAGGGGCTGGAAACAGAATCCCTGGATAAAAAGGCTGTTACTGAACTGCTAAAAATTGCCACACCTGAAATTGCCGATGTGCTGTCCCTAAGACAGAAAATAGCCAAGTCTTCCGTCAAGAAATACATAGCCATGAAAAACACCGCATGTGCCGATAACCGAGCCAGAGGTACCTTCCGCTTCTATGGAGCTAACCGTACTGGCCGTTTCTCCGGCAAGAACATCCAATTACAAAATCTTCCTCAGAACCATCTGGATCATTTGGAGGATGCCCGTAGCCTCGTCCGGCTTGGAGATTTTACCGCTCTGGAAACGCTATACGATTCCGTGCCGGACATCCTGTCCCAGCTTATCCGCACAGCACTTGTGCCAAAGGATGGCATGAAATTTGTCGTGGCCGACTTCTCTGCCATCGAGGCCAGAGTGCTTTCCTGGCTGGCTGATGAAAAATGGCGCATGGATGTGTTTGCAAGCAATGGTGATATTTACTGTGCCACCGCAAGCCGGATGTTCCATTGCAATGTGGTCAAGCATGGTGAAAACGGACACCTTCGGCAGAAGGGTAAACAGGCAGAGCTGGCCTGTGGATATGGCGGCTCCGTAGGTGCCTTAAAGGCATTTGGTGCTTTGGAGTCTGGTATGAAGGAAGACGAACTGAAGCCACTGGTAGATGCATGGCGCGAGGCCAATCCCCACATCGTAGATTTTTGGTGGGCTGTCGATGCTGCCGCCAAGGGCTGCATAAAGGAGCGCACCACCAAGACCATCCAGGGCTTAAAGTTCATGTACCAAAGCAGCATGCTGTTCATAGAACTCCCTAGCGGCAGACGACTCACCTATGTCAAGCCACGCATCGGCGAAAACCAATATGGCGGCAAGTGCATTACTTACATGGGGCTGGACGTTTCAAAGAAGTGGTCACGTGTAGAATCTTATGGCCCCAAGTTGGTGGAGAACATTACACAGGCCATCAGCCGAGATATACTCTGCTACGCAATGAGGACACTACGCTGCATGGATATTGTTGCTCATGTACATGACGAATTGATTATTGAATGCAACCAGCAGGTATCCATTGATGCTGTATGCAAGCAGATGGCAAAACCCCCGCCTTGGGCTGAAGGGCTAGTACTCCGTGCAGATGGATTCGAGTGCCAGTTTTATCAGAAAGATTAAAAAGGAGGCATCCTACCGTAGTGGCGGGATGCCTCCCCTATTCTTACCTGTTAAGAAGTTCTTTCACCACAGGGGTGAGCAGCTTACGGATATCCTTAATGCGATTGGATACAGTTCGTTGCTTCAGCCCCACCTCTTCACCGATGTCCTGCTGACTCATGCCATCAAGCAGCAATCTGAAAATTTCACTGTGTTGTGGGCTGAGTTCAGATACCCTGTCAATGAGCTGTTCCAGCAATATTTTGTCAATGATGCTGTCCTCCATGCCACTGAAATTTATCTGATTTTCTACGGTGTCAATGGACACAGGTTTATTTTCTTCGCGGGTAACTAGCAACGCCTGCGGACACCCCTTACAGCTATTGCTCTCGGGGCAACGAATCAACTTGCCACGTTTACCCATTACCATGCAACGCCCACTGCGATCATCCTGCTTCCTAGCTGTATCTACTGCATTAACATAAGCTCTGTATACCTTTTCCGATGCCGGAACCATAATGCAGTATCTCCACCGATTACCAATCAATCTCTTTGCGACCTTGGTGCTGTCTAAACCAAAGTCCCGGATGACTTCCTTGGTCACCACCATTGGAATCTCAAATGTTTTTTTGGTAACTGCTGCTTCATTAATACTCATAACTTTGCCTTCCTTTCCGCCCGAATGGTTATGGACGGGGGAACACAAAGAAGCCGGCGTACTCGATGTACACCGGCTTTGCCGCAAAATAGGCATAAAAAGGCACAGTCGGAACATCGAAGTACTGCATAGTCCGTTATTCACGAACGAATGGACTTCATATGTTCCCGCCGCCTTTAATGGCCATCTCAAGGCATTGAGAGATTTATGATGTTTATGTTTATGGATTGAGGATATTCACATTCGCATAAATTCTATTAGAAAAAATGTAGATTTTTACAGGCATATCTGCTAGAATGGGTAATGCATTCGAGGTTGTCCTCATACCATCTGAATACAGAGTATCAAATTCACCAATTCCAAAAATGGACTGAGGTGGACGGGAGTGGACAAGGAATGTCCACTTTTTGTAAAGGGGGAAGATTAGTGATCTCAATCAGCCAGTTTTTAAACATCATGAAGAATTACATTGGTATGGAGAATAAATCTATACCAAGTTTCTGCGCCTTTTTCTTCTCCCTCTTTATGAAAGAACCAGTCTCCCCTCGTGAGATAGGATTAGACGATGATGACAAGTACTATCCCTTTAGCAAAAGTTCTGAAAAAAGCTCCGCCAACAAAATGTATAATGGAGAAAGAGGAATACCGGAATTAGTTGTGCGAGCTGTCAATGCCAAGCTGGACAAAAGCAAATTCTTAATGGAGTTCGAGGATATCCCCTTCGATGCCCGCAAAAACCTATGCAATGAACTAGCTAAATACGGCGTACAATGCGATACGAATAATGTAGATGAAACCTGTGCCGAGATATTTAATGGCATCATACAAGCAGAACTACGCAAACTTGATGGCCTCAAAATAAATCCCTTCGATGGAAGAAACGAAGTTGGCGAGGTCATACCTCCAGTACCAATACAGCCTGTGAGATACGCCGATGGTTTTATCTATCTGCCCGACGGAGAAGTCATTAAACTACCAGCAGCCCTTAAACCCAGTCAAGACATCAACGAGACGAAACTTCCCTATATGAATGCCCTTTGCGAGGTTTATTCAGAGAAGCTCGACAAACAAATCACTCCCGAAACTGCGGAAAGTTTGCCCAATAACCTTAAGCAACACTTGGAAAGACAGCGGCAGGCATATTTCGATGCAAAAAGCATCCAGCACAGCGTTAGGGACACCTTCGTGGATGGGGAACGTCAGTTTGAAGCTTTAAAGGATGATGCATTTGACGGCATCGAAATGATTTATTTTGATGATGACTATGAAACAGGTTATGCACGACTGAAGGCTGTTTTAAAGAAGATTACCGACACGGAGCTTTCCAAATCCAATCTCGTCAACATCAAGGGACTTATCTCCAATCAAAGCAAGAAAGGCATCTGCCATATTCTGGTTGATGATGACCGAATTAAATCGTGGGTGAACATCAATGAATAAACTTTTTAATACGCCTTTTGAAGTATCACTCCGCATTTTGCTTATTTTGTCTGCCTTAAAACCACTTACCATGACTATAGACAGGATTTCTGCCTATGATTTAATGTCCGTATATGGCAAGGACTTCGGCATTACTGAAGAGAACCTCCACGGTGAGAGTCAATTCAGTTTCAGCGAATTATCCGCAAAACGCGAACAATGTAACGGTGCACTAAAATCCCTCCTGCTAGATAATTTTGTCTTCGTAGAACGGTCTCAAAAAGGCTTTTTGTTTGGACTGAATGAGCGTGGCATAAGTTTTACTAAATCCATACAATCCGAATACGCCATAAAATATATAGAAACAATAAAAAAGACCCACCAAATGTTTAAAGAAACATCCGATGAGTCTTTGCTTTCTGAGATAACAAACCGAGCAATTTGCTCACTAAATAGGAGATGAATTGATGGCCGGAATATATTTTAACCGAGTAACGGTACGAGGAAAAGACAAGCGGGATTCTTTTGTAGATTTCAAGCCCGGTTTAAACATCATTCATGGAAGGTCGAATACAGGCAAAACCGCTATTCTGCGTTGCATTGACTTTGCTCTTGGCAAAGAGAAGATTCTGCCCATTGATGAGAGTTTTGGATACGACGAAGTGGAGTTGATTGTGCAAACCGATAGCGGAACAATCGGCATAACTCGTCATTTTCACCACGACCAAGTATATGTTGCCACCGATATCAAGGGCAAGAAAAATGGAAAATATAATCTTAAACATAGCCAAAGCAAAAGAAACGGATTGCCCGTCCTCAGCGACTTACTTCTTGAGGCTATGGGTATTCCTGCTCCCTGTACGATTGTAAAAAATATTGACTTCGCTAAAACTCCATTGACACTCCGTACATTTCTACACATGATGTTCTTTATCAATAGTGACATTGGTAATGTGAAGTCTGTCTTAGAGCCTAGCGATAGCACCCAGAAAACCATTTTCCTTTCTTCTCTTCTATATCTAATGAACGGCTATAATTTTGCTGAGCAGGAAGAACAAACCAAGAAGGAAATCCGTATAGCCAAGCGAAATGCTATCGTAGAATATGTAAATACCCAAATCAGCAATACCTCCGCAAAAAAGAAACAACTTGCTGAGCAGATGAAAAAATTTGAAGGAATCGATGCGGAACAGAAGCTGATAGATCTTGTTTCCAGTATTGAAAAGACTGAATCTACTATCTCAAGCTCGCTCCTTAGACGCCAGGAACTAGTACGAGAAATCAGTCAGCTGCAAGAAAAAATTACCGAGTCGGAAATGCTTAAATCCCGCTACGCTACCCTCAAAACTCAGTACAAATCCGATATCAATCGACTAACCTTTATTGTCGATGGTGAAATTGGTAGAAAAGCTTATGATAAAAATACAATATGCCCCTTCTGCGAAAGTCCTTTTACCCCCAAGGACGATGAATCTTACATTGAATCAGCTAGTGGAGAGTTATCTCGCATTGTTGCACAAATCAACGACTTAACCAAAGCGGAACAGAGCATCAATACCGAGATGAAGCAGATGTTACAAGAAAAGACTTATCTCGATAACGAAAAGAATGATATTGAGAACATCATAAAACAAGAGCTTAAACCAAAAGCCGAGGAAATGCATAAATCTCTCATTGCTTTCAAAGGCTATCTACAACTAAAACGGGAAATAGATGTATTTGATAAATTTGCCGCCGAGTGGCAGGAAGATTTGATAAATCTTCCGTCTGGACAAGAACACACGATGCAATATCACCCTCGAGAGCATTTCGACAACAAATTCCAGACACTCATCAGTGATTACTATAAGCAAATTCTTCGTGAATGTTGCTATATGCCAGAACCATCATCTGCCTATTTCAACATCTCGGATTTCGATGTGGAGATTGACGGCCATAAAAAATCTTCCCATGAAGGGCAAGGATACACATCCTTTGTCAACAGCGTGACCGCTCTTACATTCAGGCACTACCTTGCCAATAATGGCAGATACAATCCAGGCTTTCTTGTCATTGATACTCCACTATTAGGACTTGACCAAGGCGTAACGGATTATGACCCAGAAAGCATGGGGGCTGGCCTATTCCGCTATTTCATGAACCATCAGGATGAAGGACAACTTATTATTATTGAGAACTCGAAAAATCTACCGGATTTGGACTACGAAGCAGCAGGAGCAAATGTAATAGCCTTCACCAAAGGTTTGAAACAAGGCCGTTCGGGGTTCCTGTACGATATCAACTAAGGAGATAGAAATGAAAATAAGTTACAATAGACTTTGGAAGCTCCTGATTGACAAGGGAATGAATCGGCAAGACCTCATGAGGGCAACAGGCATCAGCCCAGCCTCCATTGCCAAGTTGGGAAAGGGTGCAAATATCACCACGGATATCCTCCTAAAGATATGTGTAGCCCTCGATTGTAACCTTGAAGATATTATGGAATCAGTAAAAGAATAAGTTGATAAACATAGTATTGTGACGTAAAAATACAATTGATAATAAAAGAGGTGTTTCTCACGATGGAATCTATAGAATTATTCAGTGGAACTGGAGGGTTAGCTTTAGGCTTACAAATGTCTGGTTTCCACCACACTGACTTATACGAATGGAATGAAGCTTCATGCAACAATATACGCTATAATATCAAAAACGGATATCCCGATATCCAGGATTGGAATATTATACAATCCGATGTTCGTACCGTTCATTATGATGGATACACAGGAAATATTCAGTTGGTAGCTGGTGGCCCTCCGTGTCAACCATTCTCTCTTGGTGGCAAGCATCAAGCATATAATGACCAACGAGATATGTTTCCTGAAGCGGTACGTGCCATAAGAGAAATTCAGCCTAAAGCATTTATTTTTGAGAATGTCCGCGGGCTTCTAAGAAAATCATTCCAATCATATTTTAATTATATTTTATTGCAACTACAGCATCCTGAAGTCATAAAACCTTCTGATGCAACGTGGCAAGAACATCTCGCCATGTTGGAGCGTTACCATACATCTAACCATGACTTAGGGCTATCGTATCATGTAGTATTTCGACTATTGAACGCTGCTGATTATGGTGTTCCTCAAATGCGACACAGAGTTATTATTGTTGGGTTCCGTAGTGATTATAATGCTGACTGGTCTTTCCCTGAACCAACCCATTCTCAAGATGCTCTACTTTACTCAAAATGGATTAGCAAAGATTACTGGAAAAAACATAACATTCCAACACCAAATGATATTCCAATATCTGCCGTAAAGCTTCGTGCAGTTGAACGCAATATTAAGGAAAATACTGTCCCTTCTAATCCATGGCAAACTGTACGAGATGCAATTCACGACTTGCCTGAGCCGTTGACCGATTCATCGAGCTCTCATTTTCATAATCACGTATTTCGTCCTGGAGCTAAAATCTATGCAGGACATTCCGGCAGTTTACTTGATGAACCATCTAAAACCATAAAAGCTGGAGCACATGGTGTTCCAGGGGGGGAAAACACCATTGTTTTGGATGATGGCAGCGTACGTTATTATACAGTTCGTGAGAGTGCTCGAATCCAAACATTTCCAGATGAGTACATATTTAGTTCTTCCTGGACCGAAAGCATGAGACAAATAGGAAATGCCGTTCCCGTCAGACTAGCACACATAGTAGGCTCTTCTATTTTCAACAAAATGGAAAGGATGATAAAAGATGCCAGTTAAATCAAAAAAGGAGATTCCAGTTTTACAACCATACAATCCGTTGGATAAACGTAGGCTAGGAGAACAGGTTGCTGAGGCCTTATTAAATGAGGATGTTCATCCACTCCCACCACAAAAATTCATTGGAGCCGGTGTATACGCACTTTATTACATAGGTAAATTTCCAGCCTATGAATTGCTGGCAGAAATCAATCGTGACAATCAATATCTGTGCCCCATTTATGTAGGCAAAGCAGTTCCAGAAGGTGCAAGAAAGGGTGGACAAGGTTCAAATGTAAACCCAGGGACTGCATTATATAAGAGGTTAAATGATCATACAAAATCTATAGAGGCCGCAGATAATATTCAGTTACAGGATTTTCGATGCCGTTTTTTAGCCGTTGATGATATATGGATTCCATTGGCTGAATCCATGCTAATAGAACGGTTCAAACCAGTTTGGAACTGCTTACTAGAGGGATTTGGAAATCACGCGGCTGGCAAAGGCCGCAAAGATATGATGACATCATCTTGGGATTGGTATCATCCTGGAAGAGATTGGGCGAATAATTTAAAGCCTTACCCAAAATCAAAAGAACAACTTGACAAGGAGATTCGTGAGTACCTAAAAAATACTCTAGCATAACTGCTATATAGTTCCCCTGCGAATACTTAAGCCTCGCAGGGGAATTTTTTAACGATTGCCCCTACTCACTTAACGATACCCCCAGCAATCGTTAAAAGGGGATGCATCGTTAATAGGTAAGCGATAAACCATCCGGTGTTATCAATAGCTAAAACGAACCTGACCACGGTATAGATGGTCAGGCTCATCTTTATTTGCATTTCTGCTGAACTTCTTTGCTCCAAGGAAGAAAATCTTTCAGCACTTCAGGATGTATC
>JAGBLH010000050.1 GCA_017635515.1 Selenomonas sp.
CATGATACTATCTATAGGCTCTGCTGTGATGGCTGGTCTGATCCATACGGTCATGTCGCCCGTATTTGTGGGCTTGGGGGTCAGCCTGGCAGTTGTCTTGCTAGGGATTGTGTGGAAGCGGATGAAGAGAAGATATGCTGTGCCACAATTCCACGCATGACTTGGCTGGTCATAGTTCTAGCGAAAAAACATTCGTATCTCGGGACAAGTGGAATTATGCAATGGAGAATGATAGCAAGGGGATGATTGTCATTGGATATTGAAAGCATGGCCCGCTACTGGTCACAAGATGCGGAAAACTACGGAAACATTATTGAGGGAGAACTGTCAAGCTTCAGGGTAGGGGCATGGCAGCGACTGCTGAAGGAGAAAATGCCAGCGGGGGCTAAAAAGATCCTGGATCTGGGCTGTGGCCCTGGCTTCTTTTTCATAATTCTGTATAAGCTTGGCTATGATGTGACAGCCGTGGACTGCTCGGAGGGAATGCTGGAGCAGGCCAGGACGATGATGGGCAAGGTCGGAGCGAGGGTGACTTTACAGCAGATGGATATAAACCACCTGGCGTTTGAAGATGGCACCTTTGATGCCATTGTCAGCAGAAATGTAACCTGGACGCTGTCTGATCCCTGGCTGGTCTATGGAGAATGCCTGAGAGTGCTTAAAAGCGGAGGACGGTTCCTGCTTTTTGATGCCAACTGGCATATGCCTCTCTATGATGAGCAGATGGCAGACCGTGCAGAGAAGCGCAGGCTGGAATGTCTTGAGCGGTACGGCGATGCTCTGGAAAGTTCGGATGACATAACGGAGCAATGGAAAAGCTTGGTCAACTGGTCAAGCAAGGAATGAGGTCTGGTGAATTATGCATGAATTGCTGTTGAAACGTGTGTATGAACCATATGAACCAAAAGATGGTTACAGGATACTGGTAGACAGGCTTTGGCCCAGGGGGATAAAGAAGGAAGCCGCCCAGCTGGATGAATGGGCAAAGGAAATCACCCCCAGTACGGAAATCCGCCGCCTGTATCACCAGGGGGATATGCCTTTTGAGGGTTTCTTTCAGGCATATCTTGAAGAGCTGGAGTCTAATGAGGCTGCTGAAACTTTTGTCAGCAACTGCAGTGAGCAGCTGAAATCGCAGAATGTCACGCTGGTATATGGGGCGAAGAATGAGCAGGAAAATCATGCGCTGGTGCTTAGGGAATGGTTGAAGCGCAAGATAGCAGGATGGCAATATGTTGCACGCTGAATTCTCGAATCAACTGCTGGATGATGAGAAACAGATCCGTCAGGAAGTGTTTGTGTCAGAGCAGGGCTTTGAGATTGAATTTGATGATATAGACAACAATTCAATGCACATGATACTTTATAGTGATGATGATGCCGTAGGCTGCTGTCGGTTCTTTCCCAGGGAAGTTCCCGGCGAGTATATAATTGGCCGTATTGCTGTGCGAAAAGCCTACCGGGGCCAGTCTATGGGGAAGCGCATTGTTGAAATGGCCCTTCAGCACATCAAAGACACAGGAGCATCTAAAGTATCTCTATCAGCTCAGGTTCAGGCGAAAGGTTTTTATGAGGCGCTGGGCTTCCGGGCAAAGGGAGATGTGTATTTGGACGAGCATTGCCCACATGTACATATGGAGAAGGTTCTGTAACGAGGAAAAAGATGTCCCCTATCTCTGCAGGTGGGGGTGGTGAATATCATAACTGGCGGTGAGCACATATCTCCCGCCTCGTTGAAACGCCAAGAGGAAGTTTTGCCTACGGCAAAACTGGAACAACGGCGTTATAATAGTTGATGCCCTGGACATGGTGGCATCAAAAAGTGGGGCTGCTGCATGAGTGAAATCACTTATGCGGCAGCCCCACTTTGATTATAGGCAGGTAGAGGTAGCACAACTGAGGATATTATTTCAGCTGTGTCAATGCATCTTTCTCTGCTTCTATCAAAGCCTGATGCACGGCTTCAAAGGCCTCCTTGTATTCTGGCGGCAGATCCTGATCGCTGTCCAGGCATATATTATTGCCATCGCTGCAATTGAACACGATGGAAACGAAATCTGTGTTGCCATCAAGATTTTCCCGATAGGGCAAATCTTTCCAGTGGCGCATGCGGTATTTGGCGATGATGGTCTCGATGGCTTCCAGCTTCTCTTTGGGGACAGCGACTTGCTTCACTACCTGTTCGCCTCCGAAGGGATTGTCAGCAGTCCGCTGGGGCAGGATTTCCTTGAAAATGGCTTGTTTACCAGGAAGATTTCTGTCGGTTTCCAATTCCAGGCTGTATAAAAAGCCATTTTGTCTGCTGCTGCAGGAATATATGCAGGAGTAGAGTGGGGGAACGAGACGACCATCTGCATCCAGCTTCTTGAGGAAGAACTCCAGAAAAACATCTGTGCCGCACCAGCCGTGAGGCAGGGTGGAGACACCGCCTTCTGCGTAGACAGAGAGCCGTTCATCGGTGTCATAAAGAACCTCAAAGCTCAGCGATGTGCCCAAAGCACTGTTCCTCAGGCTGCTGCCGTTGATGGCAGGGAGGTTGTACTTCCTGATGATGTCCTGTAAATCAAGCAGCGCCTCTACTGGCAGATCTTTCTGGAATACCAACGGTGTGGTTGTGTCTTGGCGGTCACAGGACAGCAGGAAATTGGCCTTGTCGCCCTTCTGTTCGGCCTCCAGAAGATAATTACCGGCAGGGAATGAAGGCAGAGCATCTTCGTCAGATGCTGCGGCTATGCCGCCTTCGTGTGTGAAGTGCAAGCGGAATTCCTTGATGTTGTCTGAATGGATAACCTTCGGTGCCTTGGGATTGGAAAAGTCATCTAGGCCTCCGTCCACTGGCCCATCTGAACAACAGCCTGAAGGAGCAAAGCTGAACAGTCCTAAAAGTGCAACTCCCAGGTACAGGTATAATTTGGATAGTTTCATCATGCGTCCTTTCATTACTTCTGCATCAGCAGGTTAAGCATCTGAGCGTCAACTATACCGGTGTTTTGCTGCTCATCCGGGTCATCTGGCAGGGATTGCTCCACCCGTGTGCTGAGGATGGTGGGGATTTCCTCCGGGTGAGGGGAGTGGGTCTTGGTCTGGGCAACGATTTTGTCCTTTTCATATACGGTGATCAGCACCGAACCGTCAGACATTACCCGTGTCACTGTGGTGATATCCTCACCTGGCTTCTCCCCAGTGTCGGTAATGGCACCCCCGGTCTCCAGCTGACGGAGCATGGTGCTGAACTTGCTCTTGGCCTGAAGGGTCTTGTCCTTGCTGTCAGCATCCTTTCCCGTGTCAGTCCAGGCAGTGGTGGCCTGTATCGGTTTGATTTCCATGGAATCGCCTCCTTTGTAGCTGTTACATGGCTCTATATGTATATCGGAGAAAAAGGAGAAAATATAAGGTGAACTTAGGAACGGTTGAAATAGTATAACCTTTGGCATACAATAATTTATAGAAAAACTTGAACATGGCATGTATCGGGGAGGCGCAAGATATGGAGAGCAAGATTGGCAAATATCTTAAGCTGGGCAATCATCCTGTAGCTGTGTTGTGGAAAGGTGAAATACCAGAGGAGGCCATACACTTCCAGGAAGGGAAATGGGGGTGTGTGGTGGCGCTTATCAAGGCTGCGTCTAAAGGTAAAGTGGCTTGTGCCACAAAGGCTACTACTGTCTGCATGGGAGGCAGGGCTGGCCTGGGGTTCCAGGGATATGAGCATGGCTGGATAGAGTATTTCTTGTCCACCGGCAATGAAAATATTGCCAACAGCGAACATTACAAGAAAACGCCGGAACTGGCCAGGGTTTTTACGGATACTATTCCACGGGTAAGTCCAAAGGAGTGCCTGGTTTTCAAACCTCTGGATATGGTGTCTGATGACGAGAGGCCTGAGTGCGTGATATTCCTGGTCAATGCAGACCAGCTCTCGGGACTGGTGACGCTGGCTAATTATGACATGGAGAGTCAGGACAATGTGAAGGTGCGTTTTGCCTCTGGCTGCGGTCAGGCGGTGCTATATCCCCTGTCTGCCGAAGAGAAGGGCGATAAGGCTTGCTATATCGGGCTGACAGATCCATCGGCCAGGAAGGTGATTGATAAGGAACAGCTTTCCTTTAGTATACCCTATAGCAGATTTCTGGAACTGGAGCAGGAAGCAGAGGGAAGCTTCTTTGCTACTGGCACATGGGACATTATACAGCGCAGGATCTAGCAAGGAGGGAGCAGAATATTATGGGACACGGGAAGCAAAGCAAAAAGAAGGTTGTAAAATACCTAAAGGACTGGAACGGTTCAAGATATCTGGACCAGGAAGAATTCTGCAGGATTTCATTCTAGGTCAACAAAAACAAGGTCATGATATTTGCATCGCTGGTATCTGATTATGTCTTTGCCAGATATGTGGAAGAACTTGAAGAGCGGACAAAGTACTTGCCGCATAGCCTCGGTATGAGCAGGGAGAAGCGTGGTGAAATAGGGCATATGTTGCATGAGGCAAAATACGCCATGGAGCAGATAAGGGATGCTTCTAGCAATGAGAAACTTTTCCATGCGCAATACAGACTGAGGGATATATGCAGTGCCTTTGTAGATGCCGGTATACAGGTTTTAGAGGGTAACAGAGAGACAGAACAAGGAGATAGAGAAATATAGATTAAAAGATATGGAGCGTCGTACATACTGGCTATGAAAATAGCATACAAAATATTAAAAAATGGTGACAGAGCAATATTAAGGAGCAGAACATGACAACAGAGACGCTGGAAAAAATCTATATGAGGAAACTGCCGGAGCTTAGGCGGAAGCGGGATGTTACCCGTAAGGAAGTGGCTCAGGGAGTAGGCGTTACCCTAGGGAAGTATGACAAGTGGAAGACCGGGAAGGTGCTGCCTAAAGCAGGGGACGTGGACAGACTGGCAGAATACTACGGCATCAGCATAGATGAGATGCTGGAGATTACGCCGGAGGAAAGTGCTGCTATCAACAGGCAGATCATTGCGGATGCGGAGCATCTGCCGCCGGAGCAACGGAAAAATGTGCTGAAAGTAATGAGAGACGGCCATCCTGAGTTATTCCCTGATGTGTTCTGAGGCAGCCAAAGGCAGGAAACATGGACATAATTGATTTTGCCAGGGCACGAGAGGAAAAAATAGCGAAGGCAGCCAAGGAGAAGGCGGAACCATACTCACGGTATATGGCTATGGTGGAGGCTCTGGGCAGAGAAGATTTGACAGCGATGGAGTACATTGCACAGAATCATGCATTGCAGATGGCATATAAGATAGTGGAGCACAGCCCTTGCTGGGGAAATAAGCAGGGAGATTTCTCCTTGCAGGTCTGGTCAGCACTGGAAGCTGTGGTGCCAGTGCTTGGGGATTTGATTATAGCCAATAGCTATGTGGATGGAGCAGTGCGTCTGGCAGGGCAGAAGTTTATGGCCAATGAAGTAGGCCGGTGGGCAGCCCGGCGGATGATACTTGACTATCTGCTGATTCTGATTGATGACAACAGTCGCCCCGATGATTGGCTGGATATCCGTGATAAGCAGCCACTAAAAAACGTCTTTGAACATTTGGGATACATTGTGAAATGAAGGAGAGAACAACATGTCTTTGAATGATAATTACTGCTTTGCCTGTGGCAAGGAGAATCCTATTGGCTTGAAACTGGATTTTGTGGTGCAGGATGACAAATATGTGGCAAGAAAGGTCCTGGCTAAGGAGTACCAGGGCTATGATGGCATAGCTCACGGCGGGATACTGACCACCATGCTGGATGAGTCAATGGCCGGGTATCTAAATAAGGAACTGGGAGAGAAAGCTGTCACGGCAAGGCTGGATATACGCTATCGGAAGCCGGTTCCCATAGGGGAAGAGCTGGTGATAACCAGCTGGGTAGAGTCCCGCAAGGGCAGTTTTGTGAGCATGAAGGGCAGCATTGCCTTACCGGATGGCACTATTGCGGTGGAAGGCAGCGGGAAGCTGGCCATAGTGGAACAGGTTGAGTAGTTTTCTGAAGTCGGCAAAAGCCGGAAGTGCTGTGAGAGGAATGAGTTCTATGGCGGAGCAAAGGAAAATCAAGTTCTCTGGAGTAGTTCAATCTGTGCAGCCACGGTCTAATGTATGGCGTTATCGACTGGATAACCGCAATCACAGTACAACAGGGTACAACATATTCCTAACGGGTGTAGCTGATGATGAGGAGAAGACCTTTGCGGTGGCTATATCTGAGAAACAGCAGGAAAAGATGCGGTTCCACATTGGGGACGAGATAAGCGGCACAGCTTGGACGAAGAAGTATCCTAAGCTGGAATATGCGGATTACTATAGGGCTGGTGCCTTGAAGAAAAAAGCTGAGGCGCATATGTCAGAGGACGAGACAGACTCCCCCTGGACAGGAGAGGTGCCGGGGCTTGATGTATATGACTGGCGTGGCTGCCGTATGCTGGATGGCAGAACATACAGAAGTAAGTGCTTCAAATGCAAGTGGGCCTGTATGGCGAATGTAGCCATTGAATATGACTGGGGCGTACAGCAGAAGTTCCGTTTTGAGAGCTTCTGCTATGGACCTAAGAACTGTAAGCTGTATAAGATGGGCAAGCCCAGGCCAGTACCCTACAAGGGGGATGCTCCCTCATATGATGAGGGCTGGCTGGATGATGTATGTACGGAACGGCGCGGGGGTGACGATTGAAATGGAGATACCTCTGTATATAGCAAAAGCCAGAATAAGATGGGACGAGATAGAGAAAGACAGCTACCTCAGGGATATTCCGGCTATCGCTCAGATTTCAGAGCTGGATTTCCACATGCCTATAACGCTCCTAGCTGGGGAAAATAGTACAGGAAAATCCACCCTGCTTGAAGCTTTGGCGGTGGCCTCAGGATTCAATCCTGAGGGTGGGACAAGGAATTATGCTTTCTCAACCTATGATTCTCACTCGGAGCTATTTGGCTGCATAAGTTTGGTACGGGGAATCAGGAAGCCTAAGTGGGGGTATTTTCTACGGGCGGAGAGTTTTTACAATGTGGCTACACAGGAAAATGAATACAGCAGGGGGCCGGGAGGAAGGCCGGAGCATTTTCACGAGAAATCACATGGAGAAAGTTTCTATAGGATTGCGGAGAGCCAATTCAAGGGGAATGGGTTATATTTCCTGGATGAGCCTGAGGCAGCGTTGTCACCTCAGAGACAGCTTGCCCTGCTTCGTATGATCTGCATGTATGCCAAGAGGGGAGCGCAGTTCTTCATTGTGACACACTCGCCGATTCTGTTGGGGATGCCATATGCAGAGATTTTGGGATTTAGCAAAAATGGTATTGGTTCATTGTCTTATGAGGAGACAGAGAGTTATCAGGTAACATGGTTGTTTCTTAATCAGAGGGATAGGATACTGGCGCAGTTGCTAGAAGATGAATAGCTGTCAAGGCGTGGTGATTATGGGCTGCTGGCGGCAGAAGAGGTTCCTGAGGCGGCTTGGGATACCATGGGGGTGTAGTTTGTCGAAGGTACATAAGTGAGATAAAATAGATATGGGGGTGAGGCCATGGGCAAGAATGGTCGGAATTATTTCAGAAATACGCTGCTGGCCCTGGCAAGGCTCGACAAGCCGTTCATCATCAGAGGCAGGTATTTTGCCAATCCTCACCTGGACTATCTGACATATACAGATATCCGTCCCTATGTGCCAGCAGGGGCTTCCACGAACATGATCTGCGATCATGTGAATGTGATGCTGCCTGACCTAAGCAAATACATAGCGGTGAGGCCGGAAGTGAATTATACAAAGGATTACTTGGTCTGTCGTGCCGTAACTTACTCGGATGCCAACGGAGATATTCGGGGAGGGATAGTGCTGACGGAGGAACTGGGTATACCGCCTGTTATTACCGTCAACTATCCCCAGAGCCGGGAAATTATCTGGACGGTAGACAAGAGCAGGTATGTGGATTTCTTTTCCTTTGCTGAAGGACGGTATGCCTATTATGGCGAGAATCAGTGGGCTGACGGGCACAAGACAGCACTGGCAAGCTGGGAGCAGTCCGCGGAGGAAGCTAAATGGCGGATGAAGGAGAAGAAGCGCAAGGAGTCTGCCAGGAGAAAATTGGATCTGACTTTTGAGGAATTCATGGCACTGCATAAGAGAGCCAATCCCTTGTGGATTCCGCCGCCAGGAAGCCTAAGGGCCATGGGGGGACGCAGCTGGCTTAATGTCTTTGTGCCGCAGAAGTTCCTGCGAGATATACTGGATAGACAGCCTGCTCTCAGGAAGGAAGTGCATCAGGAGTTCCTGAGGCGGCTATGATGGGGAAGATGGTTGATGTGAGCAAAAGTATTGTCAAGGCGCAGAATAGATTTATGGTATAGGCAGGAGGTGGGGAGCTTGAACCGGCGGGAATTTGTGCGAAAGAGTGTTTTGTGCCTCCTGGGGATGATGGCATGGGATGCGAATTGGCCGGAGGCTGAGGCTTGCAGGGAACCTATGATATACAAGAGGTTCCTGCGGTTCACAGAGTACGAGCACAGAAAGGCGACGGAGTACATTGTGATACATCATGTGGGCATTCCTGATGTAGACAAGGACTCTGCGGCTACAGCCATTCACAAGTACCATCAGGAGCACAATGGCTGGTCAGGGATAGGTTATCATTATCTGATTCGAAAGGACGGCACCATAGAGCAAGGCAGACTGCCGGAAATGGTGGGCAGACATGCATATGAGCATAATCAAACCTCCGTAGGCGTATGCCTGGCAGGGAACTTCGATGTTGGCCAGCCTACCGAGAAGCAGATGGCATTGGTGAAGGAGCTATGCAGGTGGCTGTGCCGGAAGTATGGGCTGGATCCAAGGAAGAAGGGAGTCATTGTGGGGCATCGCGACCTCAATGACACTGCCTGTCCCGGCAAGAATCTATACAGGAAGCTGGGCGATATACGGCGGTTTGCCTACGATGGAGCATGAAATAGAGAGAAATGGAGGTTCTTATGAATAAGCATATCAAAATCATTGCATCTCTTTGTGTTGCTGCAGCTATCGGAGCCGGATGGGCTGGCACTGCTCAGGGGGCTACGAGAGAAGAGATTGCCAGTATCCAGGTCAATGCCAGGGGGAGCAACTTCCAATACTGGCAAAAAGATTCTCAGGCATTAGCCAGGCTACGCAGCTATGTGAAAGAGGTGACAAATACTAAAAGTTCGGATTTCATACCACAGCGTGACCGCATTGCTGTGTTTGATGTAGATGGCACGCTGGCCTGTGAAACAGCTCCCTTCTGCTTTGACTTCCTCATGATGGTGGACAGGGCACTGTATGATTCAGAATACAATGCCTCAGCCAGAGATAGAGCCAATGCCAAGGATGTGGAAAGGGATATATATGCTCATAAGGTGACCAATGACACAAGGCTGAAGACCTGCGAATCCCACGCCTCTGTCTTTGGTGGTATGACTATGGACGAGTATAATGCTTACACGGAAAAGTATCTGAGGAAGCCTGTTAAAGGGTTCAATAATCTCAAAATAGGTGAGGCGTATTTCCTGCCTATGGTAGAAGTGCTGTCCTATCTTCGGGCGAATGGATTCAAAGTATTCTTGGTGTCAGGTGCAGACAGGCAGTATACTCGTGTCATGGCAGAAGTGCTGCCTGTGGACAGTGACAATATCCTTGGGACTGATTACCGCTATGTTGCAGCTGCCCAGAAGGGTCAGGATGGCATGGCGTATGTATTTGCCCCAGAGGACAAGGTGGTGCGGGGTGAGTTCGAGGTCAAGAATATCAATATGAACAAGGTCTCTGTCATGGCAAGAGAGATTGGCAAGCAGCCTGTTCTGGCATTCGGCAATTCCAGCGGCGATTTCAGCATGTACAACTACACAGCCACGAATCCTAATTATAAGACGATAGTATTCTCGTTGCTCTGCGATGATACAGAGAGGGAATTTGGCAAGCCAGCCTCGGCAGAAAAGATGCTGAAGAACTGCGAGAAGTATGGCTGGGTGCCTGTCTCCATGCGTGATGAGTGGAAAACCATATACGGGGATAGGGTGCAAAGATTAGATTGAACCGATGATAGGTTTGATGTTAGAATAAAAATAGAGCAAGTCAAGGTGAGAATTTCACATAGCCCCAATAGGGGTATAATAGAGACAGGAGGAATCTCACCATGGCAAACCATTTTGACAAGCAATTTAAGCTGGATGCAGTCCAGTACTACAAG
>JAGBLH010000051.1 GCA_017635515.1 Selenomonas sp.
CTCGGACAGGGAGATGATGAAGCAGTCGCGGCTCACGGAGATGATGCCGCATTTCACAGTGGGGATGTTCTTCAGGTTGCTCATGGTCAAGCGCTCCTTTGCAATACATTTATAAATGGCTTGGTATTTTCAGCCTCTGCGTGCTCATGCACGCTTGATATATGCAAAGCATAGCACCCCCAGGCCAGCTTGTCAATCGTTTTATTTTATTTTTTCTTGCTGTCAAAAATCTTTTTCTTGTTTTATATTATTAGTGGTGTTTAGCGAGGATAAATAAAATAAAAAATTGTTTAACAAAAAGTATTGATTCTTATTTTGTCCTGTGCTATATTGATTACAGTGAGTTGCGTTCTTGAGCACGCAAGCCCGCGAAAGCCAAGTTGTGAAGAGAATCTTTAGGAACTGTTTATGGACAGTTCCTTAGGGAGGAACCTGAAATGAAATATCTCATCGGCGTAGATGTGGGGACTTCCGCCACCAAGACAGTGCTCTTTGATGAAGAGTGCCGTCCCGTGGCAGAGGCTTCTGCCGAGTACCCCATGTACCAGCCCCAGAACGGCTGGGCAGAGCAGAACCCCAAAGACTGGGAGGAAGCCGCTGCCAGCACCATCCGCGAAGTAATGGAACGGAGCCGGGTAAACAAGGAAGATGTGGTGGGCCTGGGCCTCTCCGGACAGATGCACGGCCTGGTGATGCTGGACAAGGATAATGAAGTGATCCGCCCCGCCATCATCTGGTGCGACCAGCGCACCGCGGCAGAATGCGAGGAAATCACCGCCAAGGTGGGCAAGGAAAGGCTCATAGAGATTACCGCCAACCCCGCCCTCACAGGCTTCGCCGCTTCCAAGATCCTCTGGGTGCGGAACCATGAGCCGAAGAATTACGCCGCCTGCCGCCACATCCTCCTGCCCAAGGATTATGTGCGCTTCGCCATGACCGGCGAATACGCCACGGAGGTCTCCGATGCCAGCGGCATGCAGCTCTTGGATGTCCCCCATCGCTGCTGGTCCAAGGAAGTGCTGGAGAAGCTGGAGATAGATGAAGCTCTCCTGCCCAAAGTCTATGAATCCCCCGAAATCACGGGCCATATCTCCACCGAGTTCGCCCAGAGAGCCGGCCTTTCCGAAAAATGCGTGGTGGCAGGCGGTGCGGGAGACAATGCGGCAGCGGCTGTAGGCACCGGCATCGTGGAAGATGGCAAAGCCTTCACCACCATCGGCACCAGCGGCGTGGTCTTCGCCCACACCAGCGAGCCCCGCATCGACCCCCAGGGCCGTGTCCACACCTTCTGCTGCGCTGTGCCGGGCTGCTGGCATGTCATGGGCGTCACCCAGGCAGCGGGACTTTCCCTGAAGTGGTTCAGGGAGAATATGGCAGAGAACATGGACTATGAGGCCATCAACCAGGCCATCGCCAGCGTCCCCAGAGGCAGCCGCCGCCTGATTTACCTGCCCTACCTCATGGGCGAACGCACCCCGCACCTCAATCCCGATTGCCGGGGCGTGTTCTTCGGCCTTTCCGCCATGCACACCAAAGCGGATATGCTGCGGTCTGTCATGGAAGGCGTCAGCTTCTCCCTGCTGGATTGCTGGGATATCCTCCGGGAAATGAAGATCGAGGTCAAGGATATGATGGCCTGCGGCGGCGGCAGCAAGAGTCCCCTGTGGCGTCAGATGCTGGCCAATATGTACGGCTGCCCCGTGAAGGTTGGGGGCGAGGGTGGCGGCGCCACCCTGGGAGCTGCCATCCTGGGCGGCGTTGCCGCAGGATTATTCGAGGATGTGCCCTCGGCCTGCAGGAGGTTTGTGGGGACAAGTTCGGTTTGCCAGCCGGAAGATGATGCTAATGCTTTCTATGCTAAGGAGCATGAACTTTATAAGATGCTTTATAAGAGTTTAGAGCCTTGCTATAAAGCGTTGGCCTCCTCATTTTAAGCGCGGCTGTTCATTTTCTCTGGCGCAGAGAAAACGAACCAAAAGAGAACGCGGCCTTGAATTCGTCCGGAATTCAACGGCCGCAGGGCCCCCGTCCTTGGGGGCCCGGGGTTCGGGATGTTTGAGGTGTCTGAGGTGATAGTTATGAAAAAAGTTACGGATAAAGAGTTTCAGGTTTATGGGCGGGTGCTTGATGTTGATACTGCTGAATTTACTGCGGCTATCAATGGGCATGCGCAAACGGCTCCTGGGGAGGTTGTTTATGAGCCTTCTGTCAAGGAGTTTGAGGAACTGCCTCTTTACGCTGAGATGAGCGAAAGGATTTACGGGGATATGCCGGTGGAGTTTGGGCACTGCTCCGGCTGGAATGAGAAGCTGAATGCCTTGGAGTATCATCGCAGCTCTGAGGTAGATATTGCGGCTACCGACCTCATCCTCATGGTGGGCAGGCAGCAGGATATCGACCAGCAGGACTTCACTTACGATACGGAGAAGGTCGAGTGCTTCTTGGTGCCTGCAGGAACGGCGGTGGAGCTTTATGCCACTACTTTGCATTTCGCCCCCTGCGGGGTGGATGGCAAGGAATTCCGCTGCGGCGTGGTGCTGCCCCGGCATACCAATGAGGAATTGAAGGTAGACACCACCAAGGCGCAGGGCGAGGACAGATTGCTCTTTGCGGTGAATAAGTGGCTGATTGCCCATGAGGAAAGCGGGCTGGGTGACGAAGGTGCCTGGGTTGGCTTAAAAGGAAAAAACCTCTCTTTGTAAGGTTTCGACTGTTCATTTTTTTTGGCGCAAAGAAAACGAACCAAAAGAGCAAACATGCCAGTGGCATGTTTGCGCGGCCTTGAATTTGTCCTAAATTCAACGGCCGCAGGCCCCCATCCTTGGGGGCCGAGATTACCTGTGCTATTGAAAGGAGTTTAGCAAAATGGAAGCCTTGAAAAATTATAAATTAAGTATGAGGGAAAAGACGGGCTATGCCATGGGCGATTTGGCCTGCAACCTCATCTACACTACGGTCTGCACCTATCTCCTGTTCTTCTATACCAACGTCTTTGGCCTGCCGGCGGAAGTGGTGGCCACCATGTTCCTCATCGTGCGAGTCATGGATGCCATCGTAGATCCTATTGTAGGTACGTTTGTGGATAAACATACCTTCAAATACGGCAAGTTCCGCCCCTACCTCCTCTACGGAGCCTTCCCCTTTGCCGTGCTGGGCATCCTCTGCTTCAGCACCCCCTCCCTTTCTGAAGGTGCCAGCATCATCTACGCCTATGCCACCTACATCGGCCTGTCCCTGGTGTATACCACCATCAACATCCCCTACGGTGCCCTGACTGCTGCCATGACCCGTGACAACAAGGAAGTGGTCAGCATGACCTCTATCCGCATGCTCTGCGCCAACCTGGGCGGCCTCATCGTTTCCTTCGGCATCCCTGTTTTCGTCACCATGATTTCCGGCAGCTACACTGGTGAGGAGTCCCGTTTCGGCTGGCAGGTGACCATGGGCCTCTACAGCGTCATCGGTGCCCTGCTCCTGCTCTACTGCTTCTCCCAGACCAAAGAACGCGTCCAGATCGACCCCTCCAATGATGAGAAACTCAGCTTCACCGATGTGTTCAAGCAGTTCAAAGTCAATCGTCCCCTGGTGGTACTGAGCCTGTTCTTCATTATCCTCTTCGGCATGATGGCCGTCATGAACTCCATCGGCACCTATTTCGTCACCTACAACTGCGACCGCCCCGACCTCATCCAGTGGTACGGTCTCATCGGCACCATCCCCGCTTTCTTCCTGCTCCCCCTGGTGCCCACCTTCAACAAAATGGTAGGCAAGATCAACCTGCTGAAAATCTCTCTGGTACTGGGCATCATCGGCTGCGCTATCACCTATGTGGTTCCCGCTGAGAACATCACCCTGGTGCTCATCGCCCGCTTCATCGGTTCCTGCGGCATCATCGTGGCCGGTGGCTTCATGTGGGCCCTCATTCCTGAAACCATCGAGTATGGCGAGTACAAGACCGGCAAGCGCCTCAGCGGCATGATCTATGCCATCATCGGCTTCTTCTTCAAGTTCGGCCTGGCTCTGGGCGGCATTGTCCCCGGCTTCATGCTGGCCCGCTTTGGCTATGTAGCCAACCAGGTCCAGACCCCGGAGGCTCTGCAGGGCATTCTCATCACCACCACCATCATCCCCATCATCTTCCTGGCTGTGGCCCTCATCGACATTTCCTTCTACGGACTTGACGACAAGCGCTACCACGAAATAGTGACGGAGCTGGAGCGCCGCCACAACGAAGCAAAAGAACAGACCGGGGAAGCTACCCTGTCTGCCAGCACTCTTTAAGAAGATTGGAGAGATAAATATGAAAATCCAGAACCCCATCCTCAAAGGCTTCAACCCCGACCCCAGCATCGTCCGGGCCGGTGACGACTACTATATCGCCACTTCCACCTTCGAGTGGTTCCCCGGCGTGCAGATACATCATTC
>JAGBLH010000052.1 GCA_017635515.1 Selenomonas sp.
GAGAACTCAACTCTGTCGGCTGGCATTTCCATTTCCTTTCGGCTGACAAAAAGAAGGGCGGACATATCCTGGAGCTTTCTCTGCAAAACGCCACGGCATATCTTGACCAGACGGACAAGTTCACCTTGATCCTGCATGATGACAAGAAGTTCCATGACCTCAATCTGGCCAAGGACATGAAGGAAGACATCAGGAGCGCAGAGCAGGATACCAAGGGAAAATTGCAGGGAGAAAATTGAAAACAGGTGGATTTTCCCTGGGATAATTCTCTGCCGCTTTGACGGTGTGAAGGCCGAAGTTTGGGGGAACGAATGATGCACAGGAAAAAACTGACGAAAAGATTGCTCTGCGGCCTGCTGGCAGGCTGGCTGCTCTTGTCCGGGGCCCCGGCCCCCGGCGAGGCTGCAGAGGTGATCGGCACCTTTGACTCCCGGGTGTATCAAAGCCGGCTGGATACATACGCCACCATGCGGGTCTACAATGTAGCAGGGGAAGACAGCGTGCCCTATGTTTCTGCCCAGCAGTACTTCTCCCTGCTGTATGAAGGTGAAGAGTCCTTTGAAATGGAGGAAGGAGGGCATGTCCTCAAGGTGGCGCGCAATGGCGTCACCGCCAAGCTCGATGCGGCCAAGGGAATCATCAGCTGTGAGAGCTGGGATGCTTTCTTTGGCTCCTACGGGGAGAAGGCCCTGCCCAATGGCATCCTGCAGCCGGTGGAATTCAATGCCCAGGACGTTTCCAGGAAGCATCCTTCCAGCGAGACTGAGGATATTGGCTTTGAGATCGACCTTTCCTCCTACGGCCTGGCCATGGTTCCCTACGAAGGGCAGATGCTGCTGCCCTTTGCGGTGCTGCAGAATGTCTTTGGCATGTCCTGCATGGCCAATGCTTTTTCCTTCAATGGGGACCACTTTTACGATATATCCCAGCCCATTGGCCACATTTACGGCCATAGCCTGAATCCCAATATCAAGCTGAATCCCTATGCCACAGCTTATTATTCCGGGAAGTTCTCCAAGGAGAAGGAGATTCCTCCTGCCTATGCCCGCTATGCCTATGGGACCACCTGCCTGCTATTTGACCTATATTATGGGCATAAGAAGGAAAAGGGCATCGAGAGCTTTGACAAGTACTTTGAGGAGAACGGGCTGAAGGAAGGGCTCCTGTCCACGGATGCCCAGAAAAATTCCGATGCCTTTACGGATGTGGTCTACAAGCTCTTTGACAGCGCCCATGACATGGTGCTGCTGGGTCACAGCGTCTTCGATACCGGCTCCTATATCAATACCGCCAAGGTCGTCACCGCTTATGGCGGCATCGAGCCCACCATGAAGGCCTTGCAGAAGCTCACTTACAAGGTGGCGGATATGGGCGTGAAATTCCTGGAGGGGGAAACGGGCACCTATGGGCAGTATGAAGCAGCCTGCAAGGAGCTGAAGCTGGATAAGCTCCTTTTGACCTATATTTTCCGTGATGACAGCGGCCAGCCTTTCAAGCATTGGCTGGAACAGGCCCAGGCTTATATGAAGCTCAGAGGTACGAAGGATGAGAATTTCAAGCTGGACACGAATGAGGAGAGGATGCAGAGCCTGGATACGAACCGCCTGTTCACGGTGAAGAAGCGCATGGAATCCTTGAAGCCGGCGGGCTTCGGCTCCTCCAGGGTGGATATCATCGGCGATACGGCCTTCATTTACTTCGAGTCCTTCGCAGAGAGCTTCGGGGAGGCAGCCTATTACTACCGCCTGCCCAGTGCGAGAGTATACGATGCCAGCACCTTCGGCCTGTTCTATGATGCCTTCGCCAAGATCAAGAAGGCACCGCAGGTGAAAAAGGTGGTTATCGATGTGTCCAACAATGGCGGCGGCATAGTGGGTGCCCTGACGGCTGCGCTGGGCTTCCTGTCGCCTGATGGGGAAGTGAACCTGACCTATTATCACACCTTGAACCAGAATTACTGCTCAGAGTGGTACCATGTGGACACGAATCTGGATGGCAAGTTCGATGCCCGTGACGGCTTCGGGGGCCAGTATGATTTCTACATCCTGACCAGCGGCTACTCCTATTCCTGCGGCAACGCCCTGCCCTTCTTCGCCCAGGTGGACGGCCTGGCCAAGATCATCGGCGAGCAGCCCGGTGGCGGCGACTGCGTCGTGGCGCCCTTCCTGAATGCCTACGGCCACGTGGCCAGGATGTCAGGCTGGAAAAAGTTCGGCCGCATGACCGATGGCAAATTCATCAGCGATGAACACGCGGTGAAGGTAGACTATCCTTTCGGGGAGCAGGCGGACAAATTGTATTTCAACTATAAGGCCATTGCTGAATGGCTGAGCAAGCAGTAAGGAAATAAAGAAAACCCAAAGGGGCTGTTGCACGTAATGAAACGTGCAGCAGCCTCATTTTTATGCAAAAAGATAATCCCGGGATATTCAAACCCCGGGATTAGGTGTAGAATTTAGGTATGCTAAAACCAAATTCACAGAAAGATTATACGTCTTTAGGA
>JAGBLH010000053.1 GCA_017635515.1 Selenomonas sp.
AGTCCGTCAGCAGTTTGAAAATGAGGTGGCTTCCCGTATAGATTCCATCTGGCAGGACAGTCTCCGCAACAGGCTGGATGAAATCGAACGGGAGAAAAAGGCCTGGCAGCAAAAAGGTGTAGACGAGGTTAAAGCTACTCGTTGGGCAGAAAAAGCCAAAGCCGATGTCAGACGTGATGCCGCTCTGGAAACCCTGCGCTCACAGAAGGAAGAACTTGAGGCATTTCGGCAAGGTGGCAAGATTGGGCTGTTAAAGAAACTTCGTGAAGAAGCCGGGCTGACCGCAGAAGATTTACGTTTTACACCGACAGAACTGGAAAAATTTCAGGCGGCAAGAAAAGAAGCAGCAGATAATCTTCTGCCACAGTTTGCTGTCAATCCTCACTGGGAGCAGGATGTAGGACGGCAGGATATGGCAGACACTTTGGCACAAATTCGCGCCAGCTTTCAGGGAACACCAGAACAACTGGCAATGCTTGATGGTATCAGCATAACCGCTGAAAGTGCGGACCGGCTGGCAGGTGCCATCAGCGACAATATGGCAGGGGCAATGGAACGGCTCAATCAGTCTCAAACCATGGGGGAAGGAAATCAAACCATCAACCACGCGCCAACTGTAAATGTTTCGGTGAACATTGATACTGCCGTTACCGAGGACAGCGAGAGCATGAGCCGACTTGCCGACCAGGTGGCAGATAGAATAACGCCTGCCGTGGAGCAGGCATTGGGGAGTGGTGAACTTGCATATTGAGATTGACGGACATCGCTCGTTATCTGTGGAGGGCTGGAAAGTCCTGCCGGATGATCGCCAACAGACAATGGAAGTCCTCGGTGGCACGGTAGTGCAGGACTTCGGTCATTTGGAGAGCGGTGACAAGTACAGCTGTACAGCGAACTTTCTGTTGCCAGATTGGCAAGAAATAAAGAAGTTATGGAATGACCGCACCCCTGTAAGCGTCAAGGACGAGGCAGGCATTATCCATACGAAGATGCGTGTGGTGGTGAAGGGCTACAGCTACGTCAACCACTTCCCACGCTGTTATAAAGTGAATCTGGAATTTTGGAGGGTTTAACAAATGGCAAATCAGTTGCATATCTATACGAACAATCCCACGGCAGGAAAGACAGATGGTACGGAAGCTTCAAGCGGTACGGGACTCATTCCAATATCCGTTACCCTTGATGCCAGCAAGGCAGAATCGGCGGCGGTGAAATGTGCTGTTCGCTGTGATGATGGCTATAAGATTGATGGTGGGGTGACGGTCAGCCTGAAAGGCACGAGTTCAGCCAAGTGGAAATTGGCAAAAGACGGTGATTTTGTCGATAGTAAAGCGGCTTTAGATGGTGCAATCTGGCAGGATAAAATCGTCCTTGCGGATGTAGCGGATGACAATGTTATCTTCTGGGCAAAGGGCATGAGTTCGGAGGATGAGCCTCCACAGAAGGATACCAGCGTCAGCATCGAGGCTGTGGGGAAGGTTGTGGTGGCATAAGGGGGGAGACTGATGAGATACATGAATCCGGGCTATGTATCCTGGTTGGAGAGGAATACTGCACTGGCTGTACAGGAAGAAACGGGCAATCCTTATGCCAAGGCTTCTTTTTATGTAACGAAGGAAAAGACATGCGTTTACCGTCTGAATCTGGAGAAGGAACTGTACATCAAAGCTTCGCTTTGGCTTTACAGTACTTCAAGCACCTACACGAGCTGCTATATCGGTGCAGGGACAGGGTATTTTTCAGGGGTGGTTTTCAACAAACGTGATTCTGACAAATGGAAGGCCGGGTATGCTAACAGCGCTTGGAACATAGGCTGCAATGTAGTCAGGGAGGCTGAAGTAAAAGACAACGCTCTCAACGAAATCCTGCTTCACTTTGATGGAGAAAAAATCGAAGCCTTTGTCAATGGCACTTGCGTCCTTGATAGAAGTTGGACTAACAAAGACATAGATTTGGTTATCTTTTCAGACGAAGGTAAGGGGCACTGGTCGAATTTGATTATATCTGACGAGCCGATAGATATCCGTGAACACGTTATCGAACTTCCTGTAACGCTGGCAGATGTGACCATGGCAGAACAGGAGGACGGCGGATACTCGTCAAACAAGGCAGGGCAGATTTTGCAGTATGTTCTGGATGCGGAAACGCTTATAAAGAAATATGGTGAGGATTCACTGGTTACGGGTATCGGCTTTCAGGCAGAAAAGGCATATAGGAATGGTGATTTGCTGACCAGACTCGAAGAATATCTGCAAGCAGAAGATGGCACGGAGCAGAATATTGGCAGCATGTCACTGCCTACAACTGACGGCCAGGTCATTTTGGGGTTGCCGGCAGAGAATATTACGTTGACAGATATGGCAGGGAAAAAGCTGGGGTACAGGTCATCATGAGCATTGAAATAAAAGGTTTGCATCCTGTTGCCACAGCCATAATTGCAGGCAGCATAGCGTTTAAGCCACAGAAAATACTTGTCGGTATTATACAGCCAGAACACATAGTTACTGCCACAGCAGATACGGAAAGGAAACTGGCTGCTGAGGATAAAGCACAGGCTGACGGCAAGCGAAATGTCATCAGAAATAATTGTGTCATGGCAGACACAATGCGCTGGGAATGCAGCTATGAAACGGTCGATGCTGAAATGTGCCGCTGCCTTGGTGTATCGGTTCATGGCGTAGCGGATTCATCGAGAGAGATGGTGCGTACCAATGAGGTGATGGCAGATACCTGTCGGCAGGTCACTTCTCTTCTGCAGGGAGCAAGTGCCAATACGCTTCGTGAAATCTATGCTGATGAGAAGCCTGTGGTGGGGGCTGTTAGGATTCTGGCAAGGGAGAATTCTCTGGCGGCGGATGCAGTACGATATTTGCAGGCATCGCAATCAGCCAGGGCAAAGGCATACCGGTACATTTCCAAAGATGAGTCCGCCACGCTAAACTTCGTAAGACAGGTGGTAAAGTCTGAAACGGCCATGGCCATGACTGAGCGCACCGTAAATTCGCCGCTACAGGCAGCAACCGCAGATACAGCAAGGCAGGTTGCTTTCATATCTAAAGCAGAAGCCATGACCGAGCGCGATTTGTCCAAATGGGAAGTTGCCCATGGAGATGCAGTTTCAATCTTGCCGTACCATTTTGCCATAGATGCCAATAAGGGTACTGGTGGCGATGGCACAGACGATATTCCGCAACAGAATATTTCCGGCATCCAGTCGATAACGCTTGCTATCAACGAACGGACGCTTGCCGATACCTTCCAAATGGTGACGGCCAGTCCGTTAGATATTGAAGCGGCTGTGCAAGGCAAATTATTGGACTTCGACTGCGATTTTCAGGTGGAGGAAACCAGTCAGCAGGGCATCTTGCAGACAGTAAAAGGGATGTACCCCTTAGACCGTCTGCTCTATATGCCCATCAATATTGAGGTAGTGGAGGCTGACTGCTCCTACTATACCCGCAAAATCGCTGATGCCTTGGGACTGTCACTGGATTTACGGATTGAAGATTTCACTCCCTCGCAGGATTACAGTTTGTCGGGCATGACCTATCAGGACTTCATCTCATCACTCTTTTCATGGACGAGCAGATTACCACAAAGACAGATTAATGTGTTCATTCGTGGCGGAATGCTGCATATTATTCAGCGTGGCCATGAGGATCAGGTGACAGACATTACAGCATGGCCACACACGATGCCGACCATTAACCGCAAACTCATCCGTTCGGTTTGGGACAGCGCCACCACGGAAAGCTGGGACAGAGCAAGGAGCGATAAGGATTATGAGCCGCAGCCCTTCACTGGCACCATCGGCATTGAGGGAATTACCCGTCACTATCTTAACGGACTACTTACGGAGGAAGAAACAAATGGCAGCATTACAGAATATTCCTATGATGATCAGTACCTTACGGAAAAGCGGACGCATAACCCGGACGGCTCTACGGTGCAGACCACATATACATACGCCAAGACGGCTAATGACATTTACCTTTTCAAAGAAACGGAGAAAACCACGGACGCAACACAAAAAGAGGGTGAAACGTCCCATGACCGCAACGATTGGACGGACTGGCTCAACGAGAATTTCTCCACGAGGATAACCTACCATGCGCCAATCGGCTACGGCTGGTATTCCACCACGGTGTATGAAGATGGAGAGTTTCAGGGAAGTTCCATCTCGCAGGGCAAGCCCGGAGGCAAATCCAGTCAGTTTACCATCAACGAGTGGAACCGGAGTCTGGGGAGCGACTATGATTTTGATGATGACGAAGATGACAAATTCAAGGGACAGGCGCTTTTCGATACGGAATTTCCCGTGACAGGAGATGATTTCCTACGGGAGCTTACCCATGAGATTGAGTGGCTGAACCGTAAGCGGCAGGAAGAAGTCAGTCTGGATATCGTAAGCCCGGTGATAAAAGGGCATGCAACGATACGGCATATTCTGGATTTTACGGAACGCATCAGGCTGGACGATAAGGAGTATTTTCTGGTGAGCAATCAGGTGAAGCTCACAACCAGAAGTCTGCGGCAGAGCATTAGACTGGTGAGGTGGTACGGATGAACGGGGTAGATGGTCTGGCAAGAGCAGTCAGAAGAGTGGCCAATTCCCATAAAGGCATGGGGCAGGCGCAGAGGGGCATTATCCAAGGAGATAAAGTGTGCATCGGTAACCGGGCCTATCCCTTTACGGTGGCAGTGGAATGTCATACGGAAACGGGGAGTGCCGTTTGGGTGCAGCTGACGAAAACTGGTCGCGCTGTTATCGTAGGAGCGTGATGAAATGCAGAGGGCAATAGTAACAGCGGTGAGCGGCAGCCGCATTTGCACCAATGGTAGGTGGCTGACAGCAATAGGCAACAAATCATTTCATCCCGGTGATGTTGTCTGGACAGACGGCAGATGTGTCTATGGTAACAGTTTTGAGGCTGGGGGGAATGCTCCTATTATCAGCCCTAGTGAGTCCTATGTACCGCTTCTAATGTGGGACGGCACAAGAGCGGTTTACCATAAGGGAAAGATAACAAAGTATGCGAACGGACAGCAACATATGCTGATGGCCAGCCGGGGGAGCGCATTTGCATTTGCCGATGGCAAGATTTTGGATTTGCATTTAGACGAGCAGGGTAATCAATACATATTGCAAGGGGGCGAATATAGGTATCACGACATTGGCGATGGCGATATCTTTGAAGACCAGATCGGTCAGCCTGGCGTTATCATAAATGGGCAAATGGGATATTCGATAGACCTGAGTGATTACAGCAACTTTTGTTATGATTACGCTTACGAGGAGGCAACCGTCATTGAAACGCCTCTTTCAGGCGTAGATGATGTAATAAACAGGGTATATTTGAACTCTTGTACTTTAGTCAACGGTTGGTATGAATCAGAAGATTCCTATTGCTATATTCTGGACTGTTATGCTAAAGGATTTCACATTGATGCTATAAATTACCGGGGGGATGGAGAAGCTGACTGGGGCTTCTTTGTTGACTTCGATTCATATCTGTGGGTGATGGTGACTCCCAAGAGCATTCAGCCGTTGTGGGCAATGACGATAAGGGAGGTTGATGAGGATAATGAAATCCATATCGAGCGTTCCAGATACCGGATTTATGCAGGCATTTTTACATTGCCACTCCCGGACGGATATTACATCGAAGGTACTAAGGCGGTGCCGGAGAATATAGACGCACAATCTTATTGGCAGGATAAGTTTTTAGGTAAGCTGTATTCACCGCAAAAGACTCTGATTGGTGAGTCGCATTTTTTTATGAATAAGCCGATAAGGCTGGGGCGAGTAAAAAATGGGGTGTGGTTGATGACATCAAGTGAGGAGCTTTATCTCTTGAAGGGTGGTAAGCAGAAGCTGTTATCAGGCGATGTGCGTAACAGCCGTTTGCATTCCATGAAGAATCGAATTAAGTGGATGAAGGG
>JAGBLH010000054.1 GCA_017635515.1 Selenomonas sp.
AGCAGGCATTGTCAATGGTGAGGCTGAAGGCCGGATTGAGGGAGGACACCATGAGCCGGGGGAACAGCCCCGTGAAGAAGGAGCAAGACACAGCCACGATGGCAAGAGAGGACAGGATGAAGCTGCCTTTGAACTTGCCCTGATTCATGGCAAGGTAACCGGCGATGAAGAATACCCCCGTCAGCACCAACAGCAAGGCAGCGGGTAAGCTGTGGAAAAGGTCGGTCTTCGTGGCGGTGAGCACGAAGCAGAGCACGAAGCAGAAAATGGCGGCGGCACCGGTCTTGAGGGCGTATTCTTTGGCCCGCAGCACCAGCCCGTAGTCACCCAGCCGCTGGGTGAGGAAGGCAGCACCGTGGAAGAGGAAAACCGTCAGGAAGGTAAGTCCTCCCACGATGGTGTAGACAGAAAGCAGATTCCAGAAACTGCCCAGATAGTGCATGTTCTCATTGATGGGCAGCCCGGCAATGAGGTTGGTGACCGCCACCCCCCAGAGGAAGGCGGGCACAAGGCTGCCAAAGGCGATGCAGCCTTCCCAGAAGCGCCGCCAGCAAAGGCAGTCTGCCTTGCCCCGCAATTCGAAGGCCACGCCCCGGAGGATAAGAGCTGCCAGCATCAGGAACAGGGCCAGGTAGAAGGTGGCGAACATGGTGGAATAAACATGGGGGAAGGCGGCAAAGAGAGCGCCGCCGGCGGTAATCATCCAGACTTCGTTGCCATCCCAGACAGGGCCGATGGTGCGGATGATCATGCCCCGCTCCTCATCGGTGCGGCCCATAAAGGGAAGCAGCCCGCCTACGCCGTAGTCAAAGCCTTCCAGGAAGAAGAAGCCGGTGAAAAGCACTGTAATCAGCACGAACCATAAGACATTGAGTTCCATCATCCATTCCTCCCTTCTGCTTGTGTGACTTTCGTTCTGCGGATAAAACGCAGGGCTGCGTAGAGGGCAGCTATGGCCAGCAGGAGATAGATCACGGTGAAGCCAATCATGGTAAGCCATACTTCTCCGCCAGTGATATTAGGAGAAACCGCCTCGGCGGTCTTCTGCAGTCCAACCACAATCCAGGGCTGGCGGCCGCCTTCGGCAATGTACCAGCCCACGGAATTGGCCACAAAGGGGAGGGGCAAAAGCCAGGGCAGGAATTTTAGGACCAAGCCGAATTTTTCCAGGCGTCCGGTAAAGGTGAGGAAGGCCACTAGGCCTGCAACAGCCGCCATCAGTCCGCCTGCTCCCACCATGATGCGGAAACTCCAGAAAAGGCCCGTCACATCGGGACGGTAATCACCAGGGCCGTACTTGGCAGCGGCTTCCTTCTGCAGGTCGTTGATGCCTTTGACTTCCCCTTCGGGAGCATTGTAAAGCATGAAGGAGAACAGGGCGGGGATGGTAATCTCAAAGTCATTCCTGCCCGCATCTTGATTGATATCTGCCACGATGGCGAAGGGGGCGGGATTCTCTGTTTCCCAGAGGGCTTCCATGGAGGAAAGCTTCATGGGATTGCCTTCACGCAGGTATTGGGCATGCATATGGCCCGTGCCCATGACCCCCAGGGTGCCGATGAGCATGTAGACGGCACCGGCCTTCAGGGTCTGGCGGAAAGCCTCACGGGAACCGTCATCGTGAACAAACTTCCAGGCAGATACTGCCAGCACCACAAAGCCGCCAGTGGCAAGGCCTGCAAAAAGGGTGTGGGAGTATTCGCCTATCACGTAAGGGTTGGTCACCAGGGCGAAAAAGTCCGTCATCTCAGCCCGGCCATTATTCACCGCATAGCCCACCGGATGCTGCATGAAGGAGTTGGCCACCAAGATCCAGAAGGCGGAGAGGTTGCTGCCGAAGGCTACCAGCCAGATGCAGGCGCAGTGAGCCTTTTCGGACAACTTGTCCCAGCCAAACATCCAGATGCCCAGGAAGGTGGACTCCAGGAAGAAGGCAGTGAGGGCCTCCAGGGCCAGAGGTGCGCCGAAGATATCTCCCATGAAGCGGGAGTATTCGGACCAGTTCATGCCGAAGTGGAATTCCTGCACGATGCCTGTCACCACTCCCATAGCGAAGTTGATGAGGAAAATCGTGCCAAAGAATTTCGTCAGCTTCTTGCACACAGGCTTCCATTCCGGGTGCCGGGTGCGCACATAGCAGGTTTCCAGAAGTGCCGTGAAGATGGAAAGCCCCAGGGTAATGGGGACAAAGAGAAAGTGATACACCGTGGTGATGGCAAACTGCCATCTGGATAGCAGCAAGGCTTCCATAAACAACCCTCCTTATGATGTCTGAATATGAAACCAAAAGCCTTACCCTTTGGAGGAAGGCAAAAAATCATGCCCTGAAGGAAAGCAACAGAATGAAAACTGTTACGAGAAGGTTGGCCAGTATAGCCAGAATGGGGTCAAGGAAAGGTACCCCGAAGGGGGTGAGGACATTGGCGGCAGGCACCATGAGCAGGAGACAGAGGAAGATGGCAATCATCCTCTGCTGGGCAGCTATCTGCATGCCTACCGATGCCCGCTTCCTGAGCCTGGCCAGAGCCAGGAAATCACCATGGGGGACACTGATATGAGCTTTGGTGCTCTTGGTGGTCTCAGGTTTTGCGGCCGTATCTGCCTGGGGCGGGTCCTCGGGGAAATCCGGGTCAGGTCCTACTGCTTCCTCCGTTTCTATGGCTTCAGGATTCTCACCTGCACTTTCGGCCTGCTTATTCTCTTCGGGAGGAGGCAGCCAGTCGATGCGCACATCTGCCGCCTCCATGGCTTCTCGGTCAAGCTCCATATCCCCCAGCAGGGCAATGACAGCCTTGCGGGTGCGCATGAGATGCAGCTCCCGCGCCTTCTGCTCAGGGAAAAGCTCGAAGCGTACTTCGTTGATATTCGTCTGCTTCTTGATGTAGCTGGCCAGGCGCTTGTTGCCTCCCGTCAGCAGCATGAGCTTGAGTTTCAGCTTCTGCAGCCTGTGCAGGGCGGAGATGGTGTCGAAGGTGATTTCCCTGTGGATGACGATCAGCCCCTTGGAATACTTGCCAGAACTGACGAAGAGGGGAATCATGCCCTTGAGGGACAGCTGGTCAGCCTTGGTCAGGGTCTCTGCGCTGATGTCTGCGCCTTCCTCCTTGAGCCAGGCAGCGGTGCCTACCCGCACAGGTATCCTGCTGATGATGGCTTCCACTCCCTGACCGGGGTATTCGTTGAAATTTATAGCGGGCTGGAGCCGCAGCCGCCTGTCGGCAGCTGTCCGGCAGATGAGCCTGGCAAAGGGGTGATTGGAGCCAGCTTCCACGCTGGCTGCCATGGAGAGCAGAGCGCTTTGAGTGACGCCCTCTGGCCTGAGTTCGGCGATGAAGGGCTCGCCGCTGGTGATGAACCTGCTGTGGGCGAGGACCAGGGTGGAAGCAGAGGCCAGCTCAGAGAGAATGCCCTTCTTGTGTACTTTGATGCCCAGCTCCTCCGCCCGGCAGCCGATGCGGTACATGACCAGGGGGCGGGAGGCGATGAGGGGCAGGGGCAGCCCTGCCAGGAGCACCGACAGCCCCGTGGCCAGCATGGTCACTAGGGGCACCTGCTGGAGCCATTGCCAGTAGCCTGCCCCGAAGGCGGCGAGAATCACGAAAGCTTGCCAGAGTTTGATGATAAGACTATGTCCCATGTCTATAACCTCGATTCGTACTATGCTTGGGATAGGTATTCAACTTTACGGCTGTTTTATCCTGCCTGTTTCCATATTTTAGGTATTTTCTGCAGGAAGTTAGGGCGTGTTGATTAATTCACTCAGCCCATCTTCACGGGTCTAGACTGTCCCTGCGTCGTTGACAAATCCTCGACATAGCACCGCTATGCCTGCGGTTTGTCGCCTTGCAATGGACAGCCAATCCCCGCAAATCTGAGCCAAGTTCATTTAATCAACACGCCCTAGAGCAATAACAAAAACTGGAAAACGGGACGGATATGAGATATAATATTTACATTAGTGATAGTTATGGTGGGTAATAACAAATGAGAATAAATTGTGATTTTCAATCAAATGCCACACTAGTCTGAACGCTTTTTTCTAGTGATGGATTATGTGCAGTGAAGAGGACAGGTGGCGGGGATCTTCCTGCGCTATCTGCCGACTTCTGGGAAGGAGGAGCTTTGTGCGGAGAATCCTCATTTTGACAATTCTGGTTCTCATGGCGGTCATCGCGGGAATCCTGCTTATAAGAGATGACTGGCAGAGCGTGGATTTGGCTAATAAGACCACCAAGGTCGGACTGCTTCTGAACGGTTCCCGCTCAGACCGCAGTTTCAGCCAAACACACTATGAGGCGTTGGAATCATTGCAGGACGAGCTGAATCTGGAAATCGTCTGCCGGGAGAACGTATCCGCCGACTGCTACAAGGATATCGAAAGCCTCATCCGTGACAGGGGCTGCGAGATCATCGTGGGGGTGTCCTTTGGCTTCGGCGAATCCATGCAAAAGGCTGCGGAGAAGTACCCCGATGTGTATTTCCTTCACGCTACGGGCACAGGACACAGCAGCAACCTGTCTTCCTTCTTCGGCAGGATGTATCAGGCACGGTATCTTTCAGGCATCGTGGCAGGGATGCGGACGGAGACGGGAGCCATCGGCTATGTGGCGGCCTTCCCCATCCCGGAAGTAATCCGGGGCATCAATGCCTTTACTTTGGGCGTGCGAAGCATCCGCCCGGATGCTCAGGTCTATGTGCGCTACTGCAATTCCTGGACGGAGGACAGCGCGGCCGGAGAAGCCTTCAACAATCTGATGGACAGCCATCCCGACATCGACACCATGGCCCTGCATACGGACTCCATTCACCCCCATCGGGAGGCGGAGAAGCGGGGCGTGTGGTCCATCGGCTACAATCTGGACAACGGCGATGAATTTCCCAAGACCTATCTGACTGCCTGCATCTGGAAATGGAATGTATGCTACCGCAAAGAAATCTTGAGTTGCCTGCAGGGAAAATTCCATGGCAGCCATGAGTGGATGAACCTGGAGGACGGCATTGTCTCCCTTTCGGATTTCACCAGAAATGTGAAGCCGGAAACAAAGCAGGAAGTGCTGGCGGCCAGTTTAAAGATGCGGAGCCGGACATTCGATGTTTTTTATGGGCCGATTACGGACAATATGGGAAATCTCCGCGTGGAAGCAGGGGAATCCATGTCGGACAGCGAAATGCTGAACGGATTTGATTGGTGTGTGGAGGGTGTGTGGAGGGTGTGACGGTTGAAGAGTAAGGAATGGCTGAGACGCAAACTTCCGCTTCTGCTCGTACTATTTTGCATTTTTGCGATTGTGGTCGTGATAAGGAGCTTCAAGCTTCCCGAAACAGAAAAGCAGCCTGTGGTTGGTCTCGTCCTGATCGGAGGGAAAGCGGATCGGGGCTGGAATGAGAGCCACTACGATGGCCTGTCGAGCGCTTGTGACGGATACGGGTGCGTCCTCCGGGTGCGGGAGCATGTGCCGGAGGATGAGAGGGCACTGGATAATGCTGTCGAGGAACTGATCGGCGAAGGCGTCAATGCCATCTATCTGACTAGCTTCGGATATGGCCAATATGTGGACAGGATTGCCAAGCAGCACCCGCATATTGCTTTTTTTTCCATTTCCGGCAAAGGCAAGGAGAAAAACTGCACTACCTATTTTTCCCGTCTTTATCAGGCGCGATATCTGGCGGGCATTGTAGCAGGCAGCGAGAGCCGGACGGGGGTGCTGGGCTATGTGACTGCGACGCCGAATGCTCAGGCCAATCGCAGCATCAATGCTTACGCTTTGGGAATGCGCGTTGCCAACCCGAAGGCGCGGCTCATTGTCCGTTTCGTCAATAGCTGGGATAATGAAGAAGAGGAGCGGGCAAGTGTCGCCCTCCTGGCCAGCAGGGGCGCAGATGTCATCACCTATCATGAGGATATGCCCCATGCTGTGCGGGAAGCGGAGGACCTGGGTCTTTTAAGCACTGGCTATGACAGTGTATATGAACAGTACTCCGAGCGGTTCCTGACGGCGGCGCTGTATGACTGGACTATGGTATACAGGAGAGTGCTGGGGGACTATCTGAGCGGGAGGACGAATACGTCCCGCAATTACTGGCTGGACATAGCAGAGGGCGGCGTCAAGCTGTATCCCCTGTCTCCCCTCGTGCAGCCCTGGACCATCGCGCTGGTGAAGCGGGAAGAGAAGCGCATCATGACGAACTGGGATGTGTTTTCCGGCGTAATCCGCGACAACAAGGGAAACCTCCGCTGCAGGGAGGGCGAAAGAATCAGTGACCGCGAGCTGTTTACCGGTATGGATTGGTTTGTTGAGGGAGTAGAGATTTATGAATAGCATATTCTCTTTTAAGGGGAAGGGAAGCAATCTCTTGGCCACCCTCTTTTTTGCTGCGATAATGCTGGTGGTGGGGGTGCTGTTCCAGCAGCGGATGAGCGAGCTCCTGATTCATTATACAGAGAATCAGACGAAGCGGCAGGCGGAGACGCTGGCAATACAAGCTGCGGAAAAGCTGGGAGCGGAGCTGGAAAATCTCGGCTATATCGCTTCCAAGATTGAAGCCAATCCGGAAGAAATGGAGAGGCTCATGCCGCTGGTTTTCAATGAAGCAGGCCTGAAGCAGGGGCTGCTGGCCATTGACGGGCGGGCAGTTTTTGGGGACAGCCTGTCCCTTTATACTTACGATGGCATACAGACTTCCGTGCGAGGGGAAAAGGCCATCACCTTTGTGCAGGATCGGGGGATCTTGTTCACCTGCCCTGTGTTCCATGGCAAGAATATCAAATATGTCCTCTATCGGCTCTACCCCCCCGAAACCCTCAGGGAGAGGTTTTCTATCAGCTGCTATGACGATATCGGCAGGATGTGTATCGTCACACGGAAAGGGGATGTTATAATTCCCTTTGCGCAGATTGATGAGGAAGATATGGACTTCATGCAGAGCAGCGAGCTCAGGGAGTTCTTCCATTCCATGCATCGGGATATGGAAACCTCCATGGCGGCGGCTCGCGCCTTCCATACGACCCGGGGAGATATGCTGCTGCTTGAGGCGGAAATCCCGGGAACGAACTATCTGATTGCGGGCTTCGTGCCGAAGGAAAAAGCCTCCGAGGGAATAGGGAGCCTTACGCTGCTGGTGGTTTGGGTCTTCGGCCTGTTGATGCTGCTGGTCGCGGTGGGGGCCATGTATCTGGTTCAGATCCGGGATGATATCTACGAGAGTGAGGAACTCAAAAGAGCAAAGGCCATGGCCGAGGAGGCATCCCGCGCCAAGAGCAATTTCCTTGCCAATATGTCCCATGAAATCCGTACGCCCATCAATGCGGTCCTCGGCATGAATGAGATGATCCTGCGGGAATGCGAAGACAGGCACATCCTTGCTTATGCCGAAGATGTGAAGGCCGCCGGCAGCACATTACTGGGAATCATCAATGATATACTGGATTTCTCCAAAATCGAGGCAGGTAAAATAGAGATCATTCCTGTGGAATATGACCTTTTGGGCAGTCTGAACGACCTTGTGACGATGATTCAGGTGCGGGCGGAAAGCAAGAATCTCTCCCTTGTCCTGAATTTTGATCCCAATTTGCCTAGAAGGCTCTATGGGGATGAGATCCACATCAAACAGGTTATTACGAATATCCTGACTAATGCGGTGAAATATACGGAAAAGGGAAGTGTGACATTTTCCGTTGGTTTTGACCGGAGCGAGGAGGCGCCGGATGAGGTGCTGCTTCATGTCTCTGTGAAGGATACGGGCATAGGCATCAAGCAGGAGGATCTCAAAAAGCTTTTTTCCGAGTTTGAGCGCATCGAGGAAAAACGCAACCGCAAGATTGAAGGCACTGGCCTGGGGATGGCCATCACAGGAAAACTGCTTCGTATGATGGGCACAGAGCTGCAGGTACACAGTGTCTATGGCAGCGGCTCCGAATTTTACTTTTCCCTGAGGCAGAAAGTTGTCAGCTGGGAACCTTTGGGAGACTACCAGGAAGCCCGTCAGGCGCATCTTTCCGAGCATAAAAAATACCAGGAAAAGTTTGTAGCCCCCGATGCCTGTGTCCTGGTGGTGGATGATACCCCGCTGAATCTGGTAGTGTTCAAGGGGCTTCTGAAGCAGACGCAGATTCAGATCGATACGGCAAACGATGGGGACGAGGGAATTACCCTGTCCCGGGAAAAGAAGTATGACCTCATTTTCCTTGATCATATGATGCCGGGGAAGGATGGCATCGAAACCTTGAAATATATGAAGGCCATGCCGGACAATCCGAACCTTGAGACTCCCGTGATTTCCCTGACAGCCAACGCTATTTCGGGGGCCAGGGAAGAATACCTCGCTGCCGGGTTCCAGGACTATCTGACCAAGCCCGTAGACAGCACCAAATTGGAAAGCCTGCTGATCCAATATCTGCCCCAGGAAAAAGTGCGCGTGCGGCAGGCTGGAACGGAAGATGTGACTGCCGAAGAAACCAAAGAAACCATTCTGCCCGCCTGGCTCCATGAGCTGGAGGGAATCGATGCGCAGGAAGGCATAGGTCATTGCGGCTCGGAAACTGCTTATCTGGATACCTTGAAGGTATTTGCCGAGGCGGCTTTGTCCGGAATCAAGGATATCGAAGGTTATTTCCAGAATGAGGACTGGCAGAACTATACAATCAAGGTTCATGCCCTCAAGAGCACGGCGCGCATCATCGGTGCAAAACTGCTTTCAGAAATGGCGAAGCGCATGGAGGATGCGGGAAATGCCGGAGAGATAGGGCAAATCAAGGAGGAAACACCATCACTGCTGTCCCTATACCGCAGTTTTGCAGAAAAACTCGCGCCGCTTTGCTCGTCGAAGCAGCGCGAAGAGGAAAAGGTACCAATCGATGAGGTGGCTCTGAAAGAAGCATATGATACCTTGAAGGAATTTGTCGCCTCTTTTGACTATGACAGTGTGATGTTTGTTCTGGAATCATTGGAGGGTTATCGCTTGCCGGAAGATGAGGAGAAACGCTATCAGAGCTTTAAGGCGGCAGTGGAAAAGCTGGAGTGGGAAAAAGCAGGGCAAATTCTTGCGGATGAGTAGACATCGCAGTTTGATAACTATGATGGTTATGTTATAATACAAAGAAAGTTTTGCGTAAAAGATATTGAGAAAGGCAGGAAATACCACACAGCCTGTCAAACTATAATTAAGGGTTGGGTTGTGTGACAAATTCAATGAAGGAGAGAAATCAGTTTGGTTGGTATAGTTATAGTCTCTCATAGCCGGGCTTTGGCTGAAGGTGTGAGAGAACTGGCAGAGATGATGGCCCGTGAAGTGAAGATCGCCTGCGCCGGCGGACTGGAAGAA
>JAGBLH010000055.1 GCA_017635515.1 Selenomonas sp.
TATATCGATATCTGGGAATATACCTGATTAGTACCATAAACGACCAACAAGGTCTCCTCTGCTTTTATCTACGGGAATCTTGCCGTATCTATCTTAACCGTGTATCACATCAGTATACTCGGGATAGTCCCTAAGCCTGCCCTCCGGAGCAAAACCTGCAGCGCCGGTAAAAGCACCTTTTTCCCACTGGGGGCGGGTAGACCAAAACATATCAGCAAAATCGTTGCCATTGGTGGCTATGACCTGATACTCCTGCAATTCAGGAATGAAGGTCCCCTCAGGCCCCACTTCTGCGAACATGTCTGTGCGAATGCGCAGATACTGCGCTTTCGGCAAGGATGAGAGGTCCATGTAATGGGTTCCTTCCTGTATGACCAGTTGCAGAGATCCCTTGACATTTACGCAGTCATCGGAAACTTCAACCACTGCCTTGATCCCAGCCTGCAGAGGCAGGCTGGCACTGGCTTTCAGCTGACGGAACTGCCAGTATTTCTTCTCCGTCTTGAAGGAGGGAGCATAGATGGCGGGGTGGCGCCATTCGGTGGTATGGGTACCCACCTTCAGGATATTGCAGAAGTCCAGCCACAGGGCCAGATCCTCCTCCTTGGGGCCCGGCTTCAAAGGAGCGTCCAGCACAGACTTGTTCTCCTCTTCAGTGAAGCCCTGGCGGTAGAAGCGCACCTGACTTATCCTGCCAGGCAGATGGGTGAAGTATTTCGGACGGTCGATTTCCTCTATCACATGACCAATATAAGAGTAGCCGATAAAAATAGGCTCATCCCCCCACTGCCGCAACTCTGCCTCACCAGGAATGGCTGCCACATGGGCCACATGCCGCCCCTCACAGTAGGAGTCTCCACCCCGGCACTTGTCGAAGGCCATGGTATACTGAGCCCACTGTCCCACCTTAGCTTCGCCACCCTGCCAGGAATATTCCGTGATGCCGTGGCAAGTGCCCCACTTTAGACCGCCGGCCCGTTCCACCACCATACGCATGAAGTAAGTAGCGCCCCAGCCCACTGACTTGCCCCGCACCATCAGGGGATTATGCCCCATCTCATTCTCGTGGGCCAGGCGCTCCACCTTGGCCCAGACCATACCGGTAAAGCCCTGCTCTGCCAACAGGTCCGGAGCTGGCAACACTTCGATATAGTCCCCGTAATGCTCCAGGCAGACCTCCATGTGACCACCTCTCTCCATCACCTTCGGCGTGCCATGCAGCAGCGCCGTATGTCCGCAGCCAGACTTGTCCAAGATACGGGGGATGATGCGGATGCCTTTTTCTATATGCACCTCCTTGGGAAGACGGTCTGCCAGGCTGACCTGGTAGCTGCCTCCCTGATTGAATTTATATCTGAACTCTATGTATTTTTTTTCGTGGCCTCTAAAGAAAACATTCTTTGACTCCAACAGCCTCTGATTCACATAGAACGGTATAGAGGTGAAAATCTCATGATCAAGGTTGTTGGTAGCCTCAATTCCCGCTGTCACACAGTCAGCTTCCTCACCTTTGCCGGCTCTCAGGCGCATGTGGGCAAAGGACAGCTGGCTGGGTTCATATACTGACAGATGAAGTTTTTCCCCCCCTGACTCCAGCTCATGCTCCCCGGGCTGGAGTGCACGGTAAACAGCTGTCAGGCGGCGGGTTTCCCCTGGCTTCAGCAATACAAGCTGGCTGTTCTCCTCGCTACCAAAGAGATTCAACATATGCTCTGTCCCATTATCCAGCAGGGATATACGGGCATCAGCCACCCCCTTGCCGAGGTTATGGGCCTGCACCCGCACTTCTACATGGCCGTTGTTATCCAGCCGCCGAAGCTCCGTATCAGTATACTCAACCGAAAGCGTTTCATGCTCCAGCTGTACACTGTCCACCAAGCAACAACCTCCGCCAGCCTCAAAGCCGTAAAGATTATATGTGATGGATTTTGTCGTGACA
>JAGBLH010000056.1 GCA_017635515.1 Selenomonas sp.
AAAACCGATAGCGATAAAGATGCCTCTTATCTTGATATTGCCGACTGGCTGACAGCACATAGTGCCAATGCTCTTGCTGACTTGAAGGAACTGTGGTGCCGCATTGTGTTCAATATCGCAATCTCAAATACAGATGACCACCTGCGAAATCATGGCTTCCTTCTGCACAAGGACGGCTGGCATCTTTCCCCACTGTTCGATGTAAATCCTAATCCTTATGGCAACAATCTATCTCTGGGCATTAGCGAAGAGGATAGCACCCTGGATATGTCTCTGGCCCTGGATATGGCAGAATTCTACCAAATCAAACAGGTGGATGCAAAAAGGATTATAGACAACACCAAAAGCATCGTAGCAGATAACTGGCATGTGCTGGCGAAAAAATATGGTTTGTCCCACACAGCTATGGAACGGATGAGCCCTGCTTTCATAGGTTAATAACACCATCAACTCAACTTAAGATATAAACTCTATATACTTAACCAGTATGAGTTTTTGCTATTCGTATGGACATCCTGCGGTTTGCGTTGCTGAGTGGCCACTTTGCGGAGCCTCAACGGCCAGCCTTAATCACTAACCTTACGCTCAATCATAAATCTGGCTCTACAGTATACCCATTTTCCTGCAAAGCCATCAATGACGCATCGAAATCATCTTCCTTTACCAAAATATAATCCGTATTGTAGGTAGATACTGCAAATATGCCTATCTTGTTTGCAGCCAATATAGAGGATATTTTTGACAAAACTCCTATCATTGAAAAATCAAGGGTGCCCTGTATGCGAAAGGCCCGCCAGCCATCGTCACGCACCAGTGTTTCAGCTGGTGTATCCTCCGTCTTGCAGACAAGGGATATTTCCTCATCTGTCCTACCAATAAAATAGAAATCATGGTTCAGGTCAATATCTGCCGTCGATTTGAGCTTGCAGACCGTCAGCTGACCTTCTATCTTTTTCAAATCCATATTCCTCACCTTCCTTAAGATTCATTCACAAGTTTGCCCGTCATGTGCTCTATACGCAGTTCCAAACACTGTACCCTTGGCAGAGCATTTTTTAGCTCCTTTGCCAGATACTCTTCGTCGTCGGTGAATTTGCCTACTAGATGGCTGCATATTTTCCGGGCCACATCTTCGTCCTCCACCAGGCTGATTCTTCCGAAGGCAATAACGCTCTTGATGTTGAGTGCCCAATCTCCTTCTTTGCGATAGCCCTCATCGTAAGCACAGAAGCTGACCTTATCGCATTTCCTTATAGCCTCGATTTTATGCCCTTCCTTAGCCCCATGGAAATATAGCTTGCCATCTTCCTCGCAGTACCACTGATTTATAGGCAGCCCATAGGGATAACCATCCTCCCCAAGCAGGGAAAGCACGCCCCTTTTGGCATTCTTTAGAACCTCACGGCATTCCTCTTCGGTAATCTGCTGCTTGAATCGTCTCATTTTCCTGAACATCATTGGTTCCCCCTCATATGCAAAGAACGCCATATCTTTATCTTCTCTGACCTACCGATAAAGATATGGCGTCTTTCCTGCTACCCGGTGGCAGCAGGCACCTTTTTTATTCTATAGCTCTATGTTACCATGCGACCATTGTCAAATCAATCCCAACCGTTGGAAAGCATGGGCAAGTCCATCCTCAGCCACGGCATCCGTCACGAAATCAGCCACAGCCTTGATTTCCTCGCCGCCGTTGCCCATGGCCACACCCACTGCACAGTATTCAAACATGGGAATGTCAATCTTGGCATCCCCAAAGGCGATGGTATCCTCAATCCTGCCGCCGATATGCTTCAACAGCTCATCAATAGCATGAGCCTTGGTGATGCCCTTGACGCCCAAATCGCCGAACAGTGCCGTTTCTCCTACACCGCCCCAGGTACCTGCCTGAAGGTCCGGGAAGGTCTCCTTAGCTGCCAGGAAGTCATCGTAGCTTTCCAGGATGAAGCTGACCTTGTTCAGGTCATCCCGATAAAGTTCCCCACCGAAAATCATTTCCGGGAAGGCCTGCCGGACAGTCATCTTCATGGCATTGTCCTGGCCCTTGCGGGCTGAGTATTCCTGCATGACCGGTTCGCCCCTTGTCTCAAAGTTTTCGCTGGCAAAGAGGCCGTTGTTGCTTTCCAGATAGAATTCCAGCTTGCGGTCATGGAGCCAATCCACGATGCGTCTACTCTGTTCCGGCGTAAGCAGCTGATGCATGACCACCTGACCGTTGTCCTCCACATAGCTGCCATTGCCGCCTATCATGCCGTCAAGGCCAATATCCCAAATCTCCTGATAGACCTCTGCCCTACTGCGGCCAGTGCTGATATATACTTTGTGGCCATTTGCCCTGGCCTTGCGAATAGCCTCTACAGCCGAGGAAGGCAAAAGGTTGTCATAATCCACCAGGGTACCATCTACGTCAATAAATATAATCTTGCTCACGCCATCAACCTCGTTCTCTGCCATAGCTTATGCTCCACGGGCTCCATCCAAAGTCGTGGTGGTGGGAACCACTAGCTTCAGCTATGGGGAGGAGCCACCACTCCCTCCCTTTTTAACGTACCAGTGCCCCTATAACTCAATCAAAGTTTTTAGCTTTATTAACTCAAATTAGGTTATTTATGTTATCTATGTTCCAACCACATCTTTTTCCCGCAGAAGGCAATACCATACTTCCAGACTTCCGTCACTCCTTGCCGGGCAAGTTCAGCTGTATACTCTTTACTTTCTATTTGAGTAAGTGCTGCCCTTGCAGCCTCCTCCATCTCTTCTTCCGTCTTTACAGTCTTGAACTCCAGATCTTCATAGGCCTGCATCACCTCACGGTTAGGAATCTGCAAGCTACACCACCAGCGGCTACGGCCATCTTGCCACTTAGTTACTGCTTTTAGATACCCCGTTGTCAGAAGCATCATATAGAGAGCATTTTCATCGTTTTCTATATCAGTGTAAATAATGCCTTCATCAACTAACGCGTTAACAGAAGAATCACCCATTCGGAGCAACCCAGTCAATTCCTTGCGACGTTGTTCATCCACCCGTTTTAGCAAAACTTGCAAAATGCTGTTGCCTGAGATATTAAGCCAGTACGGTTGGAATATGCAGTCATTATCAATAAAACTGATAACTGACCAGGGATTGTAGATTTCCTTACCTCCAAAAAGATAGCCATCATACCACTTCTTCAATTCACCGCTGCTGTTCTCCAACCCGCACATGTCAAGCAGACAGTCCGCTTCTTCTTGAGTAAAGCCAAATATGTCGCCATAACGCTCATTTAGCACTGAGCATACACGAAGATTATTAAGGCCACTGAAGATGCTTTCCTTTGAAACACGAGTCACCCCGGTAAGCACTGCAAAGTCCAACGCCTCATTAGTTTTCAACGCCTCGCCCAAAAATCCCCGCATAAAATCAATGCAGTCGTCATAATACCCTCGCTCCCAGGCAGAGATAATTGGTGCATCATATTCGTCAAGCAACAATATCGCTTCACGACCATGGTGCTTTTTCAGAAATTTCGTCAAGTTGGCCAAGGCAAATTGGAGTTTGTCAGGAGGACATTCTGTGTTTAGCACACTTTTGAAATATTCTTTGTCTTGGAGAGAAATTGGGCGTGTTTCAAAAACTCCGCACATCTGGTGCGACATATGCTGGAGAAGTGGTGACGGCTTATGCTATACTTTTCTAAAGGGATATATACTGTATGTTGCAGAAAGGAAGGGTAGTTATGTCTGTTATGCTTGACTATGCTCCCGATGATATTGCCCTGATACAGGAGCAGGCGAAGGCCAGCAACACCAGCGTAGAGGAGTTTATCCGTCAGGCCTCCCTCAAGGCGGCTAGGAATGCTGCTTATCTGGCTGAATTAGACCGTTCCAGGGAAGAGTTTCAGCAGGGGAAGGTTGTGGCGTTTACTGATGAAGAATGGGAGAAGTACATAGTCGGCGCATAGACGGAGAGAACAGGTTGGTGTACGGTGTTTCTGGCGATACGATAAATATCATTTCCTGCAAGGGTCACTACGAGGATTGAAAAATAAGGCAGACAGAAAGCCCGGAGCACGATGATGTGCTCCGGGTTTTTTTGAAGTGTATCCTAAAGGGGGTCATACCTTGAACTTCGCCACTTGCTGCTTGAGGTTTTCTGCGCCCTGCTGGGAGATGTTGATTTTGTCCAGGATGTCGTTGGCCTTCTGGGCCACCAGGGTGACTTTTTCGGCTACGGTGGTGTTACCTACGGCTCCTTCGTGGGTGGCCTTGGCGATTTCTTCCATGGCGTTGCCCATGGTTTCCACGGAGTCTGATAGTTCCTTGGAGGTGGTGTTGCTCTTCTGGGCGAAGCCCCTGAGGTATTCGGCATCACCACGGTACTGGTCGGCGGTCTCGTTGATGAGCGCATAGTCCTTGCTGACCTTATCCTCCATGAATTTCAGCAGGCCGAAGGCGCCGTTGGAGAGGTTCTGCACGGAGGCGGTGACTTTGTTGGTGAGGCTCTGGATGTTTTCGGCGGTGTCGTGGGACTGCTCGGCCAGCTTGCGCACTTCGTCTGCCACCACGGCAAAGCCCCTGCCGTGCTCGCCTGCCCGGGCGGCCTCGATGGCGGCATTGAGGGCCAGGAGGTTGGTCTGTTCGGCTATCTCGGTGATCTCGCCCGTGAGGTTGTTGATTTGGTCTACGACTTTGGCAGATTCGATGGCTTCCTCCACAGAGGTCTTGGTGGCGTTGTAGACGCTTTCTGCTTCCTTGGAGGATTGGGACATGGTGGCCTGGAGGCGGCTGGCACGCTCTGCCACCTGGATGGTGTAGTTCTCGCTTTCCTCTGCCCCGCGGGCGTTCTCGTGGATCTTGTCCCCGATGGTGTCGCTGAGGTGCTGGAGGTTCACCGTGGAGGCAGCCGTTTCTTCCATGCCGGCGGCCATTTCCTCTGTGGCGGCGGACATATCCTGGGTGCTCTCGTTCAGGGCGCCCACCAGTTGCTGCACTTCCAGCACCATGTCGGCGCTGTTGTCGGCTTCGCGCCTTACTTCCGTGAGGACTGTGCGCAGGGATTTCTGCATCTTGGTGAGGGCCTGCACCATGCTGCCCACTTCGTCCTGGCGCTGGCTGAGCTCTGCGGGCACTTCCTGGGAGAGGTCGCCGTCTGCCACGGCATCGAGCTGGCGCACAGATTCCCGCAGGGGGATGGCGATGTCCCGGGCGATGACGGTGGCGGCGCCCACGCCTATGATGATGCCCAGCAGGATGATGCCCACAAAGATCTTGATGGTCCTGTCGTAGCTGGTGCTGCTGGCCTCAAAGAGCAGCTTGCCCTGGAGCACGTTGTCCGGGGTCAGCACGGAGAGATTGGCGCCGATGGCATTGACTTCGGCGAGGTTGTCCAGGATTTTGGCTTTGTCCTGGGGGCTCATGCCCAGAGATTCTGTGGCCTTCACCTTGGCGGAGAAGTCTGCCAGGTTCTTTTCCAGCTCTGCGATGGTTTCCTGGGCCCGCTGGCTGCGGTCTATTTCTTTGACTTTCGCCACGTCATCCTGGAGGATTTTCAGCTTGTTTGAGATATCTTCCAGCACCACTTTGCGGTTTTCCACGGTGAAGTTCTGCTGCTGGATGTATGATACATGGGAGATGATGGCCCGCAGCTGGTTGTTGGCATCGTTGAGGTACTGGGTGGTCATGAGGTTGTAGTTGTACATGTCGTCGATGGACTGCTTGGCCTGGCTGTTGGCAAAGATGCCCACCACCGCCACCCCGCAGGTGATGAACAGCATGATGATGGCCAGCAGGAGGATCTTGGCTCGTACGCTCAGTTGATTCATATTGTCTCGCTCCTTATTTGAACTGGGCAGCATTTTCCTTGATGATTTCCGTGAAGGGCACCTTCACTTCGTCTGTGGGGACGGTGCCGGACAGGGCAGTTTTCAGGAGGTCTGCTATGCCCTCCGCAGTCTTGTCTGCATCCTGCTTGATGGTCTGGGACATTTCTCCCGCTGCCACTGCCTTGACGGCGTAGTCCATGGCATCTACCCCGGAGACGATCACGCCCTGGTCGCGGCCGGCGGCTTTCAGGGCCTTCAGGGCACCCCAGGCCATGTTGTCATTGCCTGCCACTACGGCATCAATCTGGGGATAGACCTGCAGCCAGAGGGTCATGTCCTTGAGGCCCTCGGCCTCGCTCCAGTTGCCATCGGCCTTGGCCAGCAGCTGGATGTCGCTGCGCTTGTCAAGGCAGGCTTCCTTGAAGCCCTCCCAGCGCATGCGGGCGCTGCTCTGGCTGCTCTCGCCCATGAGGTAGACTATCTTGGCACCCTGGGGCAGGTGCTTCACCAGGTATTCTCCCTGGAGCCGTCCGGCCTGCTTCTCATCTGACATGACGCTGGCGAATTTGCCCCCGTTCAGGTCGCGGTTGGTGGCGATGACGGGCACGCCTGCCTCGTTGGCCTTTTCTATGGCGGGGATGACGGCATCGCCGTCCACGGCCAGCACCACGATGGCGGCAGGTTTCTGGGCGATGGCTTCATTGAGCTGGTCAATCTGCAGATTGGCATCTCCGTTGGCGTTCAGGAACTCCACGTCCACCCCTTGGGGCATGTGGGCCTTCACACCTTCGTAGAGCTTGCCCGTGAAGTCGGTGGCTTCTGCATGGGCGGCAAAGTAGACCTTGCCGCCTGCTCCGCTTTGGGAGCCACAGCCGGGCAAGGCTAAAAGAGTGGCCAGCGCGCAGGAGGCGGCGATGGCTTTGAAAGACTTTTTCATAAGCAACACTCCTATCTGATATGGCAGTATTTCCATAAAACGGCCATAAGGGGACACCTCATGCACAATTATTCTACATGAAGGGTATTTTTTCCTTTTTTGGGAAAAAATATTGGCTGTCAGGTTTCGGCAGGAATAATTCTGAGCAGGGTAGAATTTATCCATAATTACACACATTAGGGGGGATTTCTTATGGCTGAATCCATCCTGGTCATCCCGCTAGAGGGAAGGCTTGATTCCTTCACGGCACCCGCCATCCGCCAGGAGATCGAGCGGCTGCGGGCTGCGCAGGAACACGAGGCACTGGTCTTTGAGGCGAAGCATCTGACATATATTTCTTCTACGGGCTTGCGGGTCATCATGCAGGCCATCAAGGCGGAGCAGGCGCAGAAGCATGCTCCGGTTTCCATCATTGAAGCCCGCAAGGAGGTTTATGAGATTCTGGAAATGACAGGCCTGACCGAGCTTATCAAGGTGGAAAAGAGCTACCGGGAAATAAGCCTGGAGGGAAGCCGCCTCATTGGCAAGGGGTTCTATGGACAGGTCTTCCAGATTGATGAGGATACGGTGGTCAAGCTGTACGCTGATGGGAAAGCAAGCCTGCCCTTGATGGAGCGGGAGCAGGCGCTGGCCCGCAAGGCTTTCATCAGGGGCATTCCCACGGCTATTCCCTATGATATTGTGCGGGTAGGCGAGCAATATGGGACGATGTTCGAACTCTTGCAGGCCAGGACCTTCAACGACTTGGTGCGGGAATATGAGCAGGACCGGGGGAAACTGGAAGAACTCATGGCCCTTTATGTCAGCTGCCTGAAGCAGGTCCACGCCACGGAAATGGAGCGGGGAGAGCTGCCCCTGGCCAGGGACATCATGCTGGAACGGCTCCAGTCCTTGCAGGAGGTGCTGCCCCTAGAGATCATCGGCAGGCTGCAGAATCTGCTGACGGAGCTGCCGGAGGATCTGCATGTGGTGCATGGTGATTTCCAGATGAAGAATGTGATGCTCTGCCATGGGGAACCTATGCTCATAGATATGGAAACCTTGTGTACAGGCCAGCCTATTTTCGACCTGCAGGCCTTGTATGTGTCCTACAAGGCCTTCAAGGAAGACGAACCGGAAAACGCCATGGCTTTCATGGGGCTGCACGGTGAGACCCAGGATTATATCTGGCAGCGGCTGCTGGAGCTCTATTTCGGTACGGAGGACAAGGGACGGCTGAAGGCTCTGGAGGACAAGATCCGTGTGGCAGCATACATCCGGTTCCTTTATACTCTCGAAACTACCTGGCATAAGGGCAGAGCACTCACCGAAGTGCGCATAAAAAATACCCGGAAGCAGCTGCAGGAACTGCTGCCCCGGGTTGAGTCTCTTTCTTTGGAGGAGGATTCTTAACCGGCCTTGGTATACAGGTGGTAGTAAAGCCCCTTTCTCTCCATCAGCTCGGCATGGCTGCCCATCTCCGCCATGCGGCCCTGCTCCAGCACGATGATCAGGTCGGCCTTGCGGATGGTGGAGAGGCGATGGGCGATGACCAGCACCGTCTTGCCCTGCATCAGGGTGTCCAGCCCCTTGGTCACGCGCATTTCCGTCAGGGAGTCGATGGAGCTGGTGGCTTCGTCCAGCACCAGCACCGGCTTTTGGCTTGCCTCTGCCCGCGCCACCGCCAGTAGCTGGCGCTCCCCTTCGGAAAGGGCTGCGCCGCCGTGGTGGAGGATGGTGGCGTAGAGGTCTTTCAGATGGCTGATGAAATAATCCGCATTGGCAGCCCGGGCCGCCGCCTGCACTTCCGCCGCCGTGGCTTCTGGCGCTCCGTACTTGATATTCTCCGCCACGCTGGCGGTGAAGAGATGCACCTCCTGCAGGACCACGCTGACGGCGCGCCGCAAGTCCTTCTTGCGTATCTGGCGGATATCTATCCCGTCAAAGGTGATGCTGCCGGCAGAGATTTCGTAAAAGCGGCTCAGGAGGTTCACCACCGTGGTCTTGCCTGCCCCTGTAGCTCCCACGAAGGCCACTGTCTGCCCCGGCTCCACGCGGAAGGACAGGCCGCGCAGCACCGGCACCCCCGGGGTGTAGGCAAACTCCACCCCGTCAAATTCCAACGCGCCCAGGCAGGGCCGCCGCTCCCCGTCGGGCAGCTGCCAGACATACTCATAGGCGGGGGCTGGGCTTTCGTGCAGGTCAGGCTCCTGGGCGCAGGAGATCAGCTGCACCTGCCCGCAGTCCGGTTCTGCCGGGGTATCCAGGAAGGCGAAGATCCTGTTTGCTCCCGCCATGGCTTCCATCACGTTGTTCACCTGCTTGGCAATCCTGGTCAAAGGCGTCATCATGCTTTTGTAATATTGCAGGAAAACGATTACTGTCCCCGGGTCGCTCTGGTCTTCCAGCGACAGCAGGCAGCCGCAGACGGCCACGGCTGCAAAGCCCAGATTGTCCAGCCCCGCCGTGAAGTCAAACAGGCTGTTGGCAAAGAAGTCGGCCATGCTGGAATGGTGGAAAAGCCGGTGGCTGCGGGCTTCGAATTCCTTCTGTGCCGCCTCTTCCCGGGCAAAGGCCTTGATTTCCACCCGCCCTGCGACCATTTCCTCTCCGTAGGCGTTCAGATCCTGTATGCTCTGCTGCTGGGCGGTGAAATAGCCTGACTTATTGCGGGAGAGGCGGCGCAGCACCAGGGCGATGGCAGCAGCGCAGCCCGTCACCATCAGGGCCATGCGCCAGTCGATGGCGAAAATCGTCACCAGGATGGTGGCTATCATGGTGAAGCCCTCTACCAGCTTGGGCAGTCCCCTTGAGAGCATGGCGCTGAGGGCATCCACATCTGCCGAGTAATAGCTCATGAGCTGCCCGCGGCTGTGGGTATCAAAATAGGCCAGGGGGAAGTGGGCCATCCGGTGGAACATCTCCCTGCGGATGCGATACATGGCATCCGTGCTGATGCGTATCATCAAGATGTTGTGCAGGGCGGAGGCCGCCACCGAACTCAAGTAAAGCAGCGCCATCAGCGCCAGCATGTCATAAAAGCCCGTATAATCGGGATTGGCCTGCCCTATGAGAGGGATGACATAATCGTTGATGATGGGCTTCATGTAGTAGACCGCCCGGGTGGCGCAGATGGTGCCGCCGATCATGCACAGGGCAACCGCGCACAGTTGCCAGCGATAGGGGCGCAGATAGTCAAGGAGCCGCATCAGGGCTGGCTGCTTTTCCGCTTCGCTCTTCATGCCATCGTCCTTCGCTGTGTCTCATAGATTTCACGGTATATCCGGCTGCTGGCCAATAGCTCCTCATGGGTGCCCAAGCCCTCCGCCCGTCCCTCATCCAGCACGAGGATGCGGTCTGCCTGGCGCACAGAAGAAATGCGCTGGGATATCAGCAGGACGGTGGTTCCCTCAAGTTCCCTCAGGGATTGCACGACAGCTGCCTCCGTGGCATTGTCCAAAGCGCTGAGGCTGTCATCCAGGATCAGGAGTTTCGGCCTCTTTATCAAGGCCCTGGCGATGCAGAGCCGCTGCCGCTGCCCTCCCGAGAGGGTCAGGCCGCCCTGGCTGAGCTGTGTCTCATACCCCTGGGGCAATTGCATGATGAAGTCGTTGGCTCCAGCGAGGGCGGCGGCCCTGACGATTTCTTCAGCAGTCGCGTGCTCATTGCCCCAGCGGAGATTGTCCGCGATGGTGCCCGTAAAGAGCAGGCTGCGCTGGGGGACGAAACCGATGAGGCGGCGCAGGGAGGCGAGGGAAAAGGAGCGCAGCTCCCTGCCCCCCAGCAGGATCTGGCCGGAGGTGGCATCGTACAGGCGGAGCAGCAGGCTGACCAAAGAAGTCTTGCCTGCGCCGGAAGCGCCGATGATGCCCACAAACTCGCCCGGGGGAATATCCAGATTTATTCCCTGCAGGGCAAAGCTTGCTTCCCCGGGCGGCGTGCTGGAGCCTGCTGCATGGTAGGAGAGGCTGACCTCCCGCAGGGAAAGGGGATAGTCTCCCAAGACGTCGCTATCCTCCGCCCCCTCTGCCATGGAGGGGGCGAGATTTATGATGCCCAAAACCAGGTTCATGGCCACCCCTGCGTTGAGGATGGGCACCATGATGAGGGTCAGCATGGCAATCTGATACAAGATTTGGCTGGCGTAGACGATGAGGCAGAAGAAATCGCCCTCCAGCATATCCTCCGCCACAATGGAGCGGGCGCAGACCAGGACGATGAGCAGGATGCAGGCATACATGACCGTATTCAGCATAGGCTCATTGAGCATGGCGCCCCCCTGGGCCAGCATGGTTTCCCGGCGCAGGGATGCTGCTCTCTGCCGGAACTGGGCTTCGGCCTCTGCCTCACGGGCAAAGGCTTTCACCGTCTTCTGCCCGGCGATGTTTTCCTCCAGCAGCTCATTGAGGTCATCATAGCACAGGAACATGCGCCGGTAGTGGCGCAGGGTGAAGCGAACCACCAAGGTGCCCACCAGTGCCAGCCCGCCTGCCCCCAGCAGGAAAATCCAGGCGACCTGGGGATAGACGGTCACTGTCACCAGCACGGTGATGGTGACCATCAGGGGACTGCGCAGCAGGGAATGGCACATGCCCAGCCCCTTGCGGATATAGTTCATGTCCGTTGAGAGCCGGGTCAGGATGGTGGCTGTGCCGTAGGCATCCGTATCTGCCAGTGCCAGCTGGTGCACGCGGGCAAAGAGCGTATTGCGCAGGTTTTCCGTCACGCCCCCGGACCAGACGGCAATCAGGCGGCTGAGGGTGAGGCCCGTCAGCATCATGGCAGCGCCCACCAGCGCCAGGTGGAGGCCCTGACTGAGGATGACGGCGGCATCCTCAGTGAAAACCTCGGAGTTCATCATATCCCCTATCAGATAGGGGATATAGACATCCAACGCCACATGGAGCAGCAGCACCGCAGGCAGGGCCAGCATGATATAGCGGTGGCGGCCGGAATAGTGCCACAGTTGCCGCCACATCCGGCTCAAGGCTCTTCTCCTGTTTCCCGGCTGGCCCGCCACGCTTTGGCATCTGCCCGCAGGTCGGCCAGGAATTGGCTCTTGGCAGGATTATACAGCAGGGGCCTGTCCTCATACCGCAGCAGCAGCGCCTTTTTCAGATAAATATACGCCTGCCGGGCACGTTCATCCGCCTGCAGGAAGTCGGTGATATCCACATACCGATACCAGCTTTCCGTTCGCCAGGGCACCACATGGACATGCAGCACGCGCTTGCCTGTATCCGGGTCATTCAGGTAAAGCACCCGGTCCCCAGGAATGACCTCGCCAAAATCCTGCAGGCCGAGCCTTGAGAGTTCCGGCAGGGAAGGGGATAGCTCTACCCCCTCTTCCAACCCCACCAGCATGTCAATCAGCGGCTTGGCATACATGCCCTGCACCGAAGTGCTGCCTACGTGGCGGATTTCCGCCGCCTGGGGGATGGCCCGCTGGAGCACTCGGACTGCCCGCCGCCCCGCCTCGGCCCAGGAGGGGTGATATTCTTCAAAATAAAGCTTGCCCTGCGCCACGCCGCTGGCAAGGTCTTTCAGTGCTGTTATCATGAACTGTGCCTCTTTCGCTCGTTTTCTGTCATCTATTTCTCCGTCAGGCAGGCCAGGAACTCTTCCCCGTATCTTGCCAGTTTCATCTCGCCGATGCCTTTGACCTCCAGCATTTCCTCCAGCGTCCTGGGCTGTACTGCGCACATATCCCGGAGAGTGGCGTCGGAGAAGACCACATAAGGCGGCACGTGCTCGCGGGTGGCGATTTCTTTGCGCAGTTTGCGGAGCTTGTCGAAAAGGCCGGAGTCTGCCGGGGCTTTTTCTGTTTCCGGCTTGGGCACGGCCTGCCAGACTTTTTCCTGCCCCTTGAGCACGGGATAGGCGGCGGGCTTCAGGGTCAGCACCGGGAACTTGCTCTCGGTGAGGGCGAGATAGTCCGTGGCCACGAAACGCTGGAGCAGGAGCTTGATGTCAGAAAGGGTCCGCTCCTTCATCAGGCCGAAGGTGGAGAGCTCATCGAAGTGCATGGCCTGCACCTTCTTATCCTGGGAGCCTTTCAGCACCTGGGCCACCAGATTGAGGCCGAAGCGCTCCCTCATGCGGTAGACGCAGGAGAAGACCTTCTGGGCATCGAGGGTCACGTCGATTTTTTCCAGTCCCGCCTTGCAGTTGCCGCAGTTGTCGCAGACCACCTCGGAGCTGTGGTCGCCGAAGTAGCTGATGATGAAGTGCCGCAGGCATTCGGGGGTGTGGCAGTAGTCCACCATCTTCTGCAGGCAGCCCAGGTTGTGGGCCTTGCGCTGCTCGTTTTCTGTGGACACGTCGATGAGATACTTCTGGGTCATGACATCCTGGGGAGAGTAGAGCAGGATGCACTCCCCCGGCTCCCCGTCGCGGCCCGCCCGGCCAGCTTCCTGGTAGTAGGCCTCGATGTTCTTGGGCATATTGTAGTGAATGACGAAGCGCACATTGGACTTGTCGATGCCCATGCCGAAGGCGTTGGTGGCCACGATGACCTGCACATTGTCGTAAAGGAAATCGTCCTGGGCGTTCGTGCGCTCCTGGTCGGAGAGGCCCGCATGGTAGCGGCCCACGGAGATCTTTTTCTTCGTGAGGTGCTCGTAGAGCTTGTCCACCTCCTTGCGGGTGGCGGCGTAGATAATCCCGGCTTCGTCTGCGTGCCGCCTGAGGTAGCGTTCGAGGAATTTCTTCTTGTCCTCGCCCCGGCGCACTTCGAAGTAGAGGTTGGGACGGTCAAAGCCTGTCACGTGCACTTGGGGGGAGCGCAGATGCAGGAGGCTTACGATATCTTCCTTGACCTCCGGCGTAGCCGTGGCGGTGAAGGCGCTGACCAGGGGGCGGCGGGGCAGTCCCGCGATGAAGGGCGCAATCTGCCGGTAACTGGGCCGGAAGTCGTGGCCCCACTGGGAGAGGCAGTGGGCCTCGTCCACCGCCACCATGGAGATTTCCTGCTGCTCGATGATGTACTGGAAGTAATCTGTGTCCAGCCGCTCCGGGGCTACATAGACCAGCTTGTAGCGTCCGGCGGCGATGGCCTGCAGCCTGTCCGTGGATTCTCTGGCAGAAAGCTGGCTGTTGATGAAGGTGGCTGGCACCCCCTGCTCCACCAGCGCGTCTACCTGGTCTTTCATCAGGGAAATCAGGGGGGAGATGACCAGCGTCACCCCCGGGAAGATAAGAGCGGGCACCTGGAAGCAGATGGATTTGCCTGCCCCGGTGGGCATGATGGCCAATGTATCAGCGCCCGCGAGCAGGCTTTCCACCACAGGCTGCTGGGCCGGGCGGAAAGCTGGGTAGCCATAGTATTTGCGCAGGAGCGACTGGGCTTCGGCAAGGTATGGATTTTCCATTAAACAAAACACCTATTTCTATTGGGATTCAATAACTTATGCATACCCATTCATTATAACATCAACCTTGCCGGTGCGGGGGTGGAAAATCAGGCCGTGGATGGGCACGTCCTGGGGAATCAGGGGATTGAGGCGCAGGTACTCCACCGTGTCGATGATGTTCTGCTCCGGGTGGTGGAACTCATCTGCCCATTCCTGGAGCTCCTTCTTCACCATGTGGATGGCTTCCTTGGAAATGCCCCGCTCCAGCATGCTCTTGATGAGTCCCTCGGAGGTGGTCTTGGCCATGCCGCACTCGTGGTGGCCGATGACGATGATTTCCTTCACGCCCAGTTCATAGATGCAGACCAGGAGGCTCCTGACGGTGCCGTCAAAGACGCCTGTGACGCCGTTGCCAGCGGTCTTGATGACCTTGGCTTCGCCCCGGCCTATGCCCAGGGCAGGCTCCAGGAAGTTCACCAGCCGGGTGTCCATGCAGGTGATGAGTGCTACCTGCTTCTGGGGCAGCTTGCTTTTCTTCAGATCCTCTGTGGTGTAGTCTGCCGGCGGATTGGCACAGAACGCTTCATTGGCTTTCAGCATGTCTTCGAGTATGGACATAAAAAATCCCTCCTGTTCTTGACGCTTAGTGGCACGTCCGCCCCATACTTCGCCAAGCGGGAGGGATTTTCCTTCTATATTCAGTGACCGAGAGCCAGGGGCACCTTCTGCGCTGCCACGGCCTTTTCCCGCATGGCGGCGGAGGTCAGGCCCTGCCAGATGCGGTGTACCTTTTCCGTGTATGCCTTGGGCGAAAGTTTTGCCCCTTTCTGCCCTGCGACATAGTCGCGTATGACCTGATGGAAGCCATCATCGAGTTGCACCTGCCGCAGGGAGAGCAGCACGGAGAGGTTGCTGTCCACCAGATAAAGGTGCAGGGTCTTGTCCTGGAGGATTTCCTCCGTGGGCCATTCCTCCGGCTTCAGCAGGGCCAGCCCCAGGGGAGCATCTCCCCAGCCTTCCTTGAAGATGCCGTCTATCTGGTAAAGGAAGAACAGCACCCCGTCTTCTTCATAGAGGGCCAGTTCCATCTTGCCCGTGCGGAAAGCCTCCCAGGCAATGACATCCGTGCGGGAGAGCTTGAGAATGAACATCAGTCCGTTCACATCTGCCTGAAAAAGGCCTCCGTCCCCCTGCTCCCTGATGGGCAGGGGGAATTTCTGTCCTACTTCGAAGTTTGTATAGTCCATGATTGCACCTTCCTGTTATGATTCGCCGCACCTGCGCACGGCACTGACAATGCCTTCCATATAGAGCGAGGTGTTGTCCCGCAGCTTGTCCAGCGTTCCCGGGTGGGGGGCGGCGATGAATTTGAAGCCATTATACTCGTAGATGTTGAAGTAATAACCATAGCTTTTCTTGAAGGGCAGGCCCAGCAGGGGCAGCACGTTCATGTAGACGCCCTGGCCCAGCATCAGCACACTGTGGGGGTGGTAGGCCTCGATTTCTTCCAGCAGATGATGGAAACAGTTCTTTATTTCGTAGCGCGTAGGTTTCCGCGGGGCACCATTGGTGAGGGGCGGGCATTTCATGAGGTAGGAACCGTAGAAGGTGTAACCGAAGCGTGCGAGGTCTTTCAATGCAGGTTCCAGCATGGGGCCTGCGGGAAAGCAGCGGTCAAACTCCGGCATGTTATTGCGCTCGCTTGGAGGCAGCAATGGCGCAGTGTAATCCACACACATGATGACTTTATCGCCCTCAGGTGCTTCGTCAAGTATTGGTAGCTGGTATTTCTTGGTGCCGCAGTTGTGGCATGCTCTGATGTTATCCCCTAAAGACACGTAAATCCCTCCCTGTTATGCTATGTCTAGTATAGCATTTCTGACCACTCAAGGCACAGGAGAAATTTAGAAGGGAGGAACTTTGGCTGCGGCAAAGAATTATCAAGGAAGTAACATAGGGAAAGGCAGATGAGTCGCGTGACGGCGGAGGAAGCAAGGAAAATAATTACGGGGCAGGGGCTGGGGCAGCCACTGCTGCAGGAGGCGGAGGCTTTTCGGGAAAAACATCCCTGGCAGGGAGCGCGGGAGGTGACTGTGCCCCGCTATCCCTACTTTGGCAGGGAAATACTGGCAAGGGCGCTGGCGGCGTTGCTAGCTGGGGCTAACCTGCTGCTGGTGGGGCCGAAGGCGGCGGGGAAGAATATCCTGGCGGAGTGCCTGGCCCTGCTCCTGGGGCGGCCTGCCTGGAATGTTTCCTTCCACATAGATGTGGACGCCTCCTACCTCATAGGCATGGATACCTTCAAGGAGGGGGAGGTGCGCTTCCGTCCTGGGCCGGTGCATGAGTGCGCCACGCAGGGAGGCGTTTGCATCTTGGACGAAATCAATATGGCGCGAAACGAGGCCCTGGCGGTGCTGCATGCCCTGCTTGACCACAGGAGACGGCTGGAGGTGCCTGGATATGAAGAGCTGCACCTGCACCCTGCCACCCGCTTCATCGCCACCATGAATTATGGCTATGCAGGGACAAGGGAGCTCAATGAAGCTCTGCTCTCCCGCTTCGTGGTACTGCGCCTGCCTGTGCCGGGGGAGGAGGAACTGCTCTCGCTTTTCTCCTATGAGTTCCCGGACCTGCGGGAAGAGGCTGCCCGCATGATGGCGGCTTTGTTCTTGGACATCCGCAAGAAATACGAGGAGAGGGAAATCTCCGGCAGGGCTTTGGATCTGCGGGGGCTCATGGACGCCTTGCGGCTGATCCGTCTGGGGCTGAGTGCCGGGGAGGCACTCTCCATGGGCATCGCTGACAAGTGCTTCGATAGTCAGGAGCGTGCGCTGGTGGAGGACTTGCTTGCTTTGCGGCTGCCGGGGGACTGGGGGCGAAAGGAGTTCTTTTCGTCGTGCTGAGGCGTTCGGGACAGGGGCATAGCAACGCTTCACTTGGACTTTTACTATAGAATCTAAGCTCCCACTGCACCGCCTACGGCGGTTTGCGCTCGCTAAGATTTATGGTAAAATTCCACACGTTCCGCTTATGCTATGCCCCTGTCCCTCACTGGCTTTGGGAAAGGAAGAAGAGTTTTTGACTTATGAATCATTGAGAAGCCAGCGGCAGAAACGGGCCCTCAATATGGTCTGGACAGCGGCAGGGGCTTATGGCTTCCGGCCAGAGTTTCTGGCCTTCCATCAGGACGGGGAGCCGGATATTTATCTCAATTCCATCGTGGGCTTTGTGCATCGGCACTATGATGGGGAGAAGCTGGCGGCTTATTTTCGGGAACTTGACAAGTCTCTTTTGGGAGAGCTTTTCACAGAGCTTTTCTGGTTGGGGCTGGAGGAAGCGGCCTTTCGGAGGGAGGAGCCGCTGCGCCCCGTGCTGGCAGACCTGCGCTATCGCCATGCTGAGCAGTTCCTGGCAGATGATACCGACCTTGCCATGCAGCAGCTGATGATGCGGCAGGAACTGGCCCACACCTTGAAGTGTGTCCGCTGCCGGGAAATCCTGGGGGAGAAGGTGCGGATGCTGAACCCATGGGACAGGCGGCTCTATGAGGCTTTGTGCTTTTCCGGGGCCTGGGGTACGGAAGAGGTCATCTCCGCCATGGAGGGAATCATTGAAAAGTTCTTCCGCTTCCATTGGCATAGCCCTGGCAGGAAGGTGCTGCATCTGGCAGTGTCGCCCAGGCTGGGGGCGCTGATGAGAAAAATCCTGCCCCGCCAGAGCCGTTGGGGCAAGGGCGGGGAGTTTGCTCCCTTGCAGGCGGGGGCGGCCAAGGAATTCGCCCTGCCGGGGCTGCAGGAGAGCCGTCTCAGCGAAGGGGAAAGGGAGCGGCGTTTTGGTGCCCCGCTCTTTGGTCTGGCAAGACTGTCTGAAATTGAGGCGGAGCTTTGCCGGGGGCCTCATGCTCAGGTGCGCCTTTGGTTCACGGGGGAGCGGGAGGCGGCCAGGCCGGAGAATCTGGCGTTCTACCAGCGGGAGCAGGCAAAGTTCCGTATGGAACTAAAGGAACTGGTCAGACTAATAAGGAACTGCCTGCTGGTACACCGCCAGCCCATGGAACTGCCCGCCCGCAGCGGGCGGCTCGCGCCGGGGCGGGTCTGGCGAGGGCTGCAGTTGGGGGATGAACGGGTGTTTTCCGCCGTGGAACCTGCCAGTTACG
>JAGBLH010000057.1 GCA_017635515.1 Selenomonas sp.
GGAAGACACTCCCCAAAAAATTTTCAAGCGGGCTGACAGGGCGCTATACGATTCCAAGGAGTTCAAACAGAGAATCCTAGGTTGATATATTCCCCTATGCTATTGACATTTGGGTAGGATGTAACTACAATACTTGGTGTTTATAGAAGTATTATTTATTTATTAATAGTTATGCCCTCCATCGCAGCTAAAGCAAGAAACGCATCTGCCAGATGGAGGGTTATGTTTATTTGTAGACGGTATCTTGTGCCAGAACACATGTGTCTTGCTTTTCGCTCCTTTGTGTGTCTGTATATGTATTTTGAGGCTTGTGATAAATATTATGGAAAGGATTGTAACGAAATTGGCAAAGAAACAAAGGCTCGTCGCCTCCATTTTGCTTGGCCTGCAGCTGCCCGGCAGTCTGGCTATGGCTGCACCGGCAGAGCCGTGGGTTTATGATTCGCTGGGAGAGCTTGCGGCAGCGGGGTATCTGGAGATGCCTGAAAAGCCCTTGGACAGCTATTCCCGTGAGGAATTGGCAGGCCTGGTCTCCAAGGCCCTGGCGGAGATGGAGGAAAAGCGGACGGGCAGCCTGGCGGATGAGTATGCCCTGCTGACCAAGCTGGAGGTCATGGACGAGGTGCAGCTGAAGCTGGCCAAGGAACAGGAGGGCTTTGCCGAGGACCATCTGAAAGCGGCCAGAGCCAGGGCCAGGCACGCAGCAGAAATGCTGGTGCGCCGCTCCGTAGAGGGGCAGAACCGGCTGGAAGTCATGGCGCCCCTGAAAGAAAGGAGCGATGCGGCCCAGGAAAAGCTGGGCTTTGCCGCCAGGGATTACGCCGAGGCCAAGAGCCGGGTAGTGGAGCTTACAGGGCTTTTGCAGCAGGTGCGGCAAAGGCAGCAGCAATTGATGGCGGAGATGAGCGGCATGGCCGGGGGTGGCAGCGCGGTGGCTTCTTCGGCAACAGCGGGAACAGGTTCTCCTTCTCTAGCAGGCAGGGCGGTGCAGCCAGCGGCACTGGGCACCGGCGCACAGAGAGCAGCAGGACAGGCAAGTTCTACCTTGGCAGCGGCAGGCAGGCTCAGGGCTGAATTTGCCGGGGAATTGGAGGCGAGGGGCAGCCTGGATGAAGGCAGTGCCACCAGGCAGCTTTCCTCTAACCTTCCTCTGCGGAAGGTGCCTGACCAGAGGTTCAAAGTGGATGCAGAGCTGCGCCTTGATTCAAGGAGTTCCAGCGGCGACCATGGCAACGGCTCACGCACCAGGTTTCGCACCCGCGTCTACCCTGATTACAACATTGACGGCAATTGGCACCTCATGGGCATGTTGGAGTGGGAAAAGACTCTGGCCGGGGAAAAATCCAGCAAGGATGGCAAGCTGAAGTTTGACCGTTACTATCTCAGCGGCGATATAGGCACGGTGCATGCAGATCTGGGCGTCTTTGGCAGCAACATGGCCGAGGGCAATATTTACGACAGCAAATTCAAGGGAGCCAGGTTCTCCGTGGGAGGGCCTGTGCGCTACACTTTAGAAGCAGGTAAGGTGGGCAGGGACGGGGTCAAGAACTCCTTTGACCTGACGGCCTCCTATAAAGGCCCGGACTATGGGATAGACGGAGGCATTTACCGCTTTGGCTTTGAGGGCGGCTCCTGGCAGAATATCTACATGGCAAATTACCGCCACAATCTTGGGGTCTTTGACGCCAGTGCCATGCTCCTGTACGGCAAGGAGAAAGACAAGGGAGGCAAGGCCGGCTATGTGCTGACCCTGGGCTACAACCCTGCCGACAGCTGGAAGCCCTACACCTGGAACGGCTGGCTGAAGTATTACTATCAGCCCTCCTCTACCTATCTTTACCATACCATGAACGGCCTGGCTGATGTGCTGAAGCTTCATGGGGGCTTCAAGGGATGGGGCGTGGGCTTCGCCTACAATCTGCCCCATGACTGGAGCGTGGGGCTTGAATACTATGCTTTGAGAGACCTTGACTACGGTCACTCTGCCAATACCATCTGGGGCTATGTGTCCAAGTCCTTCAAGAATTACAGTGAGTAAGAAAGGAAACCTGCGCATCATGGATATGTTGAAAAAGCTGAGCGGCAAGGAAAACAAACTGGCAGTAGTGGGCTTAGGTTATGTAGGCCTGCCTCTGGCGGCAGCCTTTGCGGAAAAGTTTCAAGTTATCGGCTTTGACATGAATGAAAGAAAGATTGCCGCCTACAAAGCGGGGCGGGATGTGACGGCGGAGATAGGGGATGAGGCCCTGCAGCAGGCGGGCATTGACCTCACCAGTGACCCGGAGCGCCTGAGGGAGGCTTCTTTCATCATCATCGCTGTGCCTACCCCCATCAATGGGGACAAGACCCCGGACCTGGGGCCGGTGATAGGTGCTTCGGAAACGGTGGGCAGCCATCTTACCAAAGGCAGCATCGTGGTCTATGAGTCCACGGTATACCCCGGGGTGACGGAGGAAGTCTGCCTGCCGGTGCTGGAGGAAAAGTCCGGCCTCTTTTGCGGCCCTGATTTCAAGATTGGCTACTCTCCGGAGCGCATCAATCCGGGTGACAAGGTGCATAGGCTGAGGAGCATCACCAAGATTGTCTCCGGCATGGATGAGGAGGCCCTGCAGGATATCAGCGATGTGTATGGCTCCATCATCGAGAATATCTATCCTGCTTCTGCCATCAAAGTAGCTGAGGCTGCCAAGCTGGTGGAGAATACCCAGCGGGATATCAACATTGCCTTCATGAATGAACTATCCATGGTCTTCCATCAGATGGGCATTGATACGGAAGATGTGGTGAGGGCCATGGATACCAAGTGGAACGCTTTGGGCTTCCGCCCGGGCCTGGTAGGTGGGCATTGCATAGGGGTGGATCCCTACTATTTCATATATGAGGCCGAAAATCTTGATCAGCACTCCCAGATGATTTCCGCCGGACGACGCATCAACAATGATATGAGCAAGTTCGTGGCCCAGGAAATCGTGAAGGTTTTGCTGAAGGCAGGGGTAAACGCTCCCAGGGCCAGTATTTTCCTCCTGGGCATGACTTTCAAGGAAAATTGCCCGGACACCAGAAACTCAAGGGCAGTGGATGTCTACCGTCATCTTACAGAGTATGGCCTGACGGCTCAGGCGGCAGACCCCCTGGCAGACCCCTATGACTTCCTGCAGGAGTACAGCATCGAGCTGGTGACGGAGGAAGAGGTGCGGGAGGCTGACTGCATAGTGATCCTGGCAGCCCATGACTGCTACCGCAGCCGTTCCCTGCAGGACTTGAGAAAGCTGTACAAGAAAGACTGCAAGGCGCCGGTGCTGATTGATGTGAGGAACATCTACAGCCGCAAAGAGGCTGAGAAGCTGGGCTTTGTGTACTGGAGCCTTTGAGGCAAGATGTGGGATAGGAGGATTTGACGAGCCGTGAACTACAGAAAGCTCGTGCTGGCAGTTGTCCTGGCGCTGGCCTGCGTGATAGGCGCCCTGATCTATGTGCGGGACAATCTGATCGAGAAGACGGAATTCATTCCGGACATAACTGACCTTACCAAGAATTATCTGGCGGAGGAGGAAATAAAGGCCGCCCTGGAAAAACGGGGGGCGGCAGATATCCAGCCGGTGGAGGTCATCACCACCCTGCAGGACGGCACACCCCGGCTGGCCCTGGTCTTTGACGGCATGCCGGACAGGCCACTGGCGGCCAAGCTCCTGGATGTGCTGGCGAAACACAAGACCCCGGCGGTGTTCTTCCTGGAGGGGGAAAATATAGCGGACGAGCCGGAGGTCATAAGGCTCATCCGTCAGGCCGGGCAGGAAGTGGGCAACTACACTTATGTGGGGCTGGCCTCTCTGGAAAAGCGCAGCGTCGAGGAGCAGATACGGGAAATCTGCCGGGGCCAGAAGGCTGTGACCATGAACGATTCCCTGACGCCCAATCTTTTCCGTGCCCCCCGCACAGTGTACACGGACGAGCTCTTGAAATCCGTCCGGGCTGCGGGGCTGGAGTATGTCGTGAAGGAGAATGTGCGCTTCCAGCCCGGCAGCCTCCATACCCAGGAAGAGGCGGAGGCCTATGCTGCAGCGGTGCCCAATGGCAGCATCATAGCCATCCCCGTAGAGCCCTTTGTGGAGCAGAAGGCAGATGACCCGGTGGTGCGGGAGGAAAAGCCTGCCGTGGACATGAAGCCCACCATCAAAGACGAAGCCCCCAATCCTCCCATTGCCAGAGTGGATTTGGACAGGGAGCTGGATATGCTGCTGACGGCCATGGAAAAGCAGGGCAAGGAATTCCTCTATGTGAATCAGTTCAGGAAGATCCATTACATACCGGCAGGGCTGCCCTTGGCAGCCGAGCAGCCGGTTGAGCAGCCAGCCGAGCAGGAAGGAGGTCAGGAGTGATGTCAGACACAAAGGAAAAAGAAGACGTCCTCTATGAGGAAAAACCTGACCGCCGCCTGCTTTCCTATGTGCCGGATGCCTCCGGCCAGCGCAGCAACCATGACCGACGGGGAGGTTTTGAGGGGCATGAGGCTGAGGACTATACGGCCTATCAGCGGGAGGACAAGGCGGGCCAGCGCTATCTGGTGGACTATGTGGTGGACATGACCATAGAGGGTGGCGGCAGCCTGCATGGCACAGCGGTGGATATCAGCACCACCGGCATCCTGGTTAAATTCCCCCTGGGGGAGAAAAGGCCGCAGGCCGGGGACAAGGCCCGGCTGACTTTTGAAATCACCCCCGGCTCCATGCCCGAAGGCTATGAAATGAAAATCAAGAAGCTGAGGGCCAAATGCGTCAGGGTGGTGGAAAAAGGTGAGGAGATGCTCTGCGCTCTGGAATTTTCCGACACCCTGGCCCAGTATGCCACCGCCAAGCGGCAGAACTACATGCTGGGAGCCTCGGCTTTTCTGCTGGGGATCATCGTGCTGGCCATCGTCATGATGAGGGCGGAGTCCGTGGTGTACTTCCGCTTCAACCGCTGGCTGTATCTCTACAGCATTGTTGCCGCTACCTTCCTCCTGTCCCGGTATTTCTTTGCCACTTTCTACAGGCCGGTGAAGATTGACCCGGACTACACTCCGGGAGTGACCCTCATCATCCCCTGTTTCAATGAGGAACATTGGATAGACCGCACCATCAAGAGCTGCATCAATCAGGACTATCCGGCGGACAAGCTGGAAATCATCGTGGTGGATGATCACTCCAACGACCACTCGGTGGAGCGCATCAAGGAGACCATCGAGGAGCTGAAGGCGGCAGATACTCGTGAGGGAGGCTACCGGGTGGAGGGGCGCATTCGCTATATCGTCCAGAAGTACAACAAGGGCAAGCGTGAGGCCATGGCCCTGGGCGCACAGGAGGCGCAGCATGAGCTGCTGGTCTTCGTGGACTCGGACAGCTTCCTGGACCCCTTTGCGGTGCGCAATATAGTCCAGCCCTTCAAGGACAAGGAAATGGGGGGCGTGTCAGGGCGCACGGATGTGGCCAATACTTACACCAACGCCCTGACCCGCATGCAGTCTGTGCGCTACTACATCGCCTTCCGCATCATGAAGGCGGCAGAGAGCTACTTCGATGCCGTGACCTGCCTGTCCGGGCCCCTGTCCTGCTATCGGCGGGATTTGGTGCTGCGCTACTCCGATGCCTGGCTGAACCAGAAGTTCCTGGGCCAGCGGGCTACCTTCGGGGATGACCGCAGCATGACCAATTTCATCCTCAGGCACAACCGCACCTGCTACCAGGACACCGCCGTGTGCATGACCATCGTGCCCAAGAGCTATACCATGTTCCTGAAGCAGCAGATGCGCTGGAAGCGCTCCTGGCTGCGTGAATCCCTCATCGCCGCCCGCTATATCTGGAAAAAGGAGCCCTTCATGTCCCTGAGCTTCTACATGGGGCTGGCGGTGCCCATCGCGGCTCCCATCATCGTGCTCTACAACCTCATCTATGTGCCTATCATGCACAGGGTGTTCCCCGTGACCTTCATGGTAGGCATGCTGCTCATGGCCCTGCTCATGAGCAGTGCCCAGCTTTTCCTGCGCCGCAGCACCACCTGGATTTTCGGCATGTGGTTCTGCCTTTACTACGAAGCCGTGCTCCTGTGGCAGATGCCCGTGGCCTGGGTCACCTTCTGGAAATCCACCTGGGGCACTCGCCTGACCCCGGCTGACCTTGAGGAAATGGAGAAGGAATGGCGCAAGAAGGAAAGGAAGGAAAAGAAACAGCATGAACCCTAAGGAAAATACAGATGCCAGGGTGCTGGCTTTGGGGGACGAGGCCTTTTCCCGCCGCAAGAACCGCAGGAAGAAGCTGAGGGTGCTGGTGGAAATCGCCGCGCTGGCGGTGCTGGCCTTTGCCCTCTACAGCCTCTTTTACAGCCTGAAATCATATGAGCCCTATGACCGCCATGCCGTGACGGCAGGGGAGAAGGACACGGGCTTTGTGGCTCTCTCCTACTTCGGGGTAGACCAGATTGGCGACACCTCCACCCTCATAGGCCAGAAGCAGCTGCACAAGCACCTGGCAGAGCTGAAGCGGCAGGGCTTCGTCACCATCACCCAGCAGGATATCCTGGACTATTACCAGCAGGGGCGGCCTCTGCCGGAGAAGTCCCTGTTCCTGATGTTCGAGGACGGCAGGAGAGATACCGCTATCTTTGCCCAGCCGGTGCTGGAAGACCTGAACTACAAGGCCAGCATCATGAGCTATGCGGAAAATCTGGGCACCCTGGATTTGAAATTCCTGAAGCCCTCGGAGCTGACGGAGTTGACAGAATCCACTTTCTGGGAACAGGGCACCAATGGCTACCGCATGGAATACATCAATGTCTTTGACCGCTACAACAACTACATAGGCGAGATAGACCCCCTGCGCTTTGCCATGCTGAGCCCGTACCTGGGCCGCCGCTACAACCATTATCTCATGGACTACATCCGGGATGCGCAGGGCGTGCCCAAGGAAAGCTACGGCCACATGAGCCGCCGCATCAGCTACGACTACGAGCGCTTGCGGGACATCTACACGGAAAACTTCGGCAAGGTGCCCGCTGCCTATGTGCATATGCACGGCAATACGGGGAAATTTGCCAACAACAACGCGGTGAGCGCTGTCAATGAAAAGTGGATAAGGGAACTTTTTTCCATGACCTTCAACCGGGAGGGCTACTGCTTCAATCAGAGAAACAGCAGCCTCTATGACTTGACCCGCATGCAGCCCCAGCCCTACTGGCCCATCAATCACCTGCTCATGCGTATCAAGTATGATATCAACACCCCCATCGAGTTCTACGATGGCGGGGATGCGCGGCTCTCCGGCTGGAATCTCCTGGAGGGTGCCCAGGAACTTGAGCAGGAAACCTACACCCTCACCACCCTGCCGGAACAGCATGCCCTCGCTGAGGTGCGGGACAGCAATGGCCTGCAGGATGTGAAGCTCTCCGTGAATCTCCTGGGCAATGCCTTCGGCGCCCAGCAGATTTTCCTGCGCAGCGATGCCCAAAGGGAAAATTACATTTGTGTGGAATTACTCAATAATGAACTCCTGGTGCTGGAAAAAGTTGGCAACAGCCGCCGGGAACTCTATCGGGAAAAAATCCCCGTAATCCTGGGTGAGAAAATCCCTTCGGTGGAGGAAGACCGGCGGGAAGTGGAAACTCAGGAAAACTATGCCTTTGCCCGCTATGCCGTTTCCAAGGAGCAGGCCCAGGAATACTATGGGCGGGCCAAGAACCGCGAGGCCATGCCCGCTGCCTCCGTGGAAGAGGGGGCCGAGGCTTACTACCATGTGCAGAGCTTCCACCGCCGGGGCAGCCATGCCTTGAAGCTTGACCTGAAGGGGGACAAGCTGACGGTATGGCTGGACGAGAAGGTGGGGCCCAAGGACATAACGGTAGGAGATACCAACCGCGGCAGCCTTTACCTGGGCGCCTCCTGGCAGGGTGAGGCCTGGAGCCAGAGAAATCTGGCGGATGATGTGTACGATGCAGTCTTTGAAAAACTCAAAGTCACTACCAATACCGGCAAGAAGGACGGGGAGGAAAAAGTCCTCTTCACCACTGAACTGTCCGGCACTGACAAGATGATTTTCGCCCTGCAGGAAACTTGGGAAAAAGTATTGTTCTGGTTCTTGAAGAACGCATGAGGGAGGGGCGCTGAAAGCCCCACAAGAGAGGGAGGATGTCAGCAATGAAAAAGTATCTTGGCACTCTGGCACTGGGCCTTTCCCTGACTGTCCTATCCGGCTGCGCCGGCGCAGAGCCTGCCCCGGGGGCCGGGGCGCTGTCTGAGCATCCCCCTGTGACCCTCTCGGTCTGGCTGGCCTCCTGGGATGCAGAGAGGGGAGAGCAGGAATACAAGAAAATCAAGCGTCAGGCAGAGTCCCTTTCCTGCTTCATGGCCTATTATGATAAGGACGACAAGCTCTTTATCCCGCAGGAAACACGCTCTATCGCCGCCTTTGCCCAAAAGGAAGGCCAGAAGCAGCGCTATCTTTCCATCACCAATGACCGTCAGGATGAAAAAGGCAAGTTTGTGGCCAAGGACAAGGAATTGCTGAGGAGGCTTCTGGTCGATGAAGCAGGCAAAGAGGCTGTCGCAGCTGAAATGACAGCGGCGGCCAAAGAGCTTGGCTGCACAGGGCTGGAACTTGACTATGAGGCTTTTTTCAAGGACAAGGAACTGTTGCAGGAGTATCTTGATTTTACCTATAAGCTGGCCTCAGCCTGCCTGAAGGAGCATCTGGCCCTGCGCATCGTGCTGGAGCCTGGGATGCCCATGGACGCGGGCCTTTGCAAGGGGCCTGAGTATGTGGTGATGTTCTACAACCTTTACGGCACCCACAGCGGCCCCGGCCCCAAGGCGGACTTCGCCTTCATTGAGAAGACCATCAAGAAGATGGAAGCCCTGCCGGGGAAGAAGGCTGCGGCCTTTGCCACCGGGGGCTGCCAGTGGGAAGACTACGTCTCCCTGGGAGATAAGAAGGGCAAGGTGCGCAATGTGGACGAAGCCGAAGCTGTGCAGCTGGCTGAGAAGCATCATGCCACTCCGGTGCGGGACGAGAAAAGCCATGCCCTGCACTTTGCCTATCAGGCTGAGGGCCATGAGTATGTGGTCTGGTATGCAGACAGTGAAACCCTCAATGCCTGGATAGGCGCCGCCGCCCGGGGCGGCCTTGACCGGGTCAGCCTCTGGCGGCTGGGAGGAAATGATACTATCAAGGAAATCAAACTAAACTGAAAGGATAAATCAGCATGAGAAAAAAATCCCTGCTAAAGGGAGCCGTGGCCTTCTGCCTGGTCTCGTCCTTGCTGGCACAGCCTGCCCTGGCAGCAGATTACACCGCCCTGCGGCAGGCCAACGGGGGCGCCCTGGCAGAGCAGCACCGCTTTTTGCCAACCACGGAAAAGGCTGTGATCCTGACCTTTGGCGGCCTTTCCAAGGAAGCGCCTCTGCAGCATATCCTCTCCTATATGCAGAGGGAAAATCTCCGGGGCACCTTCTTTGTGACGGAGCGCGAAGTGGCCAGGAATGGCGGCAACATCGCCCTAATCAAAAGCTATGGCCAGGAACTGGCCCTGGGGCTGACCCCGCTGAAGGAGGGCAGGTTTGAAGATTACTGCGCCCAGCTGGAGCGTCTTTCTAAGGCCCTCACGGAAAAATACGGCGGTCACAGCAATTTCGTCCGCATCATGAGCAGCGGCGGAGATGTGGCTGCCATGCAGGAGGCGGTGTCGGCCATGGGCTACACCCTGGCCGGACAGGGGCTGAATGTGGTGCAGAGCAAGCACAAGGAAGCCCAGAGCCCTGCCGAGGTCATGCCCCAGATTTTCGGCAAGTGGACCACCTCCCTGAACGCCGGTGAGATTGTGTATATCCGCACGGATTTCTACACCAAGGACAGCCTGGCGGCAGAGATGCTGCAGGAAATCAAGGAAAAGAAAATCGACAATATCGGCTATGAAGAATCAGGCTCCAATGAGGGCAATGACTCTGCTTACCATACCGCTTCCCTGGGCGAGGTGGCATCAGATCTTTCGGCAGCCTATGAGCCGGTGGAGCTGGCAGACCTGCCGGAGGAAATGCAGCCGGAGTACGGCAGGGACTGGGTGACGGAGGAAAACTTCCGCGAGGCCTTCCTTTCCCGCTATATCGGCGCCCCGGAGGTTTCCCGGGATGACCGCATGCTGGGCTTTTCCCGCAAGGAAATGGCTGAGGCAGACAAGACGGGGCTGGTGAAGAATGCGCCGGAGAAAACCATCTTTCTTACCTTTGATGACTGGGGACAGGATGAATCCATCAACAAGCTGCTCTATGTGCTGAAAAAGCATGGGGTAAATGGCACCTTCTTCATCATCACCCGCAATATGCCCAACAATCCGAACCTCCTGCGGGCCATAGCTGCTAGCGGCAATGAAATCGGCAGTCACACCAACAACCACGTGCCCATGGCCAAGCAGGATGAGAGAGGCCATCAGGTGCCGGTGGAGACAGAGGAGGAATACAAGGAGGATGTGAGAAGCTCCTACCCCAAGCTCCTCGCTGTCGTGGGAGATATGCGGCTCCCCAATGGCCGCCCGGCCCTCACCCGCTTGCTGCGCCCGCCTACGCTGGCCATCAGCCGCACAGGCTGCAAGACCATCCTCAATGCAGGCTTCACTTACATCGTCAACGGCTACGGCAGCACCGAGGACTACGGAGCCGTGTCCCTCCAGTCCCTGGTGGGCATCATGAATCACATTGCCCATGACGAAAGGGGCAGGGTGCGCCGTGGCGCCATCCTCATCATGCACATGAGCTCCACCGCCAAACTCACCCCCAAGGCGCTGGACATCCTCCTCACCGCCAACGACAAGCTGCCGGAAGGACATCCCGGCAAGTTCAAGGTGGCTCTGCTGGGGGATTACCTCACAGACGGCTATGACCAGCGCATGAGGATGGCCAAGCCATAAAAAAGGCCCAGCCGAAGCTGAGCCTTCGCCCTTGGGGTCATCACTCCCTTAGGCA
>JAGBLH010000058.1 GCA_017635515.1 Selenomonas sp.
CCCTTGGCCAATGCCGCCGTAACTTGCGCCAGCTTCGCCTCCAGCTGCGCCAGCCTGGCTTCATCTGCCGGAGCAGCCACGGGCTGCACCGGCGCAGCCGCCCCCAGACCCTCTTCGCGACACAGAGAAAGCAATGCCACCTCCACTGTGATGCGGGGCTGGGGTGACCATTTTAGTTCCGCAAGTGCCTCATGGAGCCTGCCTATCATCTGCATCAATTTATCTGCCGGGAAAAACTTGGCCTGCTCCTCCAGCGCTTCCTGCTTCTCCTCATAGAGGTCAAGCTGCGCCAAGGTGCCCGCCGCCTGATAGATCATCAGGCTACGCAGGTGCAGGGAAAGCTCCACCAGGATCTGCTTCAAATCCTGCCCTTCCCGCAGCAGCTCTGCCAGGATTTCCAGCACCTCCTGGGTCTTTTTCCCTGCCAGGGCAACCGTGAGCTTGTAAATCCAGTCGTGCCCCACCAGCCCCAAGATGCGGCGCACCCTGTCTGCCGTCACCGTGCCCTCGGAAATAGAGGCGCACTGGTCGAGGATAGACAGGGCATCGCGCAGGCCGCCGTCTGCCTGCAGGGCAATCATGGCAAGAGCCTCCGGCTCCGCTTCTATCCCCATGGCTTCCACGATATGCGCCATGCGCCCCTCGATTTCTTTCGCCGTGATGCGGCGGAAATCGTAGCGCTGGCAGCGGGACTGGATAGTGGCTGGCACCTTGTGGGCCTCGGTGGTGGCCAAGATGAACACCACATGGGCAGGTGGCTCCTCCAAGGTCTTCAGCAGGGCATTGAAGGCCTCGGTGGTGAGCATATGCACCTCGTCGATGATGTAGACCTTGTACCTGCCGTCCACGGGCGCGAAGTTCACCGTCTCCCGCAAGTCGCGGATTTCGTCAATGCCGCGGTTGGAAGCCGCATCAATCTCAAAGACGTCCATGGAGGAACCATCACCAATCTTGCGGCAAGGCTCGCACTGGCCGCAGGGGTCAGGCGTAGGGCCGTGCTCGCAGTTCAGCGCCCTGGCCAGGATCATGGCCGTGCTGGTCTTGCCTGTGCCCCGGGGGCCGGAAAAGAGATAGGCATGGCCGATGCGGCCGGAGGTAATGGCACTCCCCAGCGTGCGGCTGATATGCTCCTGTCCCACCAGATCCTTGAAGGTTTCCGGTCTCCACTTGCGATATAAAGCTACATAGGCCATAGTCTCACCCCTAGACACAAGAAAAGCAGCCTCGCGGGCTGCTGCATTCTGCTTTTTCACGTCGGACCACAGCCCCCAGGCGACCTCACGGCACAGTGAACGGTCCGCTTATCGCTGCTTCCTTCCGGACCTGACGAGGTTCGCGGGGCTCCCTTGCGCGAGACCCAAACGCTATGGCCCGACCTGAAAAAGCCTTGACTTCCTTGATTTTAGATATAAAAATGGCGGAGAGTGAGAGATTCGAACTCTCGGTACAGTATCACCGTACACACGCTTTCCAGGCGTGCTCCTTCAACCACTCGGACAACTCTCCACAATGCTCTACCAAAGAAGCTATTCAGTTTTTGTTGCTTGCGTTTGTCGCTCACAACGATGATTATTATACGGGCTTTTGCAGCAACTGTCAACACCTTTTTGAAAAAAGTTGAAAAAAGTTTTTTAGTCCGGAAAAGGGAAGCCGCAGCTCCCCTATTCCTGCTCGATGAACTCCCCTGCAGAGAGCACAGCCTCGAAGCTGCCGAAGGCGGTGATGACCCTGAGGCGCAGTTGGTCCCTGCCCGCCGGCTGGACATTTTCCCCAGACTTGGGCAAGCCCAGCTCTGCCGTGATCTTTTCCTTGGCCAGATGGATAGTGAAGAGGCCGTTCACCACATTGAGTAATTCCTCCACGCTGTCGATGGCCAGCTCGTCAATCTCCGGCAGTTCTTCCTGGCTGTAGCGCCTGGCAATCTCCAGGAACACATCATCCGTAGCGATCATTCCCGGCACGAACCCCAGAGCGCACTTCAGCGCCTGCGAGGCTCCATGATTGGGCTCCCAGGCCATCTCTGAGATGGACACAGGGCTGATGACTGCCTGGGTGCCCGCCATGCTCTGGAGGGAATCCAGCAAGAGCTCCATATATTCGGCGTAAATCTCCAGCCTTTCCGAGCTGCCGTTAGGCGCCGCCCGAAAAACCGCTGTCTTCACAGGCCTGGGGTCTATCTCCACTTCATCAGAGAGGTAGCGAACCAGCACGGACTCATCTTCCTCTGCCTCGGCCAGGATGTCCTGCATCTCATCCGTGGAAAAGCCTCCGTCATTCATCAGGCACTGGGCCACATTGAAGTCAGCCATCCAGCCCCACCTTCTTCCGGATGGTTTCCACCACCTTCTGTATCTGCTCGCTCTTGTAAGGCTTCTGTATAAACTCCATGGCTCCCATCTTGAGGGTGGTCATGAGCTTCTGGGGAGAGCCTGCTGAGGACAGCATGACCACGGGAATCTCCGGGCTTACCTCCTTGATGACCTGCAAGGCCTCGATGCCGCCTACCTCGGGCATGACGATATCAAGGAAAACGCAGTCCGGCATCTCCTGCAGGACTATCTCCACGGACTCCTTGCCGTTAGCCGCCTCCAGCACCTCGCAGTCCAATTTCTCCAGTTCCGTACGGAGTTTCTTGCGTAAAAGCTTTGAATCATCAGTAATGAGTATCCTGAGTTTTCTATCCAAGATTGCCGCCTCCCCAGCTGCCTGTTCTATGATAATCATTCATGCATATTTCTCTTTTGGTATATTCGTCAAAACTCCCGTTTTTCCTTTTCACTTGCATGAAAAAAAAGAGCCATCCCTCCGTAAAGAAGGAACGACTCTTTGCGTGTTACCAGATAAACAAGCCAGTAATACCTGCCGTCAGCAGGGATACCAGGATGCCGGACAGCATCAGATAGGCCACATTGCGGGAGATGAGCTCGTTCTTGCTGTCATCCACCAGACCCTTGAAGCAGCCAATGATCATGCCCAGGGTGCCGAAGTTGGCGAAGCTGGTGACGAAGGTGGTGAGCACGGCCCGCATATGGGGGCTGAACTCGCCCATGATGTCCTGCACATTCAGCATGACCACGAACTCATTGGTGATGAGCTTGGTGCCCATGTACTGAGCCAGCTTGAAGGCCTCAGTTGTATCCAGGCCCATGAGCCAGGCAAAGGGGAACATGATGATGCCCAGAGTATTCTCCAGCGTGAACTCAGGATGGATGAGCATCAGCAGCTTGTCAATGAGGGCTGCCAAAGCCACGAAGGCGATGACGTTGGCGCAGATGATAAGGATCAGCCGGCCGCCTCCCAGAATGGAGTTGCCCAGGAAGGAGAAGAAAGGCTCCCTTTCCTTGCCACCGTCCGTAAGCTGGGCCACTGTATCTTCTTCCTCGGAGATTTTCACAGGGTGCAGGATATTAGTGACAATCAAGGCGTTGATGACATTCAGGGGAATAGCAGTAAGGATGAATTCAGCAGGCATCATCTTGGTGTAGATGCCCACCATGGCAGCGGTGATGCAGCTCATGGACATCATGGCCAGAGTCAGGCAGCGGTCAGCCTTCATGCGCTTCAGCTGCAGGCCGGAGACTGCCAGGGCCTCAGTATTGCCCAGGAACATCATCTCAATGGCAAAGAAGGACTCGAATTTCGGCTGATGGGTCATCACAGCCAGAGCCTTGCCGATCCACTTGATGATGAAAGGCAGCACCCCGATATAGGTGAGGATATCGAACATAGGCACAACCAGGAGGATGGGCAGCAAGGCGGAGGTAAAGAAGTTCATCTGAGGGACATGCACCCAGTCAGGGAAAGCAAAAGCAATACCGTCATAGGCCACGCTCACCAGCCACACAAAGGCTGCAGCCGCGCCACTGACGATCTCACGCCCAATAGAAAATGAAGTAAGGAACCAGGCTATGAAAACATTCAGGGCTAACAGCACCCCTACCCCCCGCCAGTTGATGCGGTCGCGTTTTTTGGAAAGCAGGACGCCTACAGCCAGGAAGACCAGCACGCCCAAAACATTGATGGCAAAATACATAATCAAAAACTCCCTTTTAGTATTGGTATTATTGCAACTTAAAAGTCACAAGTCCCATTTTCTCACAATAGGACAAAGGTGTCAATCCAAGGTATGTTGCCTATGTTTACATTCCTTAGACTAACCAATGTTTTCCGTCAATTCTGTCTAAGATCCAGGCCGCCAGCAGGCGGCCCACATCTTAAAGGTCCTTTTCCGAAAAAGCGAAGGGCAGGACTTCTTCCAGAGTCGCGACCTTCTTATCACCCTTGAGATTTGCCATGATAATCCTGTTGATATGGAACTCCCCCATGACCTGGCGGCAAGCGCCACAAGGGGAGCAGGGCCCCTCTGTGTCGGCAATGAGGGCGATGGCTTCAAACTCCTTCTCCCCCTCGGACACCGCCTTGAAGATGGCGGTGCGCTCGGCGCAGTTGGTAACAGGATAGGAGGAGTTTTCTATATTGCAGCCTCCATACACATTGCCTTTCTTGGTGAGGACCGCCGCCCCTACCTTGAATTTGGAATAAGGGCTATAGGAAAACTCCCTGTATTTCTTGGCAACTTCAATCAGTTCTTCATCAGTCATTGGTATCTCTCCCTATGATTGCCTGTCCCCCCCTACCCCGTGAAGGGCGGACGGGAGACGGCACAAACCGGCCAATATGGCAATTAATACTTCTCAACCTTATCTTTTTCCACACGGGCATAGACCAGCGGCTCCACAGCAGGCTTCTCGCTGCCGATGACCACGGCCTCACGGTACATGCGCTCTGCTTCCTTCAGGGACTCCTGCTTGGAAGTGTAGAGGGTCACCAGGCTCTCGCCCTTCTTCACCTCGTCACCGGGCTTCTTGTGGATGATGAGGCCGGCAGAGAAGTCGATATCGCTTTCCTTGGTCTCGCGGCCTGCCCCCAGCACTACAGAGGTGACGCCTACTTCCTCTGCGTTCATCCTGGTGATGAAGCCGTCCTTGTCTGCCAGCACTTCCTGAGTGTAGGGAGCCTGAGCAAACTTCGTGTAGTCGCGCAGCACGCTGTCATCGCCGCCCTGCTCTTTGACCATGGTGCAGAAAGCCTCGAAGGCGCTGCCGTCTGCAATGACCTTTTCGGCAGCCTTGCGGCACTCCTCCAGATCGTCGTGTACGCCGATGAGGTAGAGCATGTTGGCAGCCAGCTGCAGGCAGACTTCCGTGAGGTCCTTGGGCCCCTTGCCCTTCAGCACATCCATGGACTCCATGACTTCCAGGCTGTTGCCGATGCCGTAGCCCAGGGGAGTATCCATATCGGTGATGAGTGCCACCGTGCGGCGGCCTGCGCCCTCACCGATAGCCACCATGGTCTGAGCCAGCTTGATGGAATCATCAAGGGTCTTCATGAAGGCGCCGCTGCCGGTCTTCACATCCAGCAGGATGCAGTCAGAGCCTGCTGCCAGCTTCTTGCTCATGATAGAGGAAGCAATGAGGGGAATGCTGTCCACAGTTGCAGTGACATCACGGAGAGCATAGAGCTTCTTGTCAGCAGGAGCCAGGTTGCCGGACTGACCGATAAGACTCATGCCGCATTTGTTCACCGTGTCAAAGAATTCCTTGCGGTCAAGGGTAGTGCGGTAGCCCGGGATGGCTTCCAGCTTGTCCACGGTGCCACCGGTGTGGCCAAGGCCGCGGCCGCTCATCTTGGCCACCTTGCCGCCGCAGGCAGCTACGATAGGAGATACCACGAGGGTGGTCTTATCGCCCACGCCGCCAGTGGAGTGCTTGTCCACCTTCAGCCCCTCGATGGCAGAAAGGTCGATCATGTCCCCGGACTTGGCCATGTTCATGGTGAGCTCGGTGATTTCCTCATCATTCATACCCTTGAACCAGATGGCCATCAGCATGGAAGACATCTGATAGTCGGGAATCTCGCCCTTCACATAGCCTTCCACCATAAATTTTATTTCTTCGTTAGTCAGTGCTTCGCCGTGCTTCTTCTTGGTAATCAGGTCATACATTCTCATGGAAATCTCTCCCTTGATAAACAATCGCATAAAGCTTGCTAAGGCGTTCAGGTCACAGGCACAGCAACGCTTCACTTGAGATTTTTCCTGCGGAAAAATTTCACACGTTCCGCTTATGCTATGCCTGCGCCCTTCACTTACTTCTCAATCCTGGCCAGAATGCTCTCGCCCTTGGTCTTCAGGTCTGCTCCGAACATCTCGGAGATGGTGGCGCCAATCATGGCGAAGGTGGGATAGGTGCCCAGGTTCACACCCTGCTTGATATGCTGGCCATAAATCAGCAAAGGCACATACTCACGGGTGTGGTCGGTGCCGGGGGCCCCGGGGTCGCAGCCGTGGTCAGCGGTGATCATGAGCACGTCATCCTCGCGCATCTTGGCCATGAACTCGCCCAGCTGCTTATCGAAGACCGTAGCAGCCTCGGCGTAGCCGTCAATGTCGCGGCGGTGGCCATAAGCCATGTCAAAGTCCACCAGGTTCACGAAGCACAGGCCCTCGAAGTCCTCGTCCATGACCTTCAGGGTCTTTTCCATGCCGTCCACATTGTCCTTGTTGATGCCCAAGGAACGGCTGATGCTGCGGCCGGCGAAGATATCGGAAATCTTGCCCACGCCGATGGTCTCAAGGCCCTTGCGCTGCAGGGCATCCATCATGGTGTCTCCGGTGGGATCCAGAGAGAAGTCATGACGGCGAGAAGTGCGCTGGTAGTTGGGGAACTCGCCTACATAGGGGCGGGCAATGACCCTGCCTACGCCGTGCTCACCCTGCAGGATCTCGCGGGCAGTCTTGCAGTAGTCGTAAAGCTTCTCCACCGGCACATCAGCTTCGTTGGCAGCAATCTGGAACACGCTGTCAGCGGAGGTGTAGACGATGAGGCCCCCGGTCTTTTCCTGCTCCTGGCCGTAATCGTGGATGACTGCCGTGCCGGAGTAGGGCTTGTTGCAGAGGATTTTCTTGCCGAAGGCCTTTTCCAGCTTTTCAATCAAATCAGCGGGAAAGCCCTCTGGATAGGTGGGCATGGGACGCTCAGACACGATGCCGGCAATTTCCCAGTGGCCCGTGGTGGTATCCTTGCCCCTGGAAAGCTCCCGCAGACGGGCAAAGCTGCCGATAGGGTTCTCCACCGGCTTGCCGCAGCCTACACCGTCAATATTGAAGAGGCCCAGCTTTTCCATATTGGGCGTAGCATACTTGGGAGAAGCCACGATGGAAGCCAGGGTGTTGCACTTCCCATCCCCGAACTCGGCAGCGTCAGGCTCCTGGCCGATGCCGTAGCTGTCCAGCACGATGATAAAAGCACGCTTGAACTTGCTCATTTATATTACCTCCTTGCCACAACGAATCAAAGCTCGTCCTTCAGCACCTTCACGGCAGCGCTGGCACCCAGACGGGTGCAGCCGGCCTCGATGAAGGCTTCCATTTCCTCGCGGGTATGAATGCCGCCGGCGGCTTTCATCTGCACGCCCTCGCCGATATGCGCCTTGAAGAGCTTGATGTCTTCGATAGTAGCGCCTGCGGAGCCAAAGCCCGTGGAGGTCTTGATGAAATCGGCCCCGGCTTCCGTCACACACTTGCAGGCGGCAATCTTTTCCTCCTCAGTGAGGAAGCAGGTCTCAATAATGACCTTCAGCACCCGCTCACCGCAGAGCTTTTTGAGCGCCCTGATCTCCTCTGTCACATACTCGGTATCACCGGCCTTCAGTGCACCGATGTTGATGACCATGTCGATTTCCTCGGCACCGTCAGCCAAGGCCTGGGCCGTCTCAGCGATTTTGGCTGCCGTGTTGCAGTTGCCGTTGGGAAAGCCCACCACCGTAGCCGCCTTCACAGCCTCACCATACGTCTCCTTGATGCGGGAGATAAAGCAGGAGGGAACCATCACCGTAGCGGTGTGATAGGTCTTTGCTTCCTCACAAATCCTCTTGATTTCCTCCCAGGTTGCTGTCTGCTTCAGCAGGGTATGATCGACTTTGGCTAAAATTTCCTTTGCTTCCATGTTGGGGCCTCCTTAAAAATGCGCCTTGTTTCGTTGTTGGTCTTATTGTATCTTTTTTTCTCCCATATAAAAAGGACACATGTCTGAATGTGTCCAAAATGTATCATTTATTTATTTTCACAAAATTATCTCAAAGTTCTAA
>JAGBLH010000059.1 GCA_017635515.1 Selenomonas sp.
CCAGCAGGTGGTCACCCGCACCGTCAGCGACATGGAACAGCTGAGCCAGGCCGTAGAGAGCTCCGCCGCCCGCATCCGCGAGCTGGGCGCCCGCTCCGACACCATCGGCCAGATCACGGACACCATCTCCAACATTGCCGAGCAGACCAATCTCCTGGCCCTGAACGCCGCCATCGAGGCCGCCCGGGCCGGTGAGCAGGGCCGTGGCTTCGCCGTAGTGGCAGAGGAAATCCGCAAGCTCGCCGCCCAGTCCGAGGAAGCCGCTTCCCAGATTGCCCAGCTCATCGGGCAGATCCAGGAGGACACCAAGCACGCCGTCACCAGCATGAACGATGGCACCCAGCAGCTGACCACCACCAAGGAAAGCGTCAGCCAGACGGGCACCGAGTTCCAGGACATCGCCCAGCTCATAGAGAGCATTTCCCAGCAGTCTGACCGCATCGCCCAGGCTTCCCGTTCCGCTACGGAAGATGCCACGGGCTGCCAGCAGTCCATCCAGGAAATCGACAGCATGAGCAGGAACGTGGTAGCCGAATCCGAGAACGTCTCCGCTGCCACGGAAGAGCAGTCCGCCTCCATGCAGGATATGGCTCATTCCTGCCGCGAACTGGCAAGCATGGCCGAAGGTCTCCGCCAGGCCGTCACCAAGTTCAAGGTCTAAAGATAATAAGATACGAGATATGGCTGGCGGCTCTGTCCGCCAGCCAGTTTTTATAACGCCGTTGTTCCAGTTTTGCCGCAGGCAAAACTTCCTCTTGGCGTTTCAACGAGGCGGGAGATATATGCTCACCGCCTGCATTGTGCCCTTTAGGGTATTAGTAAATTAGGGACTCGCCACCTATAGAGGTGGGAGACATCTTCTTCCGAGTTATAACTACAGGATGTGATGCAGATGATTGACGAGCATGAATGGCGCAGCGTGCTGCAGGTGGCCAAAGACGGGACTTTCTCCCTGGCGGCCAGGCATCTGTTCATCTCCCAGCCCTCCCTTTCCCAGTGCATCAAGAAAATCGAGAGCGAGCTGGGCATGCAGATCTTTGACCGCAGCAAGAGCCCCCTGCAGCTGACGGAGGCAGGACGCATCTACCTCGAGGCCGCCAACCAGATGAAAGACCTGCGCAAGAACCTCCTGAGCCGGGTAGATGATCTCTCAGAGCTGCGCTCCGGGCAGGTGCGCATAGGCAGTTCCCGCACCCGTTCCGTCTGCGTGCTGGCAGATGCCATGGTGGCCTTCCATCAACGCTACCCCAATATCAACCTTTCCGTGGTAGAGGGCTCCACCGCCAGGCTCCAGGAGCATGTGCTCCAAGGCCATGTGGACTTTGCCCTGCTCTACGCTCCCCTGCCGGAGACCTTCCGCACCGTGCCTCTCATGGAAGAACGGATCTTTGTGGCCGTGCCCCGCCATCACCCCCTGGTGAGCCAGTACAACGGGGTGCAGCCCCTGCCCTATCCAGCCATTTCCTTCAAGGCCTTCCAGGACGAGCCCTTCATCATCCTGAAGCCCAGTCGCTGTATGAGAACCATTTACGATAATCTCTGCCAGACCACAGGGGTCAAGCCCAAGGTAGTCTTTGAAGGGGACAGCATCCTGAGTGCGGCAGAGCTTTGCTCCCGGGGCATGGGAGCCACCCTCATCACAGATATGCTCATCAGGCTGGGCGCCCGCAAGGAACCACCTTTTATCTTCAATTTGAAGGAACCGGTAAAAACCAGGCAACTGGTGGCTGCTTACGGAGCCAACCAGCACCTGTCCAAAGCCGCCCAGGTATTTTTGCAGTTCATACGGTGATTCAAGCCTTCCCGCGCGGGGAAGGCTTTTTTATTTTCAATAGCCTTCCCCCACCCTATTGAAAATTCCAATAAGCCATATAAGAAAGACGTATTTTACCATAGTCAATGATAAATGCTACAATAAAAGCGATTTATTGAGTTGCAATTATTGTGTAGCAACAGGAGGGCTTCAACTATGTCAACTACTATCTCACGCCGCACATTCATCAAGGGTGCGGCAGCTGCGGGCGTAGCTTTGGCTGCAGGGTCATACTTCACCTGGAATGGGCAGAACATTCCCACTTCAGTGAAAACAGGGGATATCACTTACGATGTACTGATCATCGGCAGTGGCGGCGCCGGCATGCGCGCAGCTCTGGCAGCAGCGGAAAACAAGGATCTGAAAGTAGCCGTCATGACCAAACTGGTGCCCACCCGCTCCGCTTCCACCATGGCTCAGGGCGGCATGAATGGCGTCACCGGCGTCACCGACCCTGCAGACAGCGTGGAATCCCATATGTTTGACACCATCAAGGGCGGCGATTACCTCTGCGACCAGGATGCAGTTGAGTATTTCGCCCAGCGAGCCGGTGAAAACATCTTTGAGATGGACTTCATGGGCTACCCCTACAACCGCCAGAAGGACGGTGCCTTCCATCAGCGCAAGATGGGCGGCAGCTCCCATCCTAGAGCCTCTTACTTCGAAGACCGTGCAGGCCATGCCATGGTGCATGCCCTCTTCGAGCAGTGTCTGAAGCACAATATAGACTTCATCTCCGAGTGCCAGATGCTGGAAATCAGCATGGACGGAAACAAACTGAACGGCGTCATCGCCATGGATATGCGCAGCGGCAACCTCCTGGGGGTAGCTGCCAAGACCATCATCATCGCCACCGGCGGCTACGGGCGTGTTTACTGGATCCGCACTTCCAACCCCTACAGTTCCACCGGCGACGGCATCGTGGCCGGCATGAATATCGGCATCCCCTTCAAGGACCCAGAAATGGTTCAGTTCCACCCCACGGGCCTTTCCGCCAACGGCGTGCTGCTATCTGAGTCCAGTCGCGCCGAAGGTGCCCTGCTCATCAATAAAGACGGCGAACGCTTCATGGGCAAGTACGCCCCAGAGAAGCTGGAGCTGGCCACCCGCGATATCGTAGCCAGGGCCATTGCCACTGAGATGATTGAAGGCCGCGGTGTGGGTGAAGGCATCCATGCCGGCGTCTACATGGACTTCCGCCATATTCCTCCCGAGCGCATTGACGAGCGCCTGGGGCAGGTGCGTGATCTGGCCCAGCGCTTCGCCGGGGTGGACATCAAGAAGGAAATGGTGCCCATCGCCCCCACCTGCCACTATTCCATGGGCGGCCTGGAGATGGCAGACTTCCACACGGGCGCTTCCCGCGTCCCCGGCGTCTTCGTGGCGGGCGAATGCAGCTGCGTTTCCGTCCACGGTGCCAACCGTCTGGGAGCCAACTCCCTGTCCGAGGTGCTGGTCTTCGGCCATACCGCTGGCGACGGCGCTGCTGCCTATGCCAAAGAGCATAAGTACGAGGGCAGTCAGGAAAAGATGGCCCAGGACTGCGCCAAGTGGCAGGACAAATTCAAAGAGGTAACTGCCCGCGACCGTTCCGCTGGCAAGACCGTGCCGGAAATCCGGGATGCCATGGTCAATACCATGTGGTACAAAGTAGGTGTATTCAGAGAAGAGAATCAGCTGCAGGAAGCTGCCCGGGAACTTTCCGCCCTGGAGAAAGAGTACGAGCATTGCTACGTAGGAGACACCTCCCACGTTTACAACACCGCCTTCGAGCAGTATGTGGAGCTGGGGAACCTGCTGCAGGTATCCCACAGCATCGTGCAGGGAGCTATCGCCCGCAAGGAAAGCCGTGGCGGTCATTCACGCCGTGACTACCCCCAGCGCGACGATGTGAATTTCCTCAAGCACACCCTGATTTTCAAGCAGGACGGCGGCTATCGCACCGAGTACAAGGACGTCGTCATCACGAAGTATCAGCCGAAGGAAAGGAAGTACTAAAATGGACGTAACTCTGAATGTGCACCGCTTCGTGGAAGGAAAGAAGTGGGTACAGAAATACAAGGTTCCCGTCACCGTGGGCATGACCGTACTGGAGGCCCTGACGGTGGTAAAGGAAAAACAGGACCCCACCCTCTCCTTCACCTGCTCCTGCCGCTCCAGCATCTGCGGGGCCTGCGCTGTGCGGGTCAACGGCAATGCAGAGCTCTCCTGTGAGATTTTGGTGGAAAACCTCTTGAAGCGCTATGACACGGACACCCTCACCATCGAGCCCCTGGGCAATTTCCGGGTCATCCGCGACCTGATTGTGGACTGGGATCCCAAGTATGCCAGGCTGAAGAAAATCAAGCCCGCCATGGAGCCCAAGCCGGAATTCAGCGCCGAGACCGGCTGCAAGCAGAGCCCGGAGGAATTCAACAAATTCAAGAAATACGCTGGCTGCATCCTCTGCGGTTCCTGCGTCTCCGAGTGCAACAAGAACACCCTGAACGAGGAGGATTTCCTTGATCCCTTTGTCTTTGTGAAAGCCGAGCGGTTGGTAGCCGACTCCCGTGACCGCGACCCCAAGGCCCACCTGCAGGCCGTGCAGGATGCCGGTCTCTGGCGCTGCTTCAACTGCCAGGAATGCACCGCTAAGTGCCCCAAGGGGCTGGACCCTGCCGGTGCCATCGAAAAGCTCAAGGAGGCTACCTTCAAGCTGGGCCTCAGCCAGGGAGTTGGCGGCAGGCATGCCAAGGCCATCTACGATGACATTTCCGAGTCCGGTATGCTGGATGAGTCCAAGCTGAACATCAAGTCCGAAGGCTTTATCATGGCCGGCATGCGCCTGCCCATGGCCCTGCGCCTCATGAACACGGGCAAGATGAATCCCTTGGAATCACATCCCGTGAACCCTGATATCAAGACCATCCAAGCCGTTGTAAAGGCCGCGGAAAAGGAGGCAGAATAACATGAAGTACGCATTTTTCCCCGGCTGTGTCCTGAAGGGAGCGGCTGCCGAAGCCTACACTTCCATGACCAGGGTCTGCGAGAAACTGGGCATCGAACTGGTGGAAATCGAAAACTGGACCTGTTGCGGCGCCTCCCACGCCCAGGGCGTCAATGACCTTGCCGCTTTGGCAGTCAATGCAAGAAATATTTCCATCGCCGAGCACATGGGACTGCCTATCATGACGGTCTGCAACACCTGCACCTTGCAACTGCGCACCGCCAAGCACCGCCTTGACAGCGACCCGAAGCTCAAAGAGAAGGTCAACGGCATCCTCAAGGAAGGCGGCCATCCCTACGAGTATAAGGGAACCTCTGAAATAACCCACTTCCTCTGGGTGCTGGACCAGCATCCAGAACTCCTCAAGGACAAAGTTACCCACCCCCTCAGCCATCTGTGCATCGCAGGCTACTACGGCTGCCACATCCTCCGTCCCCAGGAAATCATGAACCATGAGGACGGCAAGCATCCCCAGTCCCTGGAACGCCTGATAGCAGCCTTGGGGGCCAAGAGCGTGGAATTCGATGCCAAGCGCAAGTGCTGTGGCTTCCATGCCCAGCTGGCAGCCGAGCACGATGTGCTGACGGTGACAGGCCAGATTGTGGACAGCGCACACAAAGCAGCAGCTGATGCCATCGTCACCCCCTGCCCCCTCTGCCAGATGCAGCTTGACATGTACGAGCCAGAGGGCCGCGAGGCCGTCCACAGCCAGGCCGAAGTCCCCATCCTGCATCTGCAGCAGCTGGTAGGCTTCGCCCTGGGCCTCAGCAAGGAAGAGGTAGGCTTCAACCGCCATGTCTCCGCCCAGGCCAGGCTCAAGATTTAAGATGTTCATACAATCCATCCATACACTAACAGAATAGCCAGACCCACATTGAAAAAGCCTGCATGTGACCTCCCGACACATGCAGGCTTTTTCTTTCATTCAGAGACACTTTCTTCAGCCTCTTTCCAGCGTTTAGCCAGCCACAGCAAATGATCTTTGTTCTCTGGACTTCTTATGCCACGGAAAAAATTAACCAACGCCAGCTCATCCTGAAGCAGTTCATCCTCAGCTTTAGGTCGCTCATCCCCCATCAGCCAGGAGAGGCTGACATTCTCTGTGCTGGCGATGCGAACCAGGCCGTCCACATCAGGCTGCCCGGAACCGCGTAACCAACCCAAGAGCGCATTCCTCGTCACACCGAGCCGCCTGGCATACTCAGTCTGCGTCATTTTGTGGTTTTGATCCTTGGCCCTCTTCCACAATTCGTTTATCCGTTCATGGAACTTATTCTTCCAAACCATAGCAATTCCCTACTCTTCCCCATCAGCCCGAGCCTGTTTCCAGCGCTTCACCACGCGAGCAGCCAGATTCACAGATGCCTTGATGCCGAACTTCTCCTCCAGCATCTCTGCCACCTCTTTGTGAGTGCGGTATTTGCCGCTGTCCAACTCCGCCCACACCTGCTCCTCGATGCCCTCGGTCTTTCTCTTTCGCCCACTGCCGGGCTTGATGGCGAAAAGCTCGGAGGTCGGCTCCTGCTCCTCCATGGTCTTTCGGAGCGCACGAACGCTGCGGATGCACATGCCCGTAAGTGCTACAATCTCCTCATTGCCCATGCCAGCCACCAGGAGCAGCATGGCAGCCGCCCGCTTGGAGAGGGTAGGCGGCATCAGAGTGCCGAGGAACTGCATGGTGGCAGGCACCCAGGCATCGAATTCCCCGGTGTAGTTGTAGATGATTTTATTCCGTCCGGCTCTGCTTTTGTATTTCTGCATAAACTCCCTCCTATTTAAATAGTTTTTATTATCTTTCATCGTATACTTACCCCATTATTGACATCCCTATCCTATTTGGTAAAATAATAGTAAGAATATTTTCAAGAAAGGGGTATACCAACATGACTACTGCTCTCATTGAACAAAAACTTGCCTCAATCCCAGAGGAATATCTGGAAGAAGTTTCCACGTTCCTAGATTTCTTATCCTACAGAATCAAAAACTCACAGACACAGCGCAAATCAACCAAAAGGATTCCAGGTATTATAAAAGATGATATCTATATGTCCGATGATTTCGATGCCCCATTAGATGATTTCAAGGAGTATATGTGATATGTACTTGTTAGATACACACACATTAATTTGGTTCCTGGCCGATAGTCCCGAACTTTCCGCAACTGCCAGAAATACTATTTGCTCAGATACTGACATTTATATCAGCTACGCTTCACTATGGGAAATGTCCATAAAGAAAAGCTTAGGAAAACTCCGTTTTCCCTACACTTTTGAGGAAATGGCTGGTATATGCAAAGAAGAATCAATACAACTTTTAGGAATAGATTACCCAGACCTGGACATAGTAGAAAAGCTACCATTCATACATCGAGACCCATTTGACAGACTACTCGTGGCTCAGGCACAATCCAGGAATCTAACAATCATTACCAGAGACACCATCATACCAAAATACGATATAACTGTTCTATGGTAACCCCCGCCCCAACGGAAGGCTCTTGCTACGATATGATACGTGCAATTCCATCGCGTATGTGCTATACTCTGATTGTCCATCTTTGGATGCCTCCTGGTTAATGATATGGCCGCGAAACCAATATCATTGTAACACAGGAGGTTTTGCATTTTCTGGTACTCTGGGCAACGCTTCAGCTTGTTCCATTCTCCCCATCTCAGATGGGGGATTAAAATTCTTTTTCATTCACTTTTCACTGCAATACTTTCACATTGCTATTGCTCTCTAAATTCTATTTTCCATCTAGCATTTTCATAGCCTTCCTTAGTCATGATACGTACAAGATTTTGAGCTTTATTAACTACATCATCAATATTCCAATAATAGATAACAATTTTTTCACTTTTATCAATCATATATTTGATAATATCTCCATCATTTATATCAAGAGAATGACCAAAAATATATAGAACATTATCTCCGCTTGTACATTCCTCATAAAATTTTCTATACATACGTCCTGTAGCCTTTACATCGCGCTGCAAATACTTCTTAAAATATCCACACTGTGTAATTGTGTTTATCAAATCCCCCTGCAAGGTTTCCTCACATCCCAAAACTAAATTGCTGATATCCTCTTTATCCGCCTCTCCTGCTTTCCCATGTGCATAATCGATGCAACTACTATCAATAGGCTTATACAATTTAGAATAAGTTTCCGTATAGTTAAAACTTACCAGTCTATCAACATCAATATTATCAATACAACCTAATTTTTCCTTTTCAAATAATTTTATCTGACCTACTATCGTTATATACTCATCCAAGCACTTTATAAACAATTCCAAATCTCTGCGAATACAATTTATATAATCATATTCAAATCCTTTATCAAATCCAACAATTGTTTTGCTTGCCACTAAAGGCAAAATAGAAACTCTATTATCTTTTATATAATGATTTGCCACTTTTCTTTGAATTATATCCTCTAAGCATTTTACAACGATAGCTATTTTAGACTCAAAATCAACCCAGTTTTTCTTAGATAGTTTATTATTCTTTATTTCATCAGCAAAATATTCATACCAGCAGTTTCTCTGATTCAAGAGTTTGTAGATATTATGCGATAACAACTCATCTTTTCTTCCTGAACTCACCCAATCAAAAATCAGTTTTTTCAGTTTATCATTTAAATTTTCCCATGTAGAATTGGCGTCATTACCATGTCTTATATATTTCAGTATTTCTGGGTTTACGTTAACAGCATGGCAGAAATCCAAATAGTTCATAAAATCCATATAAGATGTAGGCAGATTATGTGCCAAGTCAAATCCATTACCTATAATCAACACATTCATGAACCAATCTCCCCTAATTCAAACATATGTGAATTAGAAAACTCGAAGTTCACTATTCACGCTCCTAAAACCTGCACATTTTTCAATGTGCCCCATATTTTCTGGCAAAAACTTATTGCGAATGAGTATTCCCCATCTCAGCTAGATGTTTCAGATGTACAATAGTACTTGAAAGAAGGTGTACATCATGCTGAGATTGCCTGAAATCGGCTCCCACGCTACTTATCAGCAGTTCCTCTCCCAACTCATTGGCCACAAGCATCTAAAAAAGAAGAAACGCAAGTCTACCAATGACCGAATTATTGTTGTTTGAGTCATGTCCCCGTCTAGCGGGGGCATTTTGTCAGCTCTCTTCTCAAGATATCTGCCAGCACTTCGACCCAATAATTTATTTATTGCTATCATGACATCATATCCAACAAATATCTGCTTACTTCCTTCTTCAAGATCTCCTTGGCTTCAGCAAAACCATCACGAAGAGTAGCCCCCGCCGCTTCCCTGTGTCCTCCGCCACCGAACTTCCTCGCCAGCTCAGACACATCCAACACCTCTGACCTCATGCGGACACGGCAGGACTTTTCCTCCTCTGCTTTGAGCAGGACTGCGATAGCTATGCCATCTATATGCCTGACCATATCTATCAGGTCATCGGTAAGCTCCAGCCCCTTGAAGCTTTCATCCAAAAAGATCCCCACGGCCCTGCCCTCAGCAAAAAGCTCCATGGTGCCAAGCCCTCTGGCCAGTTCCTCCACTTCGTGGAAGGTCTTTTTCTGCACAGCCGCAGATATCCTGGCGGGATTAGCTCCTGCCCGCATCAGGTTTGCGCAAAGCTCCATGGTCTCCGGCCTATTATTTTGGAAAGCGAAAAAGCCTGTATCCGTGGCTATGCCCAGATAGAGACAGGAGGCTATTCCTTCTGTCATGCCTATGCCCCACGCCTTGAAAAGCAGGCAGAGGACTTCCGCCGTGGCAGAGGCTTCCGGCTCCACATAGGTGTAATCTGCGCTGCCATCATTGGAAACATGGTGGTCAATATTCAGCACCGGGGCAGAGACAGCCGAGCAGACTCTCCCCTCCCTGCCGGGACGGGCGTCCAGCAGCACGACCAGCTCAGCCTCCAATGGCTGCCCCGCATATCTCTGTATCTCCCCAAAGCCCGGCAGAATATCATAGATGTCCGGCACATGGTCATCTATAACCACCTGCACTTCTTTGCCCATGCCTTTCAGCACATGGTACATAGCCAGGCAGGAGCCTATGGCATCGCCGTCGGGGTGAACATGGGAGGTGAGGAGGATGTTGTCCGCCCCATCAATGTATTTCCTGATGTCTCCACGTTCAATCTGCATCTCATCGCCCCCACTTGCTCAACTCAATGCCCTCAGATATGCCATGAAGTTTTCTTTGTTCTCCAGGGCCGTGGTGGTGGGCCTGCCCAGGTCATCACGGGCACCGATGGCGCAGGATACTTCCAGAAAGTGCAGACCTGCTTCTGCTTTTGCCTTCTTTAGGGCAGTGTCCAGAGCCGCGAAGTCATCCACTTTTTGGGCTGTATCATAGCCACAAGCACCGGCAAGGGCAGGGAAATCCACCTTGCCCGCTACCGTGGGCAGGCCGCCTACGGTTTCATGGGCGCCGTTGTTGATGAGGATATGCACCAGATTCTGCGGCTTCACGCTGCCCATGACTGCCATGGCTCCCATATGCATAAGCACGGCTCCATCGCCATCCACGCACCAGATTTTCTGCTCCGGCTTGCTGATGGCAATGCCAAGGGCAATGGAGGAGCTATGCCCCATGGAGCCTACGGTGAGGAAGTCGTATTTATGGCTCTCTTGGTTTGCCTCACGGATTTCAAACAGCTCACGGCTGGCCTTGCCTGTAGTGGACACTATGGGGTCTTCGCCGCTGACTGCTGCAATGTGCCGGATAATTTCTTCTCTCAGCATCTTGTTTTCGTTCCGGTAGGAAACTTTGCCGTCATAAGAAAGCGCTCCCTTGCGTACCACAAAGGCCACCTGCTTGCCCTTGTCAAGGACGGCGCGAAAGCCTGACATGGCTTCCTGCAGTTCCTCTGCTGTGGTTTCCTTGCCTATGACGAAACTGGCTATGTCCATGTCCTCCAGCAGCTTCACCGTCACCTGCCCCTGGTAGATATGCTGCGGCTCATCATGCACTCCCGGCTCGCCGCGCCAGCCTACCACAAAAATCATGGGGATGGCGTAGACCTTGTCACTCAGGAGAGATGCGGCAGGGTTGATGATATTGCCCTCGCCACTGTTCTGCATGTATACCACGGGCACCTTGCCGGTGGCCAGGTGGTAGCCAGCCGCCAAAGCTGCGCAGTTCCCCTCATTGGCGGCTATCAGGTGATGGTTCTTGTCTATGCCGTAGGTGTGCATGAGGTAATTGCACAGGGGCTTCAAGAGGGAGTCGGGGACTCCCGTGTAGAAATCTGCTTCTAGTGCTTCAATAAAATCTTCTATCTTCATGTCAGTTATTGCCTTTCAGTATCCTTCTGTACAGTTCCTGGAAGTCTGCCTCTGACAGCTTCAAGGGATGGTTCTGCAGACGCTCCACGTTCACCGAGCCTGTGAGTTCAGCTATCAGAGTATCATCTGCTTCCGGGCACAGGGGCTTCAGCATGCCATGCTTTGCAGCCAGTTCCCTCAATTTGCCTGCGGCTTCAAGGCTGGAGTTTTCGCCCATGGCTTCGGCTATCTCCTGGAAGTTTCCTTCCAAGCCCTTATCCGCTCTGGCTTTCTCCAGCATATATGGCCAGAGTTCCACCAGGCAGAGCAGGGCTGCCTGTCCATGGGGCAGGCCGAACTTGCTGGTCAGCTTGTAGCACATGGCATGCCCTGCAGTGGTCTTGGAAATATTGATGGCCTTGCCCGCATAGTGTGCCGCCAGCAGCATTGCCATATTATCCGCCATAGTACACTCTTCGGACAGATACCTCGGTTCTGACGCTATCAAGATACGTATGGTTTCTTTGGCATAGGTCCTGCTCTCTTCTGTGGCATTGACAGACCAGCAGGATTCTATGGCATGGCAGAGAGCATCAAAGAAGGTGGCTTTTTTCTGCCTCAGGGGCAGACCTGCCAAGACTTTCTCATCCAAAAGCACAGCTTGAGGAATGTTACCCTTTTCTGCTATAGACAGTTTTTTCCCGTCCTTGTAGATGACGGCGAAATGGGTAGCCTCGCTGCCAGTACCGGCTGTGGTAGGAATGGCTATGAGGGGCAGTCTTCCCGACTTCAAATCGCTCAGGAAATCTTCCCTGCCCATGTCCACTTCCACAAAAAGGCGTATGCATTTGGCCACGTCCATAGCGCTGCCTCCGCCACAAGCAATAATCATATCGCACTGCTTCTCTCGGCAGAGACTTGCTCCTTTCAGGACGGATTCTATAGCAGGGTTGGGGGCAAAGTCAGTGAACTCAACAATGTCCACGCCTATCTGTTGAGGCAGGTTGAGGAGAAACTGCCCCACTTCAAGCTTGAGCATTGAACTGCCGTGTACCAGCAATGCCCTCCTGGCTCCCAAGCTTTTCAGATACTCAAGGAACTGCTCATAACCATCGTCAGCAAAAATAAGTTTCTGCTTCATCTTCATTCCTCAGTAATCGGCAGGTATCAGGCGGATGATCTCCTTGAAGGACATGCACATGTCATCGCATTCCTTGGCCCGATGGTTCTTGAGGATGCTCTCGGCGGCCTTCTGCATGGCAGGGAAGCCTGCGCGCATGAGCTGGTTGGCATAGATGACCACGTTGACGCCGCGCTCCTTGAATTCTTCTTCAGTGACGGAGTTGAAGGAGGTGGGCACTACTACGATGGGGGTCTGTCCGTCCTCGGCGCGGAATTTCTCCACGAACTCGAAAATCTCGGCAGGGTCTTTCTTGCGGCTGTGGATCATGATGGCATCAGCACCGGCCTTGACGAAGGCCCTGGCTCTTGTCAGGGCGTCTTCCATGCCCTGCTCCAGGATGAGGCTCTCGATACGGGCGCAGATCATGAAATCCTTGGTCTTCTGGGCAGCCTTGCCGGCAGCTATCTTTTCCGAGAAGTTCTCGATGGAGTCCTGGGTCTGCTTCACTTCCGTGCCGAAGAGGGAGTTCTTCTTGAGGCCCGTCTTGTCCTCGATGATGATCATGGACACGCCCATGCGCTCAAGGGTCCGCACTGTGTAGATGAAGTGCTCCTTCAGGCCGCCAGTGTCTGCATCAAAGATGATGGGCTTGGTGGTGACTTCCATGATGTCGTCGATGGTGCGGAAGCGGGAGGTCATATCCACCAGCTCTATATCCGGCTTGCCCTTGTCAGTGGAGTCGCACAGGGAGCTCACCCACATGGCATCGAACTGGCGGGCCTTGCCGTTCTCGTAGACGGCAGTGTTCTCTGCCAGAAGTCCGGTGAGGCCGCTGTGGGTCTCGATGGCAGTCACGGTGCCCTTCATGGCAATGGCCTTCTTCAGGCGGCCACGGCGCATGTCCGGCAGGGACATCTCCTCACGGGTGCGCGCATCAAGCTGGCGGAACTTGTCATGGCTGGCATAGGGGAATTCCACCAATGTGCCGCCATAGGCAGCCAGGCAGGAAACCACCTCATCACGCACCGGCTTCTGGAAGCCAGCCTTCCAGTCATCGCCATGCACCACATAGTCAGGCTGGAGGGCTTCGAGGTTTTCCTTGTAGCTGAGCTCAGTCTGGGCCACCACACGGGAAACGCCCTCGATATGCTCGAAGAGGGCCTTGCGCTCCTCGAAGGGCACCAGAGGATACCGCTTGTAGCTGGCCACGGCCTCATCCGTCATGACGCCCACAGTCAGCTTGCCCAGGCGGGAGGCTTTCTTGATGAGCTCGATATGGCCGCTGTGGAGCACATCGGTGGAGAAGCACATATAGACAGTGCGGTGCTCTATTTCCTTCAGCTTGCTGGAGACTACAGCCAGGTCGCTGGGATTGTCTATCTCGCTGCAGAGCATGTCCTTCATATCCAGGGGCAGGAGGTTCATCTCCCCCGCCACCTCATTCAGTGCATTCTCTGCATAGCACTTGACTTCGCCCGCCTCGCAGAAAGATGCGATCTTGCCCAGCCATATTTTCCAGTCAGCTGCCGTGAGCTTGTACATGGGCTGGGAGGCCATGGCATGCTCGAAGAACTCAATGCCAATCTTTGCCACCTTGCCGTCAGCGATGACGGCCTTGAAATCCTTCTGAGGAAGGTCTGCCGTGGAGCTTGCTGCCACGACGCTGCCCTCAGCCGCGATCAGACGGTCAAAGACACCGTTCTCAAAGACCATATCTCCATGCATGAGCAGCAGGTCAGTGTCCTGCAGATAATCTTTGGCCTTGAAGATGGAGTAGATGTAGTTGGTCTCCTGGAACCTGTCGTTGTGGACGAAAGTGACCTTGAGGGGCAGGGAAAGGCCCTGCACATACTGCACCAGCACATCGTCAAAGGCTCCCGTGGTGATGACCACTTCCTCGATGCCCGCAAAAACCAGCTGATGCAGCTGGCGGCTCAGGATGGTCTCCCGGCTGGAAATCTCCGTCATGCACTTGGGCTGCCGGGCCGTGAGTGCACCCATGCGGCTGCCCACACCGGAATTGAGAATCAATGCTTTCATTTTGTAAATATCCTCCATCATGCTTCTAAAATCTTTGCCACCACTTCATCCGGCGTCAGAGTGCCGTCATTCATGACCCTGACATCAGGATGCTTGGGAAACTCCAGCTTCAAGTCCATCCCCACCACATCTTTGACGGAACCTTTCTGGACACTGGTATAGAGGCCCTTCTGGTCGCGCTTTATAAGGACTTCGAGGGGCACTTCCAGATAGACTTCCCTATAATTCTCCATGTTCTCCCGGTTCCAGGCCCGCACCTCGTCATACATGCTGATGGTGCAGCAGACCACATCGATGCCCTGGTCAGCGATCATCTTGCAGACACGGGCATTGCGGTAAGCACCATCCAAACGCTCCTCACGGCTGTAGCCCACCTTGTCATTGTAAGCCCAACGGCCCACGTCACCATCCAGGCGGAAGACGTTGGGTTTCTCTTCGCGAAGGCGCTCAAAAAGCCTGGTGCCAATGGTGGTCTTGCCTGCACCGGAAAGGCCGGTGATCCAGTATACTTTTCCTTTGTTCATATAAGTATTTTCAACTCCTATTTGACTATTGTTTATTATTGCTCATCGTACATTTATTCCAATATTGACATCCCTGCCCCATTTGCTAAAATAATAGTAAGAATATTCCTATCTACTGATTTCACCTAAAGGAGATGCCGCATGACAATCCCCAAGGAATCAACAAAATACCCTGATAACCTCACAAAGCAACCACTCCCCAACAGCATCAAGGCCTGGGAAGACCTGACCATTGCTGATGACTACATGTTCAAGCTGGTCATGAAGCACAAGCACATCTGCAAGCACCTGCTGGAAATCATCCTTGGTGTCAAAATCCGCGAGATCAGGGATCCTGAGACCGAGAAAGCCATGAAAACAGGCTTTGAAAGCCGTGGCATCCGCCTTGATGTCTATGTGGAGGACAATGAGAACACCGTTTATGATGTAGAAATGCAAGTCCGGCAATACCCCATGGCTACCTTGGGGCGGCGCACCCGCTACTACCAGTCAGTCATCGATTACGGTGCTCTGGAGGCGGGTGTCTTCTACAACAAACTGAAAAAATCCATCATCATCTTCATCTGTCCCTTCAGGCTGTTCAAAAGCAAGCGTCATAAATTCACATTCAAAAACATATGCACAGAGGACAATAAAATCGAACTTGATGACGGTGCCTCCAAAATCTTCCTAAGCACCAAGGGAACTCTCAATGATGTTTCCCACGAAGTCAAGAATTTCCTTGACTTCGTGGATGGCATCCCTGTAAAGGATACATGGATAGATGAAGTGCAGAATCTCATCACCGAGCTGAAGCACACGGAAAAGGAGAAGGTGAACTACATGACTTATCAAATGAAGATTGCCGAAGAGAGAGCTGAGGCCATGGCCGAAGGCGAAGCCAGGGGCGAGGACAAGCTTTCACGGCTTATTGCCCACCTTATCGAGATTGGCAAAAAAGACCAAATACTGTCAGTCACCCAAAGTGCAGTCCTCAGGAATCAGCTTTATGAAAAATACAGCATCGTGTGATAAGGCTGCTTTTCAACCGTCCCCCCCGCCCAGGCGGGGGCTTTTATTTTCCTACGGCCCGGATAAACGAATGCTCAACAACGACATGGAACTGCATTTCTTGGAAGTCCCCAAATTCACGAAGAAAGCCGTCAAAGAAATGACCTGCATGGAGCGCTGGCTGGACTATGAATCTTTTACTCAAACAGCCTTTCCCCAGGCTTTAAATCTGGATATAGGCATTCAACCAAATTCACAGGCTGTCCCTTGTATCCTACAGGCTTTTTCTCGCCATTTTTCATTATATCTATAGCTCTCTCCAATATCCACTTGTGGAACTCCGCGCAAGCCTCCTTATCTGGCCATCCTGGCCATTTAGGAAGAGTCATATTCTCAATTTTAAAAGGAATAGCAAAAAGTTTTTCTAATTCTTCAGCAGTATATTTGGTCCCGTCATAATACTTTGGCTTATATCCCCAAACGTCAAAATTCTTATAATTGAGGAGTTCTATGCGGTAATAGTCCAGCGTGGAAAGATATTCAAGATGCTTTTTATAAACTGGAGTAACATCAAACCCTTTGGTTCCATCTACTTTTCCGCTTTCTTCCCCATTTGTTGTAATGTGTAGACAAGTTTCTGACCAAGGAATCCTTAAAAATTCACAAAGTTTTACTGTTGTTTCCTTCGGATAAAGCTTCAAATCTTCAAAACGAACCTGACGACTAATGAATAATTCAGAATCTTTTTCTTTCAAATAGCGACCATACGTACCACCTTTTGCATAAGCTTTGATAGCTGCCAGTGGATTAGTGCGCCACGAACCCTTTACATTAATTTTCCCTTGACTCATCAACGAATTATTTTGGCATCCAAATCTTGACACAGGATGACGGACTACTCCAGCACGATGTTTGTATTTAAAGCCTCCAATCAATTCCAGCTTCAAGTTTTTTTCACTGATTCCAAAGTCATTTTTTACTTGTAACTGGTTCATACCATGTTCATCATAAAAAATAGCTGGTGCCATGCGTTGCACGAACTTACGTCCTATAATTGAATTTGATGATAAATAAAAAGCCTTGAACCAATCAATCATAGGATATTTTTCATCCAGTTGCAGATAATTTGACAACTCTTTCAAGAAGGGTTCCATTCGTTCCTTATAATGATATTTCAGCATATTAGAAAGGTTTATATCGCGTAAGCTCAATTCTTTTTTATCTTTCGGGTTTCTCAAATGTTCTATTGCATCATTGACATTTTTATCTTCGCAGAATACTTGCCACAATGCAGCAAAAGTAGGCAAGCCATGCCAACCAATAGTCAATAAAGAAGGATGACTATCCAGTATCATATTAAAGAAGTCCGAACCAGAAAATCCTCTAGGAATCGCATGTATGATCTCATTTATTTCAGAAATATCTAGCTTCTGAGGTTTCCCAGCATTCGCCTTAACAGGATAATACTTTGTCTTATCATCTTCACTGAAAAGGAATACCACTTTTCCCGTGCTCACAATATATGTCCAATCAGAATTGCATAAGGAGGCTAAGAAATTTTGCCAGGAAGTATACTGCAGATAAAGATGATTATCTGCACCAAATTTATCTGTGCTACGCAACTTATCACAAATCCAAGTTATTTCCTGACGGATTTACAATCTAAGTGCAACAGCACATAGCAAAAAATAAAAATAACGCACAGACCTCTGATATAATGGTGTTTGCGACAACCCATAATCAGGAGGATCTATGCGTCATTACAAACATCTTACACTATTTGAGAG
>JAGBLH010000060.1 GCA_017635515.1 Selenomonas sp.
CTGTCACCTCTGGCTTCCACATTCAGCCTGAGGAGCGGCTCCGTGTTTGAGCACCTGAGATTGAAGCGCCAGTCTGCAAAGGAAATGCTCAGGCCATCTATGCGTGATATTTCGCTGCCAGGCAGGCAGGCATAGGCTTTTTCTACTTTGTCAAGCAAAGTTTTTGCCGTCTCCAGGCTCTCCACCCTGGTATTGATTTCCCCAGAAACAGGATAGCGAGCCATACGCTCATGCAGGAGACTGGACAAAGTTTTCCCTGTGCGGCAGATGAGCTCTGCCACCAGCAACCATGGTATCATGCCGCTGTCGCAGTAGGAAAAATCCCGGAAATAATGATGGGCACTCATCTCGCCGCCGTATATGGCATCCACTTCACGCATTTTGGCCTTGATGAAGGCATGGCCGCCCTTGCATACCACAGGCTGCCCTCCGGCCTCTTCCACTAACTCAATGGTATTCCAGATGCAGCGGGGGTCATATACCACTCTGGCATCTTTATGATTCTCAAGAAAAGCTTGAGCCAGGAATCCCACCATGTAGTAGCCTTCGATAAAATTGCCCTGCTCATCGTAAAGGAAGCAACGATCAAAATCCCCATCCCATGCCACACCAAAATCGGCTCCATGCTCAATCACAGCTCTGGCCGTATCCTCCCGGTTCTCCGGCAGCAATGGGTTCGGCACGCCATTAGGAAAAGAACCATCAGGCTCACCGTAAACAGTGACAATCTCAAAGGGAAGATATCTGGCAAGCGCCTCTATAACAGGACCTGCGGAGCCGTTGCCACCGTTAGCCACTATTTTAAGCGGTTTCAAATCTTCCACATCTATGAAAGAAAGAATTCGCTGGATATAATCCTCCATGATATCTATTTTTTCTGCTTTAGCTGGCACAGCAGCGGCAGGAGGAAGCTCTCCCCCTTCTTTCACAGCCTCAGCCAAAGCCCTCAGTTCTTCTTTGGCAAGAGGGACGGCCCCCTTCCGTACCAGCTTCAGCCCATTGTATTCCTTGGGATTGTGGCTGGCAGTGACCATCAAGCCACCGTCCATGCCGCCTGCTGTATGATAGACCATCTCCGTGCCACAAAGGCCAATATCCACTGCCTCACAGCCAGCTTCAGTCAGCCCTTTGATCAACGCCTCGGCCAGTGACTCACTAGAGAGGCGTATATCATGGCCCACTGCCACCCTCTCAGCCTCAAAAAGACTCGGAAAAGCCCGGCCTATACGATAATATAAATCTTCATTGACTTCATTCGGATAAATGCCACGCAAATCATAAGCACCAAAGGCCTTGGTCGTGATTATCATAAAGTCTCCCCTTATCAATCGTACTGGCACACTGAAAAATCAATGTGCCAGTAATAATCCACTATGCATATATATGCTTACTTGCTGCACCACCAAGACAGGGTCTTCTGAAGCCCATCCCGAAAGTCAGTTTTCGGTTGCCAGCCCGAAGCCTCAAAAATCTTCGTACTGTCTCCCACAAAGAAGGGAACTTCCGAAGGGCGCATCCTGTCAGGATCTTTCCTGACCTCGATGCTCCTGCCGGACAGTTCCAGGAGGCCTTGCAACACTTCCTCTATTCTGCGTGGCTTGCCAGAGCAGATGTTGTAGATGCCCGTAGGGATGTCCTGTTCCGTCATGGCCACATAGGCGGCAATGATATCATCGATGTAGGTGAAATCCCTGGCTGCCGTCAAATCCCCCACGGAGATAACGGGCTCCTGCTCGCCCCTTTCGATGGCTGCCACATGGCTCGCAAAATCGCTGACTACGAAGCCCGGCTTCTGACCGGGGCCGAAATGGTTGAAGGAACGGGCGGCAAGAACAGTGATGCCATACTTGCCCGCCAACTGGATGGAAAGCTGCTCGGCGCAGAGCTTAGATATGCTGTAAGGGTTCTGTGGCTGGCAGGGCATATCCTCGGTAAGCGGTTCCCCACACTTGGCTGTAAGACCGTAGGCATCACTGGAGCCGATTGTCAGCAGTTTGCCTGTCGGCACAGCTTCTGCCATGGACTCCAGGAGGGTTGCTGTGCCGCCAACGTTCACCGCCATAGTCTTGGCAGGGCACGCCCAAGCAAAGGGCACGTTGGCAATGGCAGCCAGATGCACCACAGCCTCAGGCTTTTCTTCAGACAATACTTCTATTATAGCTTCCTTGTCAAGCAAATCAGCCTGATGGGCGGCAACGCCATATTTCTCAAAGATCGAGCTTGTCCCCAAGTCTATAGCAGAAAGGGTGTGTCCCCTTTCTGCAAAAGCCTTGATCAGATGGCCGCCCACAAAGCCTGCGGCACCGGTTATGAGAATTTTCATGCCTTCACCTTCAGCTCGTCCTGCACGCGCTTCAAGTCTGCATCCACCATCATGTGGATGAGCTCCTCCAGGCTGGTCTTGGCCGTCCAGCCAAGTTTGGCCTCGGCCTTCTTCGGGTCGCCCAGAAGCAGGTCGACCTCGGCGGGACGATAGAATTTCGGGTCTATGACCACATACTTTTCGTAATCAAGACCCACATGTTCAAAGGCAATCTTGCACATATCGCGGACGGTGGTGGTACGTCCCGTAGCCACTACATAGGTGTCAGGCTCATCCTGCTGCAGCATGAGCCACATGGCTTCCACATAGTCCCCGGCAAATCCCCAGTCACGCTTGGCATCGATATTGCCCAAGTGCAGGTCTTCCTGCACGCCCAGTTTGATGCGAGCCACAGCATCGGTGACTTTGCGAGTGACGAACTCAATGCCACGCAGGGGAGACTCATGGTTGAAGAGGATGCCGCAGCAGCCAAAGATACCAAAGCTCTCACGATAATTGATGGTCGACCAGTGAGCAAATAGCTTGGCTACTCCATAGGGACTGCGAGGATGGAAGGGAGTTTCCTCGGACTGGATAGGAAATTCCGGCATACCGCCGAACATCTCGGAGGTGGAAGCCTGATAGAACTTGATTTTCGGATTCACTATGCGGATAGCCTCCAGGCAGTTCAGGGCACCTACACCAGTGCTCTGGGCTGTCAGCTGGGGCTGGTTCCAGGAGGTGCCCACAAAGCTCTGTGCCCCCAGATTGTAGAACTCGTCCGGCTGGGCAATGTTCAGGGCACGGATGATGGAGGTCACATCAGTGAGATCCCCCTCGATGAGCTTCACCTTCTCCTCGATTCCTAAGTATCTGAGGCGCCAGTCAGTCTTAGTGGCACGACGTGCCAGCAGTCCGTAAACCTCATAGCCCTTGCCCAGAAGCAACCTGGCAAGATAGGCGCCATCCTGGCCTGTGATGCCCGTAATAAGTGCTTTATTTGACATTGTTCAACTTTTCCTTTCCCCAAATATAATCAATCCAAAGTCTGATAAGGCCTTGCCTGCCCGGAAAAGACCTGCAGCATATAAGAGGCACTCTCCTTCCAGCTATACAGCCTTATCCTGCCGGAATCAGGATGCTCTGCCTGGCTCAGCCAATGCTGCAAGGTACCTGCCAGCGCCGTGCTGTCCGTGCTGCAGAAATAGCTGGCATGCTCGCCAGCTACCTCGTGGAAGATAGGTATGTCACTGCAGATGATAGGAATCCCATAATGTGCAGCCTCTACCAGTGGCAAGCCGAAGCCTTCATCCTTGGAGGCTGCAATCAGGGCAGCGGCGTGCCGATAAGCATATTCCAGCTCACCATCATCTGCATCATCCAGCCATAGGACTTTCCCTTCTATCTCTGGCTCTGACATTGCCTGCTTGAATGAGTCGTTCTTCCAGCCATCCCTGCCTATGATCAGCAGCTGGGCCTTTTCCCCACTCTCCAGCAGCTTGCGAAAGGCCTCCAAGGCCACCGCATGTCCCTTACGGACTTCCACTGTGCCTACCATCAGGAAAGTTGTTGCTGCTGACATGAAGTCCTGCAGTTTTTGCCTGGCTTTCACTGGTGAGACGGACGCTCTTCCCAGTTCCGCCCCCATTGGAAAAACATACAGTTCCAACGGGCGTTCTCTTGAAAGTCCATGCTTCTTGTAATACGCGGCCACCTGCTCTGCTGTGCTTTTGGAATTGCACAGGATGCCATCGGCTTCACGCATCAAGAACTCATGCCACAGGATAAAATTGTCAACGAAGGCCTGCGAGGCAAACCACTCTGGATACTGAACTGGGAACATATCATGAACCAGGCCGTACACATCTCCCCCCGCTGCGTGCATTCTTCTGGCGGCACGCCTTCCTGCGGCAGTCATGTCCCAGGGCGAGTCGAGCAGGAACAAGATATCCCCACACTGGAAATTCAGCCTGCCATCTTCTTGCAGCGCACAGCCGAAGGATTTTCTGTCGTAACTGCTGCAAGTGGTCATCAAAGAATTCCTATGTAGCTGGGTGAAGCAGACAGTCCCCGGCGCACGGAGTGTGTGCAGCTGCGTGGCCACCGAGTTGACCACTCTCTGTATGCCCGTGTTATAGTCGTGATTACCAACCACTGTGACATCGGCATAAATCGTACCAGCTTCGGCCTGATGTACC
>JAGBLH010000061.1 GCA_017635515.1 Selenomonas sp.
CATGACCACATCGTAATATGATTCCCTATGGGTGAGGCCGCAGACAGCCATGAGTGTCACCAGCGCGCCGGAATGGGGGCCGGTATCGACGCACTCCGATGCCATGGACACGATGCGGTGAAGCACTTCAGGAGCTATTCCCGTCTGCTGGGCCCAGGCCAGCCATTCCTCCCCCAGCATTCCCAAGGCGATGGTCATGCCGCCAGAAGCCGAGCCGGTAACCCCCGTCATGAGATTCGTGGTGATGATAGCTGACATCAGGGGTCCATCGCCGAAGGAAATGCCCAGCAGAGCCTCCTTCACCATACAAAAAGCTGGCAAAGATGCCACCACGCAGCCGAAGGCATAGCCCGAGGCTACGTTGAGTATAGCACTGGCCGATCCCAGGGCACCTGCATTGACGGGGGGGACTATGCCGCCCCGTTCTTGCAGATGCTTGCGGCCAATAATCACCGCCGCCACGCAGCTGACAATCAGTGCTGCATTGATGGACCAGATAGCTTGTACCTTTCCCACGCTCCCTGCCAGCAAGGAAAGTCCCAAGGGGGCCATGCTCTCCAGGCTGGCCTCATCCCAATGATAGCCCCAATCCCATTGGAAGGGATTGCTGATGAGGAGATTCAGCACGATAACCATGACCAGGGGAATCATGGACAGGCGCCAATCTGGCAGGTTTGCGCCAGATTCCTTCGGCTCATTGCGGAGATTCGTACCGTACCCTTCCCCTTGTGCCTGCAATTTTTTCGCGCGATAGGAAACCCACCACCAGGAAAAGGCAAAATAAAGCACCGCGCCAATAACCCCCAGCCCTATGCCAGCCCAGGTAGTAGTGCCGAAGTAGGCGGCAGGGATGATGTTCTGTATCTGCGGGGTTCCCGGTATAGCCACCATGCTGTAGGTAAAAATTCCCATCCACAAGAGCCCCGGCAGCAAGCGCTTGGGTATGTCCGCCTCCCGGAAAAGGATGGCTGCAAAAGGATACATGACAAAAGCCACCACAAATACGCTAAGACCTCCGTAAGTCAGGACACCGCAGCCCAGCAGCACTGCCAGCACGGCCTTGTCCTTGCCAAGCGTCCTGACGATCTTGTTGGCTACAGCTGCCGCCAGCCCCCCTTCCTCCATAATCTTTGCAAAAACCGCCCCCAGCAAGAAAACCGGATAGTAAGTCTTGACATACTCTGCGGCCTTGGTCATGTATATCTCGCTGAACACAGGCATAAGTTCATGCCCGCTGCCCACCGCCGCCAAGACAGCAAATACCGGCGCTATGAATAAGATGGAATAGCCCCGATAGGCAAATACCATAAGCAGGATCAGGCTGACAATGATCATCGTCAATCCCATGAGTGCCTCACTTCCTCTCTTGTTAAAACAGGCAGCACCCATCGGTGCTGCCTGACTTCTATACTTTTATGTTTTAGCTTAGTATTTCCTGGCTGCCTCGTAGTGGGGCTTCATGACCTTCTCGTAGATCTCGTTGACCTTCTCATTCTCGGACACCTGAGCCACGCCTACACGCCACCAGTCACCGTAGCCATGTACCATGGTTTTGGGCAGGACTTTTACATCAATAAGGGTGGAAACCGTCTGCTTCTTGGCATCTTCGATGGCAGCCTTCAGTTCCTCAATGGTATGCACCGTATAGGCCACACAGCCATAAGAACGGGCATTCATGGCAAAATCAACAGGCACCAGGCCGCCATCCAGCTGGCCGGTCTTTTCGTTGCGGAAGCGGATTTCCGTGCCGTAGCTGCCCTGACCATGACCAACTTCCAGGTTGTTGATGCAGCCGCCGCACATGTTGTCGAAGAGAATGACATTTATCTTCATGTGTTCGGCAATGGAAGCTGGCAGTTCGGAATGAAGCATCATATAAGCGTAGTCACCGACCAGTGCATAGACTTCGCGGTCAGGCTCGGCCATTTTTACCCCCAGAGCAGCATTTACTTCATACCCCATGCAGGAAAAGCCGTACTCTACATGATAGCTGCCTACGGACTTAGCCCGCCATGCCCGCTGAAGGTCACCAGGCAGACTGCCGGAAGCGCCAACGATAATGGCATCTTTGTCGATGGATTCATTCACCGTGCCCAGCACCGTGGTCTGGGGCAGGCTGCAACCCGTAAGCTCGATGAATTCCTTGGCCACTTTTTTGAAGTCAAAATCATCATTGACTTCGGGGACGAAATCTTCACCAGTATATTCAATATGATAAAGACGATCTACTTCCTTATCATAAGCCGCCTTGGCCGCCTTTACCTCTGCCGCATATTCGGCCGATACATGGTAGCCGGTCTTGCCCAGTGCCTCATCCAGCATCTCAAGAGCTGCACCGGCGTCACCTACGACCTGCAGGCCGTCCATCTTGTAGGCATGGAACTTGCTCACATTGATATTCAGGTACTCCACATCCGGATTCTGGTAAA
>JAGBLH010000062.1 GCA_017635515.1 Selenomonas sp.
AGGAAGCTGCGCGCCGCGGACGCGCGCTTCTGCCTTGTCTGTCTATTCCTTGGCGCGGACTGCCACCACCTCCTGTGGGGCCAGTATCAGCCGGCAGGCACTGCCCTCTGCCTGCAGCCGACAGCCTTCGCCCAGGTACAAGGCCTGATATTTACGGGGATTGAGCAGCAGTGTCTCCTGCTCTTTGTCCGTGGCATTGATGGCAGTCAGCAGGCAGTCATGGAATGGGCCGAAGCGATTGATGAGGATGGGGCCGCCCCCCTCAAGGGGATAGTTCTCCTCCGCCTCGAAATAGCCGGCATATTTCTTTAGCACCTCATACTGGGCCTTGATGCGTCTGAGAATGTCGGCGGGATACCATTCTTCATTCTCCAGGTCATTGTCAAGCCAAAGCCCTTCGCCATTGAAGAAGGCCCGATTCACCGCGAAGCTGTTATGCCCCAGAGGATAATCGCAGTTGATAACCCGGAAGCACTTGATTTCCGGCATGGCAAAACGGTAGATGTCCAGCAGGGAGGCAGAGTCGTTCAGCACGGCACTGAACTGTCCCGCCATGCGATCCACCGGTGGGAATTCGCACATGGACAGCCGCCCTGGGGCGGTCTGCAGACACCCCCTGGCATAGGCAGCCTCCGCTTCTGTCTGGCGGAAGTCCGGATGGTTGTGACTTTGATCATGGCAATGGTACTGGGTGCCATTGCCCAGCTCGTCCAGATAGATTCCGTCCACGGGCAGTTTCCGGACTATCCGACGGATATAGGCGGCAGAGTCCCGCTGCCAGCTTGCCAGGGTCAGGCAGGGATGCCAGCTGGAAGCGCCCCAGATGCGGGCTATCTCCCCGTCGGCCCCCTTGATGGCGGCCTTCCTGCCCTGCTTTTCCGCCATGTCACTGCCCTCATCCACCAGATATGGGTCAAAATAAGCAAAGACCTTGCCCCCCTGCTCCTGAATGTCCCTGATTTGCCCCCTGAGCCCCTCCAGGTCAGAAAGTCCCTCCAGCGGATCAGCCAACCCGCAGCGCAGGTTCCCCTCCTTCCGGTAGCTATGGTCGAAGAGCAGCAGCGTATCCACCCCTGCCAGCTGTCTGTCCTCCTGCCACTGCTCAGACAAGTGACAACTGCCGTCAGCAGCCTGGGCGTGACGCTTGCACAGTTCCTCATGGAAGAAATACCTCTTGAGATGGAAATGCCCCCACAGGGTTCCTCGCTGAGCAGAGACCGGCAGGTGTCCCTCCCGCCAGCGGCGGTAGGCAGCCAGCCCCTCATGCCAGTCGGGACGATGGCGGCAGATGCGCAAACGGGCTTCTGTCACCCCCGCCGGATAGCGCAGCCTGATGGACAGCTCGCTGCCGGCCTTGGTCAGCTGCAGCCCGGTGAAGTCGGATTCCAACAACAACGTATAGCCGCAGGTCTGATAGACGAAGGTCAGAAAGGACAGGGGAAAGAAATAACCCCGCTCCACCTGAAGCTGTACATCCTCGGCGGAGAGCAGAAACTCACGCCCCGGCCAGCAATAGGACACCAGTTTTTCGGGAGGACAGAGGGCAATTGTTACCTGCCCGTCAGCATCCGGACTGAATGTCAGCCGTTCCTCCCTGACCTCCTTGGGCAATCCCTGAAAAATATAATTATCTGTCATAAGCCCCTCCTATAAACTCACGAATCCGGGCAACTGCCCCCTGATTATTGGCCGTGACCACCTGCCGTGCCCGGGCAAGGGTCCGGCTGACGTTTTCCTGATAGGTGTCTGCTGCCAGGGCCAGCCTGAGCTTGTCAGCTATATCCTGCACGTCGCTGTAATCCGCCTGCCAGGTCGCAAAGGGAATGGAGGCTGAGCCCACCACCGGAATGCCCCGAGCCATGTGTTCCAGCGCCACATAGGACAGCGTTTCTGAAAGGGAGACTTGCAGCAGCACGGAGATACCATCCAGAGAGGCATAGAAATCCCCATTGGACATTTGCTCGTGGAATACCGCCGGCAGACAGGCGGCCTCGGAAAGTTCCCTCATGGCCCTGTACAAGGGGTTCTGCTCCGTGCCGTGGGAGAAATGCAGCTCCAGGGGGAAATCCCCGGCACAAAGGCCGGCGGCGGCCAGCTGCACAGGCAGATTCTTGAAGGGACGATAAGCACTGAACATGCCTACCCGCCGTGAGCGCTCCGCCAGACGCTGAGCCGCCCGCTCCCTGGCCTCGGCCTCAGTCAACAGGGGATAGCTGAAGGCATTCGGCAGATGGATAAACTGCCCGGAATGCAGCGCATTCATCGCTTCTGTCTCAGGCCCGGAAGGACAGGAGAACAGAAGCTGCCCCCCATATAGCCGCCCCATTCTGAAGATGCGTTCCAACAGGCCGGCTTCTGTCTGCAGATTGCAGAGGGTGGAATGGATAGACAGCAATACCGGCTTGCCCAGCGTCATAATCTGCGCCAGAGTCTCATCCTTAAAGGATGGCACATGGATATTTAGGCAGGCTTCCGGTGCCTCCCGGGCCAGTTCCCATAGCTCCTCCTCCGTGGAAAAGCGGCAGGTGCGGACAGAGATGCCCGCCTGCTCCAGCACTGCGGCCAGATGCCTGATGGACACAATGACACCGGAGTCATAGCCCACTTCGCGGGTGATAATCAGTAAATCCGTCATTAGGCAACCCTCACTTTCTTGCTGTCTGCCGACGACTGCTGCACAGTGTCCAGGCAGAGATAGGGACTTTCTTCATAGAAGCGGCGCAAATCCGGCAGGCAGTCCCCCAGTCCCTGGCTGAGGAAAAACTGCTCCATGGAAGGGTAGCTGTGAGCCAGGTTATGACGCACCACGGACAGCTGATGGCGCGCCTCCCCCACGGTGAGCAAGCCGTGGCGCACCATGGCAGACAGCTTGAAGTCCGTCTCCGTGTACCCCAGCATCCCATAGTAGAACATATCCTTCACCTCCTCGATGATGCAGTCGAAGTGCCAGCTCCTGCCGCTTTGCCCACGGTGCCAGCCCAGGCGTTCGCTGACTTCGCGCTCTATCGTCTCCGGGTCATTGCGCAGGTAGTTGTCCAAATCAAAGAGCTTCACATCCTTGAGCCTGTCTTTCAGCCCCCCCTTGTCATCGGCGCGATTGCTCTTGTATTTGTAGCCGTTGTCGCGCTCAATGTAGAACTGATTATCCCCCAGCTTGTAATATTCCCCGTAGTGCTGCATCAGGTGCCGGAAGCCCTTATCTGCGTCACCGTCCCCCCAACCGGCCAGCAGATCCTCCTTGAAGGGGGCCAGTTCCAGATAGGAGGCTGCGCTGACATATTTGTGGATCCCCCTGGCCTTCCCCTGCTCATAGAGATCCTGGGTGATGCCGTAGCGGCAGCCGGCACACAGCACCACCCTGACCAGGGCAGGATCCGGTCTTTTGATGAGCAGTGCCAGGTTCCGGCGGAAGCGTTTCACCATGGCAGTTTCCTCCACCGTAATCAGCTCTACCCCCAGCTGTCTGACGGCGCTATGCAGGTTTTCCTCAGCGGCGGGGTCAGTCAGGCCCACTTTGTGATGAGTCAGCGCCGCCACATGCTCAGGACCGAAAAGCTCCACCATCTTCATCAGTGCGTATATGCTGTCCTTACCGCCGGAGGTGGTAACGCCCAGCCGTTCCCCCGGCTCCAGAGCCATCTCCGCCTTGAGTTCTTCCAGTTTCTTGAACTGTCTGGTCATGATTTCACCGCAACTCTGACAGGTTTGTCCCTGCTGCCCCAGAAGTCCCTGCGTATAACGGGCGGTCAGCCCGCAGTGGGAGCAGGAGCTGTCTGTGCAAATGTGCTTATGGTTCGGCTCTGCCGTATAGAATTCGCTGTATTTATGTTTGTTGTTCGTAAAAATATCCGTCATAGTAATTCCTCCTTAAAGTGGCCCCTCGGGGCTCTATCTCGATTTTATCTTTTATCTATATCAACACCGTTCTGCCGGACGTCTCGGCATTGTGTTTTTTTCGGTTTCCCAACCCTCACACTCTTTAATACCACCCCATCAGGGGAAAAGCGGCACGCTTAGGGAAAAAATTTCGGACTCCCTAGCCTCACACTTTTTATTACCACCCCATCAGGGGAAAAGCGGCACGCTTAGGGAAAAAAATTTCGGACTCCCTAGCCTCACACTTTTTATTACCACCCTATCAGGGGGAAAGCGGCACGCTCGGGGAAAAAAATTTCTGACTCCCCCGGCCTCACACTTTTTACTACCACCCTATCGGAGAGAAAGCGGCACACTTGGGGCAAAAAAAAGAAGCCCCTTGGGCTTCTCTATTCGCTTAAAAAGTATACTATTTACCTATAACTCATGCGCACCTGCCCCATGCCTTGCCCGGTCATGCGGCCTACGCCGGAGAACTCTGCGAAGTGTGCCAGCAGGAGCAACATCTGCCGGGCCTCCGGTGGCAAGGCTGACAGGGCATAGGTGAAACGCCCTGTGAAGCTCCTGTAAATCCTTGTGTGGTCAAAGGCAACCACCTCCGTATGGCCCGACCAGGCTATCGGCAGTAAATTAGCGGCATATTGCTTGACCAGCTGCATATCCAGCTGGGCGGGCATGCCTGCCTGCAGGAATTTTTCTGCCATGGAGCCGAATACCAGATCCGGCTGGGGCCAGGGCATATCATCACCAAAGGAGTGGAAGGTGGTCGGAGAGCAGAATTCCAAGGTGATTTCGTCTATTTTTTCAACGGACAGGCCGGCGGCCAGAAGATCCTCCTCCCGGCACAGACCCGTGCCGGGGTACCGGGCCGGATCTGCCAGCACCGCTGCCAGCTCGAAGGGCAGTCTGCCCACATAGATTTCCGTGCCCGGCTCAATCCTGTTCAGGAAGATATTCAGCACCTCATCATGCAGCGCCGTCAGCCGCCAAAGTGTCTCCGCGCCTGCGGAAAGCTGCCATCTGCCGTTTTGTTTTCTGCAACGCCCCGCAGGTGTAAGCATACTGCTGGTAAAAGGCTTCCACTGCATCTCGTCATGAATCTGCTCTGCCAATCTGGCATCGGCCCGCTGCAGAAGCTTAAAGGCGACAGCGTGCATGAACCTGCCGTTGTAGACGGGCAAGCCGCCTTGCTCTTTTGCCCGCAATCTGTATATCATTGCTCCCAGCATATTCTCTCCCTCACTTTCCGTCCTATGGAGATAGGCCTCCCTGGCCTTTGGGCTTCGATGTAAACCTATTTATGCTTCTTCAAGGAATGCCATATAACCTTTCTTGACCTCATAGACGTCAATCTTGCTGGTCACTTCCCACGGTGCGTGCATGCTCATTACGCCCACGCCGCTGTCAATAACCTGCATGCCATAGAGGCTCATGATATAGGCGATAGTACCGCCGCCGCCTAAATCAACCTTGCCAAGTTCGGCCAGCTGGTAATGGACATTGTGCTTGTCCATCATGGCACGCAGCTCGCCGAGGTATTCGGCGTTGGCATCGTTGGAGCCGGATTTGCCGCGGGCACCGGTGAACTTGTTGAACACCATGCCTTTGCCCAGATAAGCTACATTCTTCTTATCATAGGAGCTAGCATAGAGCGCATCATAGGCACTGGACACATCGGAGGACAGCATCTTGCAGTTGGCGAGCAGACGGCGCAGGCCAAGTTCACTGTAAACACCGCAGGCATTCATAACTTCTGCCACCGTATTTTCAAAGAAACGGGACTGCATGCCCGTAGCGCCTACGCTGCCGATTTCTTCCTTGTCCACCAGAAGGCAGCAGGCGGTGCGCTTAACATCCTTCATATCCAGCATAGCC
>JAGBLH010000063.1 GCA_017635515.1 Selenomonas sp.
ATACGGTGCTGGCTCTCCATCATGTAAAGGCTGAGACCAATATTGGCAAGAATGCCGTTATCAAGGCCACGGGCGCAGATCCTTCAAACGGGAAGGCTCTGTCCATTACCGCCGACAGCACCCTTACAGCGGGCATGGCCACCAATCCAGATGGCATCGTAGGAGGAATTCTGGATATTGTCAACGACCGTCACCTGAAGTTGCGCCAGGGAGCACAGAGCACCTCTGTGGCGGTAGCCAAGCTGGATAACAAGGCCGTAGTGAATGTGGAAGGAAAACTGCAGACCGACCAGGGGGGCGCAAAGGTAGCTTCCAATGCAACGGCTTCCCCCACCGTCAGTGCCAAGGAAGCCCTGAGCAAGACGGACAATGTTACGCTGGCGTTGGGGATCGGTGTGCTGGTAGGGGAAAATATCAGTGAAGTCAATTTGAAGGATACGGCAAAGATACAGAATATTGCTAATAGTTTTAACGCGGCAGCAGAGTCCACGGAAAAAGTCTCCCTTACGGCAGGCGCCAAGGCCACGGACAATGCTATGGCCGGGACGGCTGTAGCCGTAATGGACTATGATTCTTCGGCCACCCTCAATGTGGATACAGCCATCCATGCTGGTGAGGTCAATCTGTCTTCCAAGAACACCGTCAAGTCCAACAAGATCAACGCCTCCAATTCCATCGGTGCTTCCACCCAAAGCGCGGAAAACATGGAACAGAGCCTTTTTACCAACAGCAGCAAGTATATCGGCAATATCAAAAACACCATCGTGGACGGGGTATTCAAGAAGTTCTTCAAGATGGGTTCCCCCGAGCAGGAAGCATCTCTCTTTGAGGATGCCAAGTCCCTCTTTAACGCCGGAGCCAGTGTGGCAGTGGCCTCTGAGACGAATACGGCCAAGACTACCCTGACGAAGAATGCCGATATTGGGGCCGCCGGCAATGTGAAAGTCACCAGTGATATGCAGGCAGACAGCACCCATATGTATGCCTCCGGCTCCATGGGCAATGCTGCCCAGAAGAAGATTGACGAGAACAACAAGGAAAGCGTCCAGAAGGTAAAGATTCAGGCCTCGGTACTGGTGGCTGATCTGGACAGCTCTGCTGAGGTCGTGGTCGAGGAAGGCACAGCAGACAAACATGCCAAAATCAGCGGCAGTGATGTGACCGTCACCGCCACCAGTAAATTCACCCATGTCATTGACGAGTTGAAGAAGGCCTTTGACGACAGCAAGGAAGCCATCGAAAAACTCGATGATGCAGAACTTTCGACAGCCTGGACGAACCTTGCCCTGGCGGTCAACAATTATGAGACGGATGTGGGCACGGTAGGGGATATTGCGCCTGCAGCCATGGCTGTACTGGATGCCCTGAAAAAATACCCGTCTGCCTACACCACCATCGCTTCGAAGGTTACGGCCTTCCTGAAGCTGGAGAACTATGCCAATTTCTCGGTCTCCTCGGCAACTGAAGGCGGCAGTGACAAAAATCCATCCTACAACCCCACCCGTGATCTGTCCAAGGATAATGCGAAACTGGCTATTGCCGGTGCCGTGGACGTGGCTCTTACAGACGACAGCGCCAAGGTCAATTTGGGAAAATATGCGGATATCAAGGGCACGGGTGCAACCGCCATCAAGGCCGAGCTTGAACGTGCCGATTCCTCCCTGAACGGCAACTTAGGTTTGCAGACCGGCGACCAGAATGCCGTTGGTGGCGTGGTCTCCTTCTTCAAGGCTGACCGCAATGCCGAAGTCACCGTAGCAGAAGGCTCGGCGCTTGCGGGAAATACCTTGTCCGTGAACGCTGACAGCACCACCACCCATGTGGATCTGGCCACGGGGGCCAGTATGGGCGGCGATAGCGGCGTCAAGGGCATGATCACCTATGTCATGGGAGATAATACGGCCAAGGTGGATATTGCGGGGAATACTGCGCTCAAATCCAGTGGCGCCATGGATATCACCGGCAACAACACCGCCAACCTCATGAATATTGCCGGTTCCTTCGGCTTTGGTGCAGCTACGGGGGTAGGGGCATCTTTGGCCTTGAACGATATGGAAGTGAACAGCATTGTCAACGTGGGCAAGGCCACCATCAATGCGGGCAGCTTGAAGGCAACCACCGATCTGGATGGCAAAATCAATTCTCTGGCCGTAGCTGGTGGCATTGCCGCAGCTTCCGATGATGA
>JAGBLH010000064.1 GCA_017635515.1 Selenomonas sp.
CTCATTGACCAGATCCTCAAAGGAAGTGGAGCCGTGACGCTTGGAGAGCTTGGACACGGAGCCATCTGCGTTCTTGCCCATGACCGGCGCGAGATGGATGAAGGTGGGCAGCTCCCAGTCGTAGCCCTCGTACAGCAGCACATGCTTCGGGGTGGAGGTGATGAACTCCGCCCCCCGGATGATGTGGGTGACGCCCATCAGATGGTCATCAATCACATTGGCAAAGTTATAGGTGGGCATGCCATCCCGCTTCAGGAGCACCTGATCCTCCAGCTCGGAATTGGGGATGGTGATGTTGCCGTGCAGCACATCGAAATAGGTGGTCTCGCCGTCAAGGGGCATCTTCTGGCGTATGACGTAGGGATCACCGTTTTTCAGGTGCTTCTCGATTTCCTCCTGGGGCAGGTCGCGGCAGGTGCGGTCATAGCCGCCGAACTCACCGCTCACATGTGCCTCGTTGGGGTCGCAGAAGCAGTAGTAGGCATGGCCCAGTTCCACCAGTTTCTCGGCGTATTCCTTGTAAATCTCCATGCGCTCGCTCTGGACATAGGGGCCGTAATCGCCGCCGATGTCCGGGCCTTCGTCCGGCACGATGCGGGCAGCGTCCAGGGTGCGGACGATGAAGTCCACGGCGTCAGCCACATAGCGGGCGCGATCCGTGTCCTCAATGCGCAGGATGAAGGTGCCTTTCTGGCTCTTGGCGAACAGGTAGCCATAGAGGGCGGTACGCAGGTTGCCGATGTGCATATAACCCGTGGGGCTGGGGGCGAAACGGGTGCGAACTTGTTTCTCAGTCAATTTACTTCCTCCTATTAAGTACGACACGTTCAATTTCGTTCAGCTTAATAGAGTATACTACATGATAATGCAAAAGAAAAGGACATGATAAAAAGCCTTCCAGAAAGGAAATCCAGAAGTTCAGTGGCAGGAGCCTGGTGGCGTGCAGTTCTGGCAGACACAAAGGCCAGACCAAGATCAGCTGACGAGGTCGCAAAAGCTTGAGACAATGGCTGCTCCAGGCCGCTGAGTCATCAGCTGTCCAGGCCGGTGAGCTCAAGGAGTGGCATGAGTACTGCACGCCCTGGTTGGCACTCGGTGTATGAGCAGGTGAAATCAATGATTTAGGGCTTAACATTATATATAAACTTTATAACGGTGGCAGCCATCGTTTCACATGGCAGTACGCTTGACCTGCAACCAGCCATGGAATGGATTTTTGCCCAGCACAAATAGGATGGAAATGCAATGCAGGAAAATCGATAGTTATGTAGAAATTACATTTCTTAGATAAATTCATAACATCATATCTGCTATTTCAGGAGGAATTATCATGGCGAGAGTAGTGAATTACGAGCAGAAGACCGAAAGCCTCAAAGCCAATTAGGAGGATAAATATGGAAATCATACAGCTAATATTAGCCGCAATTATCCTTGTTACTATCTACAAGAGAATGCTTAAATGGGGAAGCGCAGGCGACCTCTCAAAGAAGCAGAAATATGCTCCAATCGGGCTTGGAATCCTGTCTGTCATCATATCGTTTCTCTTCGTAGCTGGCATAGCGTTATTTTCTGTAAATGTATTGGGATTTCGCTTAGACGAAATAGAAAATCAGTCCTTGAGGGCAGCAGCCACAGCCTTCACTATGGCAGGATTAACAGAGGAAATAGCAAAACTCCTCATGATAATCCTGTCTATAAAACTGTTCTCTCCCAAAAGAATATACGAATATACTCTTATAGGAGCCGCTGTTGGCATTGGCTTCACGATTCACGAGGAACTGTTGTACGGTGGGAGCTTCGCCGGACTCTTAAGATTCATCACGGTCGCCATGCACATGGTATTAGGAATCATCATGGGCACGAACCTCGGCATTGGCAAATACAATATAGCAAATGGCCTCAGTTATAAAGCAGCCTACCTGAAGGCCGTCCTTATACCCATTATAATCCACACCTTATTCGACGCATGCACGATATTTAATCCAGTCGCGAATATGGCAGAAGAACTTGAAGCAGATGATTTCATTGCTTTAGTCTGGCTGTCCATAGGCATATTGGCCATAATCTCAGCAGCGATATATCAAGTTGTTGTCTTGAAAGAAACCAAAAAAGAAGCTGAAAAACAATCGAGCATGTTGATAGCAAATCATGCCTGAAGCTTAGAATTTTGACACTTTTCAATTGAACGAAGGCGATGTCAATTATGGAAAAATCACTTTCAATACCCATTTCCCGCCGCAGCTTTATGAAAATAGGCCCCCCTTATAATGAATTTGACCAAAAATCCAATAAAAAAGGGATTTTTGGTCAAATTCATTATACAAAATCGGGGAACCTTATGTAAGGTATAGTTTGACTGAGGCCGCATATGAAAGAGAAAAGAAAAACTCCCTCATATATATGAGGGAGCAAGGGGATTTCAGTCTTTATTTCTTCAGGAACGCATACAAGGCGCGGTACATGAGCATGGAGCTCACGGCACCGGGGTCTTCGTAGCCGATGCTGCGCTCGCCCACCAGGCTGGCGCGGCCTTTTTTGGCGGCGATGGTCTTGGTGTAGTCCACCCCGGCCTTGGCGGCGCGGCTGGCTTCCTCCAGCACCGTAAAGAGGCTTTTGCCCTCGGCGTTCTCGGGCAGGAAGCACTGGTGGATGGGAATGAGCACGTCCAGCATGGTCTTGTCGCCCTTTTCGGCGCGGCCGCGGGCCTTGATGCCTTCGATGGCTGCACCAAGCAGGGTTTCAAAGCTCTTGATGTTCATGGCTGTATCACTATCGCAGACCTTGGCGGCCTTCAGGAAGCCTGTGCCATAGAGGGGGCCTGCGGCGCCGCCCACGTTCTCGATGAGAGTCTGGCCGATGGTCGCAAGCACCGGGCCGGGCTCGGTGGTATCTGCCATCTCGTCTACGGCGTCCCGCACGGCAGTGAAGCCACGGGCCATATTGAGGCCGTGGTCGCCGTCACCGGTCTTGGCATCCAGATTGCAGAGGTAATCCTTTTGTGCGATGATGGCGGCTGCCACGGCATCTAGGGCGTCTTTGATTCTGGTCATGAAAAATCTTTCTCCTTCATATTATATTATATCTTTTCTTACCTTCTGGCTAAGGCCGTATGTTTTATCATTATACCATATATAAGCTAGAGTACAAGTGCGAATTGACAGAAATATGAGAGCAGATTGGCAAAGTTGCAAACATCACTTTTTTATAGTGATATCCGTCACAACCTTCTATGCAATAGCCCCTTTTTCTATTGCACTTTTTTGGCATAAAAAGTATAATAAGTCTAATAATTTATGTTAAGTTATAGGTAACATAACTGAGTGTTATACTAATATATGAGAGAAGGTTCATATACAGAGGAAGGGGACTTCGCCAATGGAAATCAAGGATATGCGTGCCTTCTATGCCATCGTGGAGGAAGGTAATATCAGCCATGCGGCCCAGCGGCTGGATATTGCCCAGCCTGCCCTGTCCCGCCAGATGAAGCGGCTGGAGACTTCCCTGGGGGTGCAGCTCTTTGAGCGTGGCAGCCGCCGCATACGGCTGACGGACGCCGGCAAGGTCATGTATGCACGGGTCGAGCATATCCTGGGCATCGTGGACGGGGCCGTGCGAGAGATCACGGAGATGGGTTCCGGGGTGGCAGGCTCTGTGCGCCTTGGCACCATCACCACCTCCGGGGCCATGCTGGTGCCGGAGCTCTTGTCTGAGTTCCACCGACGCTATCCCCAGGTCACCTACCAGATATGGGAGGCAGAGGGGGCTCGCATCCTGGAACTTTTGGACAACCGGGTCATTGAGATAGGCATTACCCGCACCCAGGTGGATGCCAAGGTCTATGAGTCCATTGTCCTGCCCAATGAACCGCTGGTGGTCATCATGAACCGGGAGCAGGAAATAGGGAAGAAGCCCCATGAGGTGAAGCTGTCCGAATTGAAGAATGTGCCTCTCCTGGTGCCTCTGCGCTGGCAGTCGGTGTTCACAGCCAACTGCAAGAAACATGGCTTCACGCCCAACATTGTCTGTGTCAGCGACAGCATCGTGCAGGATCTGCTGCTGACGAAGATGGGCATGGGCATGGCGCTCTTGCCTGTGTCTTCCAAGACCCTGCTGACGGACGGCAACCTCATCTACAAGAAGCTGGTGGAGCCGGAGATGAGCACCCATACGGTGATAGCCTGGCTGAAGAACCGTACTCTTTCCACCTCCAGCGCCCATCTGATCCGCCTGTTCCGGGAGATGTTCCTGGGAGAGCGTGTCAGCGACAGGAAATATTAAATACTTATTAAATAAAGATTAAAAATGGGTTAAATTTTAATAAAGTACCTTTTCAATTTTCTGGTTACGGTATATAGTAGGGGTATAGGCTCGGCCATACCCCTTTTGTGGTAGGCTGAGGTATTGATTGCGGAGGTAGAGATTCCATGGATAACAGCAATGTACATATTCTCATCGTAGAGGACGAGCTGCGCATAGCGCGGTTCCTGCAGATTGAGATGGAACATGAGGGCTTCAGGGTCACCACTGAGGAAAACGGAGCCAAGGCCTTTGAACTGATCAAGTCTGAAGACTACGATCTGATCCTGCTGGACCTAATGCTGCCCGGCATGGACGGCATGACCATCTGCCAAAGAGTGCGGGAGTTCTCCCAGGTGCCCATCATCATGCTTACGGCCCGTGACGATGTGGAGGATAAGGTAAACGGTCTGGACATTGGCGCGGACGACTACATGACCAAGCCCTTTGCCATACAGGAACTCTTTGCCAGGGTGAGAAATGTCCTGAGGAAGTCTCAGGGCAGCAGTCAGATGAATGGCGACAGCTACAGGGTGGGAGACCTGGTGCTCTATCCCCATACCTATGAGGTGGAGGTAGCGGGGGAGCCTGTGCAGCTCACCCGCAGGGAATATGACCTCCTGGAGTTTCTCATGCGGAACAAGCGCACGGTGCTGACCCGCGACCAGATACTGGAGCAGGTCTGGGGCTATGACTATACAGGGGACACCAATGTGGTAGACGTGTATATCCGTTATTTGCGTGCCAAGCTGGACGATCGCTTCCAGAAAAAGTACATCTACACGGTGCGTGGAGTAGGATATGTTATCAGGGATTAGGAAAGAGTGGCGTCGGGCCAAGGTCATCCTTCAGGCTGCTCTGCGGATGAGGATTTCCACCAAGATTACCGTGCTGTATGCGGCCATCCTGATGGTGGTGCTGATTCTATCCAGCGTGGTGACGGGGCTGGGGGTGTTCTTCTCCTTTTACCACCAGGCTGAGGTGGAAATCGAGATGAGCATGCAGCACATGATAGAGGCTTTCGCCAGCGGCAGGATGCAGAATCCTGCCTACTGGCAGAAGAGCCCGGTGATGCCAGGGGTGGTGCTGCGCATCACCGATATCACGGGGCAGATGGTCTACCAGAACGATGACCACTATCCCTCTATCGAAGTCATCGAGGCCCATGAGATTGGCGACCCTCCCTTCTGGGCTGACCAGAATATGCGGGTGTCGGAGTTCAGGAACTTCTCCATCTATCATGCCAAGGCTGTGGTGGAATATCAGGAGCAGATTTACCAGCTGCACTTTTTCCGCACCATCACCGCAGAGAGGAATTTCCTCGCTACCTTGCAAAGGTTCCTCTTCATCACTACTCTGGTGGGGTGTGTGCTGGCTTTGGTGGTGGGATATTTTGTCAGCCGCAGGATATTGAGCCCTATCAGGGACATCACGGATTCGGCGCGGGAGATAGAGGTGTCACAGCTGGGGCGCCGCCTGGAGGTGCCACCCACCAGGGACGAGCTGGCGGTGCTGGCAGAGACATTCAACCATATGCTGGGGAGGCTGGAGCGGGGGTTCGAGCAGCAGAAGCGCTTTGTGTCCGATGCTTCCCATGAGCTGAGGACTCCCGTCACTGTTATCCTGGGCTATTCGGACCTCCTGTCCCGCTGGGGCAGGGAGGATGCCAAGGTGCTGGACGAGGGCATTGCCTCCATACGTTCCGAGGCGGAGAATATGCAGGAGCTCATCGAAAAGCTCCTGTTCCTGGCCAGGGCCGACCAGAAGCGGCAGGTGCTCCATATGGAAACGTTGGATATGGGGCAGCTCCTGGAAGAGGTAATGGGCAAGATGAAACTGGTGACCAAGACTCATAGCGTGGAGCTGCTGGAATGCCAGAGAGCTTCTGTTCATGGTGACAAGGTGACCTTGCGGCAGCTGCTGCGCATCTTTTTGGAGAACAGCATCAAGTACACTCCGGCTGGGGGGCATATCACGGCCTCCTGCAGGATACTGCCGGACGGCAAGCACCTGGAGATAATCCTGGCTGATGATGGTATCGGCATAGCCGAGGCAGACCAGAAGAAAATCTTCGAGCGCTTCTATCGGGTGGATACTTCCCGTACCAAGGGCACGGGCGCTGGCGGCACGGGGCTGGGGCTGTCCATTGCCAAGTGGATAGCCGAGCAGCATGGCATAGCTATCTCCATGGAAAGCACCCTGGGCAAGGGCACCAAGGTGCACCTGCTGGTGCCGCTGGCAGAAAAAACAGAGAAAACGCAAAAGAAATATTAGCGGAAGAGGTCGTTTGAGATGGCCTCTTTTTATTTAAGCATTTTTCTCATCTTTAGACAGGATTTATGCCCCTGCATGGCGAAATGCGCTGAGGAAGAGTATCTTTAGGGCTTTGACAGGGGGTAATCCTATGGTCAGGAAAAAAGCTTTGGGGGCTGCGGTGGCAGCGGCTATGGCAGTTCTTTGCCTCTCAGGTTGCGGCGCAACGGGGGGCGGCAGCGGTACGGTTATCTATGCCAATTACAAGGACGGTGACGGTTTCACCGACACCCTCAGAGATGAATTCAAGGCCCAGGCGGGGGGAGCCGGCTGGCAGGTTGAGTATCTGGATGGCAAGAACGATGGCAACTTCCAGTTGGACCAGCTGGCGGAGGCTATAGACAAGAAGCCGGGGGCCATCGTGCTCCTGCCTGCTGACAGCGCCTCCATTGTGCCGACTGTAAAGCAGGCCAATGAGGCAGGCATCCCCATCATCTGCGTGAATCGCTTCCCGGAAGGGGGAGATTACTTGAAGTCCTATTCTGATGATGCAGAGGCAGGACGCATGCAGGGGGAGTTCATGGCTGCTAACCTGCCCCAGGGTGCCCAGGTGGTCTATCTGAAGGGAGCCAGTGGCAATCAGGCCGCTGAGGCTCGCTGGGAGGGATTCAAGAAATACTGCCTGGACAAGCGTTCTGATGTGAAGCTCCTGGCTTTTGCAGATGCCCAGTGGAGCACCGCAGAGGCCATGAAGGATATGTCCCTGTGGCTGGATATGTTCCCCAAGATTGATGGGGTCATCTGCGGCAATGACGGCATGGCCATGGGGGCCATTGCGGCCATGAAGGGGGCAGGGCGCCTCTCCGGCGTGCTGGTGTCCGGAGTGGATGCCACCGATGATGCCCTGGCTGCCATCAAGGCAGGGGAGATGGCACAGACCGTGAAACAGGATGCCAAGGGGCAGGCTGCAGGAGCCTTCAAGCTGGTGCAGCAGGCCATGCAGGGGCAGAAGCCTGAGAATATCTTGGTGCCCTTCACGGCCATTACCAGGGAGAATGTCTCCCAGTTTGCTAAATAAGGGGGGCGGCACATATGCTTGAGAATTTATCCGTCAGAATAAAAATCCTGCTCCTGACTGTGATGATGCTTTTCATCATCGTCATCATCGCCGGAGTGGGCATCTACTATAATAGCCAGTCCAAGCAGGCGGTGGACGATCTTTACAGTTCCAACCTCATGACTACGCAGTATCTCAATGATGCCAATAACCAGCTTCGCACCTTGGATGTGGATGTGGCTTACCTGCTCTTGAAGAACTACTCTCCTGCAGAGAAGAAGATTCTGGTGGGAGATATGGAGGGAGCGATTGCCGCCATTGAGGGGGATATAGCTCGTGTCAAGGAAATAGATAAGAGCGAAAGGGCTCAAAAGGCCATCGGTCAGCTGGAAGCTTCCCTTGGTGAGGTAAAGGTGAAGATCAAGAGCGTAGAGAGCCTTGGCAATGCTCCCGAGGAACGTGTCAAGGCCTTTGAATCGCTGGGCAGTGTGGGCCTCATCTCCAACCAGATGTCCGTGCTGACCCCGGACAATGTGTTTCAGGGCAAGCTGCTCTTTGCTGCAAACAATGCGGCCTATGACCGTTCCATCAAGATCTTCATGGCCATCATCGTGCTGGGGCTGGCCCTGGGGACGGGCATTGCTCTCTATATCGCCAGGGATATTGCCAATCCTCTCAAGCGCACGGTGGTCGGCCTCAACAACGTGGCTGACGGTGACCTGACCCATGAAATCCCTGAAAGCCTCACCCGCCGCCAGGATGAGATCGGCCAGGTGGTGCAGGCGGTGAACAAGATGCAGACTGCACTCAGGGCGGTGCTGAAGGATGTGCAGCAGGAATCTGAGAACAATGCGAAGATGGTGGAAGAAATCCAGCAGCTCGTAGCCAGCCTCAACGACAGCGCCCAGGATATGTCAGCCGTGACGGAGGAAATGGCTGCAGGCATGGAAGAGACTGCCGCTTCCACCGCGAATATGCAGACCCTCAGCGACCAGCTGAAGGAAGCTATCGGGGAGAACGCCGTCGAAGCCAGGAAGAGCCAGAAATACACGGAAGAAATTGACGAGCGGGCAGGCAAGCTCCAGGAAAGCACCGCCAAGTCCATTGCGGCGGCAGAAAAGCTCTATGCAGACAGCAAGGCCTCCCTTGAGACGGCTATCGAGTCTTCCAAGGTGGTGGGCAAGATTGAAGAGCTCACGGGGGATATCAGCGAGATTGCCGAGCAGACCAACCTCCTGGCCCTGAATGCTGCCATCGAGTCGGCCCGGGCGGGCGAAGCTGGCAGGGGCTTTGCCGTGGTGGCAGACGAGGTCAGGAAGCTGGCCGAGCAGTCTACCCGCACGGCAGACACCATCAAGGGACTCACCAGCCAGGTGACCCTGGCAGTTGATAACCTGTCCAAAGGGGCCTTTGATATCCTGAACTTCATAGACGGCACCGTCCATGTGGACTACGATGCCATGGGCAAGACCGCCAAGCGCTACAAGCAGGACGCTGCCTATCTCAATGACTTCACCCGCCAGAGCGCTTCCTCTGCCGCCAAGCTCAATGAGAACATAGAAAACATGGGCAATGCCATGGACGAGATTGCCAGGGCTGCTCATGAAGGAGCCATGGGCAACACCCGCATAGCTGAAAAAGTCACGGATATGGCAGGCAATGCCAATACCATCATGGAGAGGGTCACCGCCTCGATGGAAGGAACCCAGAAGCTCATGAAGCAGGTGGCAAAGTTCAAGTTGTAAGACTTTTGCAAGATCATATAGCAAATAGCCGCAGCCTTTGTATGGAGGCTGCGGCTATTTGCCTTTGTCCATGATTATTTTTCTTGGCGGCAGGTATTAATCCCCGAAGGTCGAATTATAATTGAAAGAAGGGCGAGATGTAGGAGGGGATTTATCGTGCGTGCAGTATCAGTGGAAGACCTGAAGCCTGGCATGACATTGGCAAGGACTATCATCAATGATGATATGATCGTGGTTCTGTCGGAAAACACCTTGCTGACCAAGGCGCATATCACCAGGATGCAGTTTCTCAATATACCCGTTGTCTATGTGAAGGACGAATACGAGCTGAGCCAGAACTACCTGGTAGCCACCTCTATCTTCAGCCAGAGCAATGCCTTTTTGCAGGAGTACGAAGGGGTGGTGAGCAGCGCCAAGCAGATTTTCGAGGACACCAACAAGACCGGGGAGGTGCCCGTGGAGGAGACCCATGCCATCATCGAAAACGATGTGGCTCCCCTGGCCAAGAACAGCGGTGCCATCGACTATCTCTATGAGCTCAACCATCTGGCCAGCGATATCTACAACCATTCCCTGCGGGTGTCAATCCTGGCGGGGGTCATTGCCAAGTGGATGCGCTTCAACAGAGCCAAGACCCAGGAAATTATCCTGGCGGGGTTCCTGCACGACATTGGCAAGACCAAGTTTTCCCAGAAGCTGCTGGACAAGCACGTCTCCAAGCTCACAGACGAGGAGTATGAGGAATACATCAGGCATACGGTGGACGGCCAGCAGGTGGTGAACAGCATACCGGGGCTGTCCGACGGGGTGAAGCTGGCAGTGCTGCAGCATCACGAGCGCATGGATGGCTCAGGCTTCCCCTTCGGCTCCACAGGGGCAGATATCCACGAGTACGCCCGCATCATCGCCGTGGCGGATATCTACGACAATATCACCACGGAGCGGGAGGGGTTTGTGAAGGAGACTCCCTTCACCGCCATCGCCTATCTCACGGAGCATATGTTCACCACCCTTGACCCGGGTGTCTGCATGCCTGTGCTCACCCATATCACGGATGCGTTCTTGGGCTCCAAGGTCATGCTCAATGACGGCACCAAGGGGGTCATCGCCGCCTATCCCAAGGATTACGCGGGCCAGCCCATCATCAGCAACGAGGATGAGCAGCTCATCAACCTCAACGACCATCCAGAGCTGAAGATCATCGAGTATAATCCAAAATGACAAGCTAAAAAGCCTGCTCTTGCAAAAGGGCAGGCTTTTTGCTTGTCAGCGGATGCTGATGGCAGAGAATTCGCTTTTGTCAGCGCGATGATGAGAGATGGAGTATTCGAATGGATGCCCGTCGCTGAAGAAGGCCACCTGCTCGATTTCCAAGATGGGCATTTCCGGCGGGATGCAAAGTTCCGCTTGTTCCAGTTCAGTGGAACGGACAGCGCGGATGGTGCGATGCGCGGATTCAGAACATGGTGTATATGCCTGCCCAGCTGGCCAATCAGGCCGGGGATGCTGCCTATATATTCAGCAATGGCTTTTTCGAGGCGGGTCTCATGCACATCATGGGGCTGCTGATAGCTATTTTCCTCTTTTCCAAGTGTGATAGCTGGAGGGCAGTGGCAAAGCTGGGCTTCCCTGCCATGCTCTTCAATATCCAGGAACCCATTGCCTTCGGCTTGCCCATTGTGCTCAATCCCATCCTTCTGGTGCCTTATATACTGGCTCCCCTGGCCAATACTGTGGTAGGCTGGTTGGCAATTTCTGCAGGGCTGGTGCCGGTGTTCAAGTATGTGGTCCCCTGGACGATGCCGCTTTTCGTATGAGAATCTTGGCAAGAAGGGATGAGTTCCATGAAGCATGAATTCCCCAAGGGGTTTTGGTGGGGGGCTGCTACCTCTGGCCCTCAGACAGAAGGACGCTTCCATAAGCTGCACCGCAATGTATTCGACTATTGGTATGATACGGAGCCGGAGGCTTTCTGGGACGGCGTAGGGCCTGATGTCACCTCGAATTTTTATAACGATTATGTGCGCGACATAGCTTTGATGAAGGAAATCGGGTTGAATTCCGTGCGTACCTCCATTCAGTGGACAAGGCTGCTGAAGGATTTTGAAACCGGGGAGACTGATGAGGAGGCTGCAGGGTTCTATCGTGCCATGCTGGAGGAATTTATCCGCCAGGGGATTCGCCCAATCATCAATCTGCATCATTTTGACCTGCCGGTGGAACTCTATGATAAGTATGGCGGCTGGGAGTCCAGGCATGTGGTGGAGCTGTTCGCCATCTTCGCCCGGAAATGCTTTGACCTGTTTGGGGATCTGGTGAAAGACTGGGTGACTTTCAACGAGCCTATGGTGGTGGCAGAGGGCGAGTACCTTTATCAGTTCCACTATCCCAACCTGGTGGATGGGAAAAAAGCCTGCCAGGTAATATACAATCTCAACCTGGCCTCAGCCAAAGCCATCAAAGCCTTCCGTGACTCGGCTTGTGGCAGGCAGGGCGGCAGGATTGGCATAGTGCTTAATCTGACACCTGCTTATCCGCGCTCTGATCGTGAAGAGGATGTGAGAGCAGCTGAGTTTGCGGAAGATTTCAAAAACAATCTCTTCCTGGAGCCTGCCCTCAAGGGACATTTCCCAGAGAAATTGGTTTCTGTCCTGGAGAAGGATGGCGTGCTGTGGGAGTCCCTGCCCGAGGAATTGGAGATGATACGGGAGAATACCGTGGACTTCCTGGGGGTGAATTACTACCATCCTTTCAGAGCCAAAGCCAGGGAGAAGGCTTTCGATCAGCCAGGCGGTTGGCTGCCGGAAAAATACTTCGAGGAGTATGAGGACCCGGAGGCGCGCATGAATCCTTATCGCGGTTGGGAAATTTATCCCCGTGCAATTTACGACATCGCCATCAATATGAAGGAAAAGTATGGCAATACCCCCTGGTATATCTCAGAAAATGGCATGGGGGTAGAAGGGGAAGAAAGATTCTGCAATCAGGATGGCTTCATAGAGGATGATTACCGCATCGATTTCCTGGAAGAGCATCTGGCCTGGCTGCACAAGGGCATAGAGGAAGGTTCCAATTGTTTTGGCTACCATATGTGGACGCCTATAGATTGCTGGTCCTGGAAGAATGCCTATAAGAATCGCTATGGTTTTATTGCTGTGGAGCTGGCAACCCAGAAGAAGACTATCAAGAAATCAGGGTACTGGATGAAAAAGGTCAGCGAGCAGAACGGTTTCTGATAAGTGACCACATGAAAATGAGCCGGTCGTCAATGACCGGCTTATTTTCGTGGGATTTCTTGACAAGTTTACAACTATTATGTATAATGAATTCATATTAGTGCTTTAATATGATAAAGTGAGAGATGGGAGCGATGTTTATGAAATGGCAGAGTTTGCTGGCTGCGGGCATGGCAGCAATGATGATGGCGGTGGCAGGCTGCGGCGGGCAGCAGAATGCTTCAAATTCTGGTTCTTCTTCTGCAGCTTCTGCTGGCAAGGCCATTGTGGTGGGCCTTGATGACAATTTCCCGCCCATGGGCTTCAAGGGTGAGGACGGGCAGATCACGGGCTTCGACATTGACCTGGCCAAGGAGGCCACCAAGCGCCTGGGCCGCGAGGTGGAGTTCAAGGCCATCGACTGGTCCAGCAAGGAGGCCGAGCTCAAGAGCGGCCGCGTGGATGTGCTCTGGAACGGCCTGGACATCACCGAGAAGCGCAAGGAGAATATGCTCTTCTCCGACCCCTATATGGATAACCGCCAGATTATCTTCGTGAAGAAGGGCGAGACTTCCATCAAAGATGAGAAGAGCCTGGCTGGCAAGGTAGTAGGCACCCAGAGCGCCAGCACTTCTGAAGAATATATGGATGGCAATGATTTCTTCAAGAAGGAAGTCAAGGAAGTCAAGAAGTATTCCGACTTCGTCTCTGCCTTCATGGATTTGGAGAATGGCCGCATTGATGCCGTGGTGGGGGATGAGATTGTGGGCCGCTACTACATGAGCAAGCACGCTGACAAGCTGGAGGCCGTGGATGTGGCTGTAGGCCCTGTAAGCACCTTCGGCATTGGCTTTGCCAAGGATAACCAGCAGCTCCGCGACGAGGTGCAGAAGGTGCTGAACGAGATGAAGAAGGACGGCACCATGGGCATGATTTCCGAGAAGTGGTTCGGCAAGAACATCACCAAATAATTATTCGACCTTGAGGGGCAGGCTCACAAGCCTGCCTTTTTCGTATGTGAATCTGGCGGAAGTCAGGTCGGTAAGCTCGGTCAGTCGCTGCCCGACTTCATCAGGAGGGAGCAACAGGGGGATGGTCACATTCTCGGCGTAGTCCGTCTCGCCTGTGCGGATGGCTTCTTTCCGCAGGTAATTTTCAACTGTGGCCAGCAGGTCGTAGCTCAAAGTCATGTTGATTTCCTGGAAGGGAGTGATTTCCAGTTTGGTAGCGGCCTCCAGCCCCAGGAAAGCAGCGTGGCTGTAGGCGCGGATAAGCCCGCCTGCCCCCAGCTTGATGCCGCCGAAGTAGCGGGTGACCACTACCACTAGATCAGTGAGGCCCTTCTGCTTGATGGCTTCCAGGATGGGAGCACCCGCAGTGCCCCCCGGCTCCCCATCGTCATTGGACTTCTGCTTGTCCCCGCGCTGGCCCAAGATATAGGCGGAGCAGTTGTGTCGGGCATCGTAGTAGCGCTTCTTCATGGCCTGGATGAAGTCCCGGGCTTCTTCCTCGCTGTCCACATGGCGCAGGTGGGTGATGAATTTTGACTTCTGTATCTCATAGAGCGTCTCAAGGCTTTCGTCTTTTTCTTCGATGGTGCGGTAAGTTTCCATGATTGCCTCCGATGATTATGAACTATATTGGTATCATAATACATGGAAAAGTTTTTGGCTAGGAAGTGGGCATAAAATTTTTTTAAACTATAGTATTTGGCTGTCTTTTGTAGTATTCTTGAGGGGAGAATTTTTCTCTGCATTTAAGTCCCGCGGATGACCGGAATTTTTCGGCATGCAAGACGCATTACAGCAGCGGGGCTGGAAAGGTTGTGTTAATGAGGCCATGAACGAGTCGAAAATGAACAGAGGGCTGAAGAACCGCCATCTGCAGCTGATTTCCCTGGGGGGAGTCATCGGCAGCGGTTACTTCCTCGGCACGGGGTATGTGCTGGAGCAGGCTGGCCCGGCGGCGATACTTGCCTATCTTTTGGGAGGGCTCATCGTGCTGTGCGTCATGCTGTGCCTGGCGGAGCTGGCAGTGGAAAAACCCATTTCCGGTTCCTTTGTCAACTACGCCCGGGACAATATTTCCCCTACCTGGGCCTGCGGGGTGGGCTGGGCTTACTGGCTTACCTGGGTTTCTTACGTCCCTTCGGAGATGATTGCGGCGGGCATCATCATGGAGAATTTCCTGCCCCAGATCAGCCAGCTCTGGTGGGCGGTGCTGTTTGGTTTGATTGTGACAGCCGTGAACCTCTTTCATGTAGACAAGTTCGGTGAAAGCGAATTCTGGCTTTCTTTGGTAAAGATTGTGGCCCTGGTGGCCTTCAGCGTTGTGGCAGGTCTTATCTGCCTGGGGCTGATTGGCGAGCAGGGATATATAGGCTCTGTGGTCCTCCTGGGCAGCGGCGGCTTCGCTCCCAATGGCTATTGGGCCATTGTCATGACTATGGTCATCATCCTGGTGAATTTTCAGGGGACGGAAATCATTGGCCTGGCAGCCGGTGAGTGCGAGCGCCCGGAAAAGAGCATCCCCATTGCGGTGCGGAATGTGACCTGGCGCATCATTGCCCTGTATATCATCCCCATTACCCTGCTTATAAGCATCCTGCCCTGGGATAAGGCTACTTTGGAGGAAAGCGTCTTTGCTGCTGCCATGGCTGAGTACGGGCTCAATAATTTTGCGGCTATCTTCGCCATGGTGGTGCTGACGGCAGCCATTTCCTGCTCTAATTCCGGTCTCTATGGAGCGGCTAGGGCGCTTTACGCTTTAGGCAAGATGGATATGGCACCCAGGTCGCTTTCCCATATCAGCAAGAAGGGCATGCCTTCCCACGCGATTGTTTTTTCCATTGGCACTTGCTGGCTGGTGATTCTCCTGTATGCCTTCAATCCTGATTCTGCCCTCTACACCTATCTGTTGGCAGTATCCGGCTTTACGGGGGCCATTGCCTGGATTTCCATCTGCTGGAGCCAGCTCAGGCGCCGCCGTGTGCTGGAGGCTGCCGGCGAAGTGGAGAAGCTGGCCTACAAGACTCCCTTCTTCCCCTATGTGACGCATTTCGGCATCTGGGCCCAGGTCTTCTGTCTGGCGGTGATGGCCTTCACCCCTGACCTGCGTGAAGCCCTCTACGCCGGTGTGCCCATGCTGCTGCTGCCCATGGCCTGGTATCGCTTGAGAGCCCGCCTGCGGGCCAGGCGCACGGCTGTGGCCAGATAAATGAGATAAAGAAACTGCCGGCCTGTGCTCATTGGGGCACGGACCGGCAGTTTTTTGCCCTCTCTTTAAGGGGAGGGCTTGGCGTTGCTGGTGTTCTGAGCATTTTCCTCTGGCAGGGGAACTCTTTCTTTGGGAAGTTCCAGTTGGTGGCGGATGGCGCCAATCTCATCGGCAATGAAGAGCTTGACGGGGGATTCCCGTATCATCACTGTCTGCAGGAGCTGGCTCTGCTGAGGTTGCTCGGCAGCAGGCATGAGAGCAGGGTCGGCTGCTGCCCGGGTGAGGGAGATGGCGCGGCATTGGGCGCTCACATAGTCATTGGTCTTCTGGAGCAGCTGGGCGGTCTGGTCGTAGGTGTAGTCGTTTAGCTCCAGGGGCACCTTGCGGGCGGCCATGCGGTCGCGCAGCTGGTTGCTGTCCTGCTCCAGCTGCTTCAGCAGGGAATAGACGGTCTGGAGGCTGATGTTGTCCTCCTTGAAGCTTTCGAGGATATGGTGGTACCACTGCCAGTTCCTGTCCAGCTCGTTGAGATTCTTCTGGTAGCCTTCATACCAGGCGGCAAAGACCTGCTGCTCCTGCATGATGGCATAGCGCTGCTCGTCGGTGATGCCCTCCTGGGGAAACTGGGCGGCAGGCCAGGCGAAGTAGGCGATGGCACCCGCCAGGGCGATGGTGAGGGCAAAGCCGTAAAAGGCCTTGCGGCTGCGGGTTTTCTTATACAGGATGAAAAGAAGTATCAGGGCAAGTGCCCCTAAGGAATAGATAATCATAAGAACCTCCCTGGAGGATAGATAGTATAAAAATATATAGGTATTCTATCATAAAGGCGGGAAAAGGGTAAGGAGTGGTATTCTTGGAGAAGGAAAAAATCAATTATTTCAAGACCTTCTGGCATTTGTGCCGGGGGTATTGGAAGTCGGAGGAGAAGTGGAAGGCAGTAGGGCTCCTGGGGGTGGTCATTGCCCTGAACCTGGCTGCTGTGTACCTGCTGGTGCTGCTCAATGACTGGTACAACACCTTTTACAATGCCCTGCAGGGCTATGAAGAGGATAGTTTCCTGCCGCTGGTGGGGCAGTTCACCGGCCTGGCTATGCTCTACATCATCATCGCGGTGTATGCCATCTATATCCGGCAGATGCTGCAGATCAAGTGGCGCAGCTGGATGACTGACAGGTATCTCACTGCCTGGCTGGCAGACCAGTCCTACTACCGCCTGCAGGTGCTGGGCAGTGACACGGATAACCCCGACCAGCGTATCAGCGAGGACATCAACCAGTTTGTGAGCCTCTCTTTGCAGCTCTTTGTGGGGCTCCTGAAGGAACTCACCACCTTGGGGGCTTTTTCCGTGGTGCTATGGAACCTCTCCGGTGCCTTCACGGTGCCCATCGGGGGCCATGAGTTCGTCATCTATGGCTATATGTTCTGGTTTTCTCTCATTTATTCTGTCCTGGGCACTGGCGCTGCCCATCTGGTGGGCCGAAAGCTCATCGGTCTGGACTTTGACCAGCAGAGATATGAGGCTGATTTCCGCTTCAATATGATGCGGGTGCGGGAGAACAGCGAGAGCATTGCCTTCTATCGCGGGGAGGCTCCGGAGGGGGCGGGCTTCAGGGAGAGGTTCGGCAGGGTCATCGGCAATTTCTGGCAGCTCATGCGTCAGACGAAGCTGCTGAACTTCTATATCAACGGCTATGCCCAGCTGGCTGTCATCGTGCCTATCGTGATGGCGGCGCCCCAGTATTTTGCAGGCACCATCGCTTTGGGCGGCTTCATGCAGACCCTTTCTGCCTTCGGCAGAGTGCAGGATGCCCTTTCCTATTTTGTCACTTCTTACGACAGCATCGCCCAATTGGCGGCGGTCATTCGCCGTCTGGGTACCTTCAGCCGCCATATGGAGGAGGTGTCCGAGGTGGCAAACGGAGTCAGTCGCAAGGAAAGCGGCGGGGAGACCCTGGCCCTCAGGGAACTGACGGTAGCCCTGCCGGATGGCAGGGAACTGGTGCAGGGGCTGGAAGCAGACTTTGCTGCTGGCAGCAGGGTGCTGGTCATGGGCAGTTCTGGCTGCGGCAAGAGCACTCTCCTGCGCACTTTGGCTGGCATCTGGCCTTACGGCAAGGGCGGGCTTGCCCTGCCTGCCGAGCAGGTGCTCTTCCTGCCCCAGCGTCCCTATCTGCCTTTGGGCAGCCTGGAGCAGGCCCTTTCCTATCCAGGAGAAGTGACCGCAGACAGGGAGACCTTGCAGGGGGTGCTGGAGAAGGTGGGCCTTGCCTCCTTGACAGACAAGCTGGGGGAAACTGATGACTGGAGCCGCATCCTCTCCCTGGGCGAGCAGCAGCGGCTGGCTTTTGCCAGGGTGCTTCTGGCAAAGCCCCTCTGGGTCTTCCTTGACGAGGCCACATCTGCCCTTGACGAAGACCGGGAGCAGGAAATGTATGACCTTTTGAAGGATGAGCTGCCCGATTTGGGCATAATGAGCGTAGGCCACCGCTCCACTTTGCTCAGGCAGCATGAGGAAAAACTCCTGCTGGACGGTCAGGGAGGGTGGCAGCTTTCCGCTATCTGAAAGGGCGGAAGGACGAGAAGCTAAATTAGAAAAAGTTTGTATGCACACAGAAAATTCCTCTGAAAAAACGTCAAGAATATGACTTTCTTCACTAGATTTTTTGTGTGCTATTGCCTATAATATATGTATTCATTGATAGGCGGTTGGTATGAAACGTAGAGAATTCCTGGAAAAATTACATTTTTCACCCTGGACAGCAGCTGGCTGCCGGGGGCTGTGGGAGCGTGGAATAATCTGTACGCCAGGCTGCCGGAACTCATTGCAGGAGCCAGGAAAGTTTTCTTTGGGGGTGCTTCCTGATGCGCTACAGATGGTTTGCCCATGAAGATGAGAAGGATGAGTTTGACCAGCCCGTCTCCCGTGCCCTCTGGCATGATGAAGACAGGGAGGAACATCCCAAGGTAATATTCTCTGTCGGCAAGGGTGCCGGCACATTCCTGGCTGGCATGGTTGTGTGCTATGCGCTATGGGCTGGGGATCTGCAGCTGTTCCTCTTCAGTTTCTCGGTGCTGCTCTATTTGCTTCACCCGCTGGCCAGAAGCCTGGGCGGGGCGCGGGGGAGGTTCCTCTCCAATTTTTTGAAGGGGTTCAGCCTGGCACTGGGCTGGGGAATCCTTATCTGGGTGCTTCTTTGATGACATAATTGTCAAAAAATAGCTTTTTTTCCAATCAGTGGCTTGATAAGAAATTGATTTGGAAAAAAAGCGAAATTTTTTCTTTTTTGGCAGGAGATTCCTGCTAAGGCTAGAATAAGTAAGTATGCAGTGAAGCTGTTATCTCGTAGTTGAGGGTTAAGGAAAACCTTGGATTATCGGCTGATACAGAATTTGGGTTACATTTTTGAATAAAATGCTGTATACAATACTTTGGTTGTGTAAATAATGTATACTAACAGAGGGTTTTCTGTTATTATAGAGGTAACAAGGCGAATTGGTCATAATATGGGGAGCCAGTCGTCACAAATATCCAAGGGGGATTTTTTATGAGAAAGACAGAATGCTTAGCAATGATTCTTGCAGGCGGCCAGGGCAGCCGCCTGGGGGCTTTGACGAAGAAAATCGCCAAGCCGGCCGTGCCTTTTGGCGGCAAATATCGTATTATCGATTTTCCGCTGAGCAACTGTGCTAACTCGGGGATCGATAAGGTGGGCGTGCTGACCCAGTACCGCCCCCTGGAACTGCACAACTATCTGGCTTCCGGCAGCGCCTGGGACCTGGATAAGAGTGAGGGCGGTGTCTTCATCCTGCCTCCCTACGCCCGTGAGAAGGGAGCAGACTGGTATCAGGGTACGGCAGATGCCATCTACCAGAACCTGAACTTCATCGACCTGGCAGATCCTGAGTATGTGCTCATCTTGTCCGGCGACCACATTTACACCATGGATTATTCCTGGATGCTTGAATCCCATAAGATGAACAAGGCCGAGGCCACCATCGGTGTCTTCGAGGTTCCCTGGGATGAGGCTCCCCGCTTCGGCATCATGAACACGGACAAGACCGGCCGCGTCCTGGAATTCGAAGAGAAGCCGGCCAAGCCCAAGAGCAATCTGGCTTCTATGGGCATCTACATCTTCAACAAGAGCTATCTCAAGAAGTACCTCGAAGAGGATGCCAAGGATGAGACTTCCGCTCACGACTTCGGCAAGAACATCATCCCGAAGATGCTCGCTGACCAGGGCCGTCTCTATTCTTACGCTTTTGATGGCTATTGGAAGGACGTGGGAACCATTGAGAGCCTCTGGCAGGCCAACATGGATCTCCTGCAGGACAAGCCACCTTTTGAGCTCAATGGCGACTGGAAGATCTATTCTTCCAACCAGCCCTTCCCGCCTCATTATATCGGCAAGGATGCCAAGATCAAGAAGGCTATGGTCAGCGAAGGCTCCATGATCCTGGGCGAGGTGGAGAACTCCATCATCTTCCCTGGTGTCCGCATCGGCAAGGGAGCCAAGGTCACCAATTCCGTCATCATGCCCTCTACGGTCATCGCTGATGGCGCAGTGGTAGATTATGCCATTGTGGCCCAGAACTGCGAGATTGCCGAAGGGGCAAAGGTCACCGGCGAATTGGGCGCCATCACGGTTGTGGCTGAGGGCGAAACGGTAGAAGCAGCTGCCAGCGGCAAGCAGGCAGGCTGAGTCCTCTCAAACAGGAAGACCATGAGATCGGAGTGAATAAAAATTGAAAACAGTAATGGGGATCATCAATCTTCAGGAAGAGAACAAGCTGATTCGCGAACTTACGGATCGTCGTGCCGTTGAGTCATTGCCTTTTGCAGGTCGTTACCGCTTGATCGATTTTACGCTTTCCAGCATGGTGAATTCCGGCATCCAGAATGTCGGGGTCATGCTGCCGGATAAGCCCCGCTCCGTGCTTGACCATCTGCGTTCAGGTAAGGATTGGGATTTGGCCCGTCGTCATGATGGACTATTTTATCTCCCTGCACCCCACGATGAAGCAGTAGCAGCACGCAAAGGCGATCTCAAGAATTTCTATCACAACCTGGATTTCTTTGAACACAGTTCACAGAAATATGTGCTCCTCACCAGCGGCAGCTTCGTCTACAATGTAGACTTCAGCCAGCTCCTGCGCTTCCATCAGAACACGGATGCTGACATCACCATGGTTTACTACACTTCTACTCATGAGACTCCGGGACGCAATGTGGTCATTGAAACCACAGAGAATGGCCTGGTAGAGGATATTTCCGAGAAGCAGGCCGTCTATGACGGTTCCAAGGTGGCCATGAGTGTCTACTTGATGGAGAAGCGGATTTTTGCCGAAATGGTGCGCTATACTTTCGAGCATGGCGGCCAGGATCTCCTGATGGATGGCATCATCCGCCGTGCTTCCGAGTACAACATCTATGCCTGCGAGCATGACGGCTATGTGGCTCACGTGGATTCCACTACGGCTTTCTATCGGGCCAATATGGACCTGCTGGAGCCGGAGAACTGGGAAGAGCTCTTCATGGGCCGTAACTCCATCTACACCAAGGTGAAGGATGAGGTGCCTGTCCAGTACAAGGAAAGCGCCGATGTAAAGAATTCCCTCATTGCCAATGGCTGCGAGATTCGCGGCGAGGTGGAGAATTCCATTCTCTTCCGCGGTGTGAAGATAGCCAAGGGCGTGAAGGTGAAGAATTCCATCATCATGCAGAGGTGCGAGATCCAGGAGGGTGCCCTTATCGAGAATGTCATCTGCGATAAGAATGTGGTCATCACCAAGGACAAGTGGCTGAAAGGTGCGCCTACCTATCCGCTTATCGTCACCAAGAATGTAGTTATTTAAAGATAAGGCAAGCCGTTATAAAGAGGTTTCAGCCTGCTTTTGGCGGGGCCCCTTTATGACGGCTATTTATCTTTACATAAATTCAATATCACTGAGAAAGTCCCAAGGGCAGGGGAAACTTTGCCTGACGGGCTTTTTCACGCAATCAAGCTGTGCGAACCTTCGCACAAGGCTTCCCCTGAGGATGAATGTGGTCTAGTCGTTATACCGAAGGAGAGTGTTTTTTTTGGCAAAGGAAAAGAAAGTCAATAAGGTCAAGGATAAGGCATATGAGAAGCTGAAGGCAGAACTGAAGACCCGCTTCATCAGCACGGTTCATATCATGTGGGGCCGTGAACTGCACGAACTGACCAAGAATGAGATCTACCAGACGGTGGCATCGGTTGCCAAGCAGTACATTTCCGATAACTGGATCAAGACCAACCGCACTTATGACGAGCGTCAGGAAAAGCAGGTTTACTACTTCTCCATAGAGTTCCTGCTGGGACGCCTGCTGAAGTCCAATCTCATCAATCTGGGTATCGAAGAAGCTGTGCAAGAAGTCCTGCAGGATGATTTCAAGCTGGAGCTTTCTGATATTTATGAAGAAGAGCCTGATGCAGGCTTGGGCAATGGTGGCCTGGGCCGTCTGGCCGCCTGCTTCATCGACTCCATGGCAGCTCATCGCCTGGCAGGCCACGGCTGCAGCCTTCACTATCAGTTCGGCCTTTTCGAGCAGAAGATCATCGACGGCCAGCAGGCTGAGATTCCCGACAACTGGCTCAAGAACGGCTTTGCCTGGGAGTATCGCAAGGCTGATAAGGCCATCGACGTCAAGTTCTTCGGCAATGCCTATATGAAGGATCTGGGCAATGGCGAGCTGGAGCTGGTTTATGAGAACCCCACCACCGTCATGGCTGTGCCCTATGATGTTCCTGTGGTGGGCTACCACAACAACACGGTCAACAACCTGCGCCTCTGGAATGCAGAGGTGAACCGCGATTTCTCCGACTATGGCTTCATCACCCATGAGCAGCTGCAGCAGAAGGAGGAGTACAGGAGGTTCGTGGAGAACATCACCCGCTACCTGTATCCCGATGACAGCAGCTACGAGGGCCGCCAGCGCCGCCTGATCCAGGAATACTTCCTAGTGTCTGCCGGCGTCCAGAGCATTGTCCGCCACTACAAGAAGACGGGCTCGGCTCTGAGCAACTTCCCCCAGAAAATCGCCCTGCATATCAACGATACCCATCCGGCGCTCATTGTGGCATAGCTCATGCGCATCTTTGTGGATGAGGAGAAGATGGAATGGGATGAAGCCTGGGCAATGGTGCGTAACACTGTGGCTTACACCAACCACACTATCCTGCCGGAAGCACTGGAAACCTGGCCGGTGGATATGTTCAAGGAGCTGCTGCCCCGCATCTACATGATCATCGAGGAGATCAACCACCGTCACCTGCAGTTCGTCAGGAAGCGCTATCCCGGTGATGAACACAAGGTGCGCGCCATCTCCATCATCGAGGGCGGCCTGGTGCATATGGCCCGCCTGGCCATCATCGGCTCCCACAGCGTCAACGGCGTGGCAGAGATCCATTCCATGATTCTGCAGAATACCACCCTGCGCGACTTCTATGAGCTCTATCCCCGCATGTTCAACAACAAGACCAACGGCATTACTCATCGCCGCTGGCTCATGGGGGCAAATCCGGAGCTTTCGGATCTCATTGATGAGACCATCGGCAGCCGTCGCTGGCACCGCTATCCGGAGCAGCTTGACCTATTGAACGACTATGTGGAGGACAAGCCCTTCCTCCACAAGCTGGTCGACATCAAGACCATCAGCAAGAAGAAGCTGGCTGACTATATCCAGAAGCACAACAATGGCCTGATGGTGGATCCCAACTCCATCTTCGACATCCAGGTGAAGCGCATCCATTCCTACAAGCGCCAGCTCATGAATATCCTGCATATCATGTACCAGTATGACCGCCTGAAGCATGACACCAGCTACGACATGGTGCCCACCACCTACTTCTTCGGCGGCAAGGCAGCTCCCGGCTACTATATCGCCAAGGAAACCATCAGGCTCATCAATGCCGTGGGGGCCAAGATCAACAATGACCCCGTCACCCGCGACAGGCTGAAGGTGGCTTTCATCGAGAACTTCGGCGTCTCCCTGGGTGAGATCGTCTATCCTGCTGCCGATATCAGCGAGCAGATTTCCACTGCTTCTAAGGAAGCCTCCGGCACGGGCAATATGAAGTTCATGATGAACGGTGCCGTGACCCTGGGTACCCTTGATGGAGCCAACGTGGAAATCCGCGATGCCGTGGGCGGCGATGACCACTTCATCCTCTTCGGCCTCCGGGCTGAGGAAGTGCTGGCCTATTACGCCAACGGCAGCTATTCCGCCTGGGATGAGTTCAACAGCAACGAGACGGTGAGGGGGGTCATGAACCAGCTGGTGAATGGCATGTACGGCGATTTCCGCTCCCTCTATGACTACATCCTGCACAGCAATGACGAATTCTTCATCATGAAGGATTTCTGCGCCTACAGCGAGGCCCATGAGGAGGCTATGCGCCGCTATGAGCAGCGCTTCGACTGGCTGAAGTCTGCGGCAGTGAACATCGCCAACTCCGGCAGGTTCTCCTCTGACCGCACTATTGACGAGTACGCCAATGAAATCTGGCGCGTGAAGCCCTGCATGATCAACTGAGGCCCTAGCTTGCCAAGCCATACAAGGAGGATTAGCCGTGAAGACTTCCGAACTCAGCGAGTTTGACTTGTATTTGTTCCACCAGGGGACAAACTACCATGCTTACGAAATGCTGGGAGCACATTTTGAGACCGGGGGGGGAAAGGCCGGCGTGCGCTTTGCCCTCTGGGCGCCCCATGCCAAGTCAGTCAGCGTGGTGGGGGATTTCAATAGCTGGGATACCAGAGTGAATCCCATGGAGAAAATCAGCGATGGGGAAATTTGGCAAGTCTTCATAGAGGGGCTGTCTGAAGGCGAGATTTACAAGTATGCCATAGAGCCACAGTGGGGCGGTCCTCATATCATGAAGGCTGATCCCTATGGCTTCTATGCAGAGAAGAAGCCCAAGACAGCCTCCCGCCTCTATGATATGGATCACTATACTTGGCAGGATGGGCAGTGGCAGGAAGAGAGGAAGCAGCACTCTTCCTACAGCCGCCCCATGCTGACCTATGAAGTCCACGCCGGTTCCTGGCGCCGCAAAGAGGGGGAATATCTCTCCTATAGGGAGATGGCGGATGAGCTCATCAGGTATGCGCAGGAGATGCACTACACCCACATCGAGTTCATGCCCTTGTGCGAGCACCCCTTTGACGGCTCCTGGGGCTACCAGGCCACGGGCTATTATGCGGTCACCAGCCGCTATGGCACCCCCGATGATTTCCGCTATCTGGTGGACACAGCCCACCGGCATGGCATCGGCGTCATCCTGGACTGGGTGCCAGGGCATTTCTGCAAGGACGAGCAGGGGCTCAGGCACTTCGATGGCCTGAACCTCTATGAGTCAGACAATGAGCAGCTGGCTGAGAACTGGGAGTGGGGCACCACGAATTTCGACTACGGCCGCACGGAGGTGCAGAGCTTCCTGATTTCCAACGCCATGTTCTGGTTCGAGGAGTTCCATATTGACGGACTGCGCATCGACGCGGTGGCCAATATGCTCTACCTGGACTATGGCAGGAAGGAAGGGGAATGGCAGCCCAACAAGTACGGTGACACCGGCAATCTGGAGGCCATGGATTTCTTGAAGAAGCTCAATGAGGCCATCTTCAAGTACCATCCCCAGGCGCTGATGATAGCCGAGGAGTCCACCGCCTGGCCTTCCATTTCCAAGCCTGTCTACATGGGGGGCATGGGCTTCAACTACAAGTGGAACATGGGCTGGATGAATGATATGCTCAGGTATGTCAGCCTCGACCCCATCTACCGCAAGTGGAACCACGACAAGGTGACCTTCTCCTTCATGTATGCTTTCCAGGAGAACTTCGTGCTGCCCCTGTCCCATGACGAGGTAGTGCATGGCAAGTGCTCGCTGATTTCCAAGATGCCTGGTGATTACTGGCAGAAGTTCGCGGGTCTCAGGGCCTTCTTCGGCTACTGGATTGCCCATCCCGGCAAGAAGCTCCTCTTCATGGGCGGGGAATTCGGGCAGTTCAGCGAGTGGAACTACGATGAAGAACTGGACTGGCATCTGGTAGAGCAGTATCCCATGCACGAAGCCATGCAGACCTACAGCAGGACGCTCAACAAGTTCTACTGCGACACCAAGGCTCTCTGGCAGGTGGACTTTGACTGGGAAGGTTTCAAATGGATTGACTGCAATGACAATGAGAACAGCGTGGTGTCCTTTATCCGCAAGGCCAAGGACAGGAACGACTTCATCATCGTGCTTTGCAATTTTACCCCCGAGACCCGTGAGAACTATCGGGTAGGGGTGCCCTCCAAGGGCATTTATGTGGAAGTCTTCAATTCCGATGATAAGGGCTATGGGGGCAGTGGCGTGAGAAATGCAGGCGACCTCCAGACGGAAGATGTGCCCTGGCACGGAAGGGAGCAGTCCATCACCCTGACCCTGCCACCCCTTGCTGCCCTGTTCCTCAGGGTCAAGGGCCAGGCCGGGGCGGGCTACATAGCCCCGGAGCTTGAGCGGGTCACAGAGGTGAAGGGTCGCGAGGAAAAGGAAGCCCCCAAGATTTCCCATGAGGCTGCCCGCGAGGACAGCCAGAGAATCAAAAGCGCTTGACGAAAAGAAAATACCAAGGTGTACCATAAAAGGAGGACATAAGGCATGAATGTACTTTATGTAGCATCGGAAGCGGTGCCTTTTGCTAAAACCGGCGGACTGGCTGACGTGGCAGGCTCTCTTCCCAAGGCCCTGCGCCTGGAGGGAGTGGATGTCCGGGTCATCATGCCCAAGTTTGGCAAGATTCCCGAGGAGTACCGCTCCAAGATGGAACATGTCTATGATGGTGAGATAAATGTGGCCTGGCGCACCAAGTTCGTGGGCTTGGAGAAACTGGAATACGAGGGTGTCACCTATTATTTCGTGGATAATGAGGAATACTATAACCGCGAGGGCTTCTACGGCTACGATGACGATGCAGAAAGGTTCTCCTTCTTCTGCCGTGCCGTGCTCTGCCTCATTCCGGCCATGGATTTCTGGCCTGATATCATCCACAGCAATGACTGGCATGCGGGCCTTATCAGCGTGTTCCTGAAGCTGGAGCACAGGGGCGATGAGCGCTATGAGAAGATCCGCACCCTCTACACCATCCACAATCTCAAGTATCAGGGCGTCTTCCCCAAGGATGTCATGTCCGATGTGCTGGCTCTGGACTGGAAGTATTTCAACAATGGCGACCTGGAGTTCTACGATGCAGTGAATTTCATGAAGGGCGGCATCATCTATTCCGACTTCATTTCTACCGTCAGCAAGACCTACGCCCAGGAAATTCAGTACGGCTACTTTGGCGAGCATCTGGACGGCCTCCTGCGCAGCCGCAAGGACGACCTCTTCGGCATCGTCAATGGCCTTGACTACGACACCTATAACCCCCGCACGGACAGGAATCTCTTCGAGACCTATGATGTGGACGATCCTTCCCGCAAGGCGGACAATAAGACGGCGCTCCAGAGCCAGCTGGGCCTGCCGAGCAAGCGCCAGGTGCCCATGGTGGCCCTGGTTTCCCGCCTGGTGGCAGCCAAGGGCATGGATCTCATCGTGCGCATGATGGATGAGATCCTCCTGCATGAGAACATCCAGTTCGTGCTCCTGGGCACTGGCGACAAGGTGTATGAAGACTGGTTCAAGGGCCTGGCATGGCGCTATCCCAACAAAGTCTCCGTGAACATCTACTTCTCCAACCAGCTGGCCCAGCGCATCTATGCGGCAGCTGATATCTTCCTCATGCCCTCCAACTATGAGCCCTGCGGCATCGGCCAGCTCATAGCTCTCCGCTACGGCGCTATCCCGGTGGTGCGCGACACGGGCGGCCTCAAGGACACGGTGGTGCCCTATGACAAGTATACCAAGCAGGGCAATGGTTTTGTCTTCTCGGACTACAACGCCCATGAAATGATGTATTCACTCAAGCGTGCGCTCTCAGCCTATGAGAATCCGGGCGAGTGGCGTCAGATTGTGAACAACGCTATGACCTCTGACTACAGCTGGGCCGAATCGGCCAAGGAGTACAAGCAGCTCTATGAGAAGCTGATGGCCAAGGAAATCGCGGGCGCCAAAGAGGAGTAAGTGAATCAGGGGAGGGCGGTCGTCAGGCCGCCCTTTTTTATACTCGCGCTCGGAGAATTTTACCAGAACGAGTATGGTTACGGACGATGCATATACGGATCCGTAAATATTGGTCTGCGCTTTGCTGTTCAAATATTTATGGTCTCCAGTATAGCAAGTGCCTGACGGAGGCTTGGATAGGATAAGGGAGGGTGAGAGAATGCTGGATAGGCATAATGTCGAGCATAATTCCCATAACGTCTACTATCGTTCAACCATCGGGGCGGCGGAAGCCGGCTCCAAGGTAAGGCTGGGACTGCGGATACACACGGAACTTGCCATCAAGCAGGTGCTGCTGCGCCTGTGGCAGGAGCGCAAGGGAGAGACGTTGGTGCCCCTGCAGGCGAAAAATCATGCCGAGGGCAGCGAGGACTATTTCTTCTGCACAGAGCTGGAAATGCCCGAGAAGGGCTGCCTCCTGTGGTATTATTTCATCATCAATACTTCCCAGGGTACCTGCTACTATGGCAACAACCCGGAGATGCTGGGGGGGAAGGGGGATCTGTACGACAACGTGCCCTATTCCTACCAGATCACGGTCTATAACAAGGGGGCAAAATCCCCGGACTGGTTCAAGCACAGTGTCATGTACCAGATTTTCCCCGACCGCTTCCATCGCCATGGCAATGCGCTGATTCCCAAGAAGGGAGCCGTGTACCACGCTCACTGGGAGGATGACCCTTGCTACTACAAGGATCCTGATACCAAGGAAATCGTAGCCTATGACTTCTTTGGCGGCAATCTGAAGGGCATCGAGGAGAAGCTGGACTACCTGAAGGAACTGGGCATTTCTGTCATCTATCTGAACCCGGTCTTTGAGTCGGAGAGCAACCATCATTACGATACCGGCGACTACCACAAGGTAGACCCGATTCTCGGCACCAATGAGGATTTCAAGCATTTGATTGATGCCGCCAAGGAAAAGGGCATCCGCATCATCATAGACGGTGTCTTCAGCCATACGGGCAGCAACAGCCGTTACTTCAACCGCAAGGGGGAGTACGATACGGTGGGAGCCTACCAGTCCCAGGATTCCCCTTACTACGAATGGTTCTGCTTCCGCAACTGGCCCCGTGAGTATGATAGCTGGTGGGATTTCAATACCCTGCCCAACGTGCAGGAAACTAATCCTTCTTATATGAAATTCATCATCAGCGGTGAGGACAGCGTGATGCACCACTGGATGAAGGAAGGGGTCATGGGCTGGCGCCTGGATGTCATCGACGAGCTGCCGGAACCTTTCTCCCAGAGCTTCTATGCGGAGCTCAAGAAGACCAATCCCGAGGCCGTGATGATCGGCGAGGTCTGGGAGGACGCTTCCCACAAGGTGGCTTACGGGGTGCCCCGTGAGTATCTTTGCGGCCAGGAAATGGATTCTGCCATGAACTATCCTTTCAGGGAAATTCTCTTTGATTTCCTCATGGGCAAGATTGATGGCAATCTGGCCGCCAGGCGTTTCACCAGCCTCAGGGAAAATTACCCCAAGGAAAATTTCTATGCCATGATGAACCTCATCGGCAGCCACGATGTGCACAGGGCCATCACCTTCTTGGGCGAAGCGCCCTACTATGATGGCATGCCTGCCGTGGAGCAGTCCCGTGCCAAGATGGATTATGTCCACTACTCACTGGGCAAGGCGCGCCTCATTATGGCGGCGGCCTGGCAGATGACTTATCCTGGAGTGCCCTGCATCTACTATGGGGATGAGATCGGCATGGAGGGCTTCAAGGATCCCTACAACCGCCGTCCCTACAAGTGGAGCGGGGGCGATGAGGAGATCCGGGCCGTTTACAAGAAGCTCATCAAGCTCCGCAATGAGAATCAGGTGCTCCAGACAGGGGAGGTGCTGCCCCTTTATGCTGCTGGCAATGTCATCGCCTATGCCAGGGTCATCCGCGGGGGCAGGGATGTTTTTGGCCAGAGCGCAGAGGACGGCATCTTCATCGTCGCCTTCAACCGCAATGCAGAGTGGGAGCATATCGACATTGATGTCAGCGACTTCGTGTCGGGTGAGCTTGAGGATGTGCTGTCGGAAGGCAGGGAGCGCTACTCCGTGGTGCGTGGTAAGCTGCATCTGAAACTACAGGATCTGAAGCCGCTGGTGCTGAAGGCCGTGAAGCCTGTACGCAAGTATCCCCGCCAGGCGGGCGTGCTCTTGCATCCCACCAGCCTGCCCTCTAAGTACGGCATCGGTGATTTCGGCCAGGAGGCTTACAAGTTCATCGATTTCCTGCAGGAGGCAGGCCAGACCGTCTGGCAGATCCTGCCCTTGGGTCCTGTGGGCTTTGGCTATTCTCCCTATCAGTCTCCTTCGGCCTTTGCGGGCAACCCTTTGCTCATTGACTTGGATGACCTGATAGAGAAGGGCTGGATTTCTGCTGCTGAGGCTCGCCTGCCCTATGCAGGGGGCGGCTCCTTCGTGGACTTCGAGCGGGTGCAGGCCTTCAAGAGCAAGTGCCTGAAGAAGGCCTATGCCAAGTTTGCCAAAGAGGCTGACAAGGATTGGGAGTATGAGGCTTTCTGCCAGCGTGAGGCCTACTGGCTGGATGATTATGCCCTCTTCATGGCCATCAAGAAGGATCAGAAGGGAGCCTCCTGGATTGAGTGGCCCAAGACTTTGAAGCACAGGGACACGCAGGCCCTGAAGGTCACGGCCGACAAGCTCAAAGAGGCCGTAGGCTACGAGAAGTTCCTGCAGTATCTCTTCCATACCCAGTGGCAGAAGCTGCATGAATATGCCCGCAATCACGGGGTCGCAATCATGGGTGACATGCCCATCTTCGTCTCCCATGACAGTGCCGATGCCTGGGCCAACCAGAAGCTCTTTGACCTCAACCCTGATGGCACGGCCAAGACTGTGGCAGGGGTACCGCCCGATTACTTCAGCGCTACGGGCCAGCTCTGGGGCAATCCCCAGTACAACTGGCAGGCCATGGAAGCTGAGAACTATGACTGGTGGAAGAAGCGCTTCAGGAAGCTCTACGAGCTGGTTGACATCGTGCGCGTGGATCACTTCCGTGGCTTTGAGTCTTATTGGGAAGTGGACGGCAAGGCAGAGACTGCCATCAACGGCCGCTGGCTCAAGGGCCCCTGCAAGCCTTTCTTTGACGAAATCCGGAAGGAACTGGGGCATATGCCCATCGTGGCAGAGGATCTGGGCATCATCACCGACGAGGTGGAGGCCCTCAGGGATGCCTGCGGCTTCCCGGGCATGAAGGTACTGCACTTCACCCTGCATTTCGGTGACATGGGCCGCTTCGGCTTCGTGGCGCCTGAGAACAGCGTGGTCTACACCGGCACCCACGACAACAACACCACCGTGGGCTGGTATAACCATGATGTGGACGATGCCATGGGAGCTGCCGTGGCAGAGCTCCTCCATGCCAGGAGCGACAGGCCCAGGGAGGTCTGCGAGAAGCTGATTGAATTTGCCTATGCAAGCGATGCCCGCCTGGCCATGGTGCCCATGCAGGATCTTCTGGCCATGGACGAGCGCAGCCGCATGAATACCCCTGGCACCGTGGGCTTCAACTGGAAGTGGTGCCTGAAGCCCGGCTATCTCATGGAGGTCGACGTGGAAAAGCTCAGACAGCTTTGCGTGCGCTATGAGCGCTGAGGGCTGGCAGATATGATGAATTAGAGGATTGCCGTTTTTGCGGCAATCCTCTAATTCATTTTTTCATGAAATTGTGGTATGCTATTATGATAGCGGTAGTTTTATAGGTTGGAGGTACATGCCATGAGCGAATATACCTTTGTGGTGGAGAAGAAGTGCCCTATCTGCGGCAAGATGACCAGGGTGTCCAAGACCAAGGCCCGGCTCATTACCCTGAGCACCGATGAGGATATGTGTGTCCACTATAAGGATTTCAATCCCTATTACTATAAAATCTGGTTCTGCGAGCACTGCGGCTTTGCAGCCGAGGAGAAAATCTTTGTGGGCAACATGCCTGCCAAGCATAGGGAGAAGATAGCGGCCTTCCTCTCCAGCCGGAAGATGGCCCTGGAATTCGTAGAGGATCGGGGCAAGGCCGAAGCTGTGGCTTCCTTCAAGCTGGGCATCTTCTATGCGGAGATGCTGGAATCCTCCCTGAACCGCAGGGCAGGCCTCTATCTCATGCTGGCCTGGGTCTACCGGGATGCCGGGGAGAAGGAAAATGAGATCGAGATGCTAGGGCGGGCGGCAGAGCTCTATGATAAGTCCCTCACAACGGAGATTTACCCCATGAACGGCATGTCAGATGGTCTCTGCATGTACCTCATAGGAGCCATCTATTACCGCATGGGCGAGATTGAAAAGGCCACCCAGTATCTCTCAAGGATCATTGGGGACAACAATATCAGGTCCAGTGACCCTAAACTTTATGACAAGACCCGCAACCTTTGGGAAGATGTGCGGGCCGCCAAGAAGGAAAGCACGGAGGAGGCAGGCAGTTAATGGATTTACCGGCAGCCTGGGTTGAGCAGATTCAGAAGATCGACTGGGCAGAATTGAAGGAAAAGGTGCAGGATTACGGCCCTGCCCTCAAGGTGGTGCGCGGCACCTGGTCGAAGGAAAGCCTCAAGGAAATCAGCGAGGGCAAGCTCTTTGTGCCCGATGAGGTCATCAATGATGCCATCAGCCAGGGCCTGCAGAAGAGGCCCCAGCAGGGGCTCAGCAGCCTCGTGCTCCATTCGCATGAGAATGGGAAGCTGGATATTCAGGCTTCCACTGCCAAGGGCGAGCTGAAGCTGTCAGGGAAAATCAAGGAGTTTATCCATCAGGGAGATAAGACTTATATGGTCTATCATGTGCAGCAGAAAAGACTGCCTGGGCATGGCCTCATGTCCTGGATATTTTCCTGGGTATCCCTGTCCATGGTGGAACGCATGGTGGGCAAGGCAGAGTTCACAGATGCACTGCCCGTAGAGATCAGCCACAATGATGTGAAGGTGGACTGCGGCAGGGTGCTCGCGGCCTCCACCTTCGGCCAGACCAGCTTCCACGGCCACAGGCTGCTGGATATGATTGAAATCAAAGGGGCTACCCCCAAGGAGAAGGGCATAGAGTTCCAGACGGAACTGCATATACCTGATGATGTGAGGGCAGATCTCAAGGGGCTTCTTAAGAGCAAAGGGGAGGAGACAGGGGCAGGCAGTGATGGGAAGTAATATGAGAAATAAAGCAGGGATGAAGTTCATGATGGCAGCGGTGGCGCTTTTGAGCGCTGCCCTGCTTGTGCTGCCTGTGGCAGGCGAGGCACGGAAGAAAGCAAAGAATACGGTGCCAAAAATCATTTATGTGCCCCACGACAACCGCCCCATTTCCAACAAGCAGACGGCGGAAGTGGTGGAGAAGCTGGGCTATCAGGTGGTGGTGCCCCCCGATGAAAAGCTGGGGAACCGCACGAACCTCGGCAATCCAGATGCCCTCTGGCAATGGCTGGAAAAAAATTCTGAGGAGGCAGATGCGGCCGTCATTTCCTCTGATGCCATGTTATACGGCAGTCTGGTGGGTTCAAGGAAGCATAATTTCTCTCAGGCAGAGATTGAGGCCAGGGTGGCACGGTTCAGGGAATTTCGCGCCACTCACCCCAATATGCAGCTCTATGTCTTCAGCTCCATCATGCGCACCCCAAGGAGCGGGGAGGCTTCCGGCCATGAGGAGCCCGACTACTACAGTAGATATGGCGCAGATATCTTCAGGTATACGGGACTGAAGGACAAGGAGGAAATAGAGGGGCTTACCCACCGTGAGAAGAAGGAAGCCTTGTTCCTTGAGCGGCTGATACCGAAGAAGGATCTGCAGGACTGGCTGGGCCGCAGGAAGAAGAACTACGCCGCCAATGAAAGCCTGCTGAAATTGGTGGGGGCCAATACTTTCAGCTATATGGTATTGGGCCGGGACGACAATGCGCCCCTTTCCCAGACGCATTTGGAGAGCCGTCATCTGCTCTCTGCTTCAGGCAGGCTGGAAAAGAGCAAATTCCAGGCTATGGCGGGCATAGACGAGATAGGCATGCTGCTCATGGCAAGGGCCGTGAATGATATCAGGCGGGAGGTGCCCTTTGTCTACGTGCGCTACAACTGGGGGCGTGGGCCAAAGACCATTCCCGCTTATTCTGACGAGACTATGGGTGCTTCCATTGACTCTGCCATCAATGTGGGCGGCGGCCTGCAGGTGAGCTCACCCGAGAAGGCAGACCTGGTGCTGGCGGTGAATACCAATCCCAATGGCAAGACCTATGAGGCCAACTGGCGCAGCAATGATGGCAGCACCAGGGAGGGCACAGATTACTTCGTGGACATCGTGAAGGACTATGTGGGCAAAGGGTACCCCGTGGCCATTGCGGATGTGGCCTATGCCAACGGCTCAGACAACGCCCTGATGGAGAACCTCAGGAAGAAGGAAATGCTCTTCAAGCTCAAGGCCTATAGCGGCTGGAACACTCCCACCAACAGTTCCGGCTTTGTGATTGGCGAGGGCATGCTGGCGAAGTATATGAAGGAAGAGGCGGTCAAAGACCTGCTTCTTACCCGCTATCTCGATGACTGGGCCTATCAGGCCAATGTCAGGAACATCATTGCCCGCCAGCTCACCTGGCTGCGGGGGGATGGGGTCTACGGCAGCCTGGACGGCAAGCGCCAGGCGGTGTCCGAGCGTTCTGCCCGCATGATGCAGAGTTTTGTAGACGGCAATTTCCCTCCCTTTGAATCACTCAGGGAGATAGAGGTGCGTTTTCCCTGGAACCGCATGTTTGAGGCAGATATTGTCCATGCCAAGGAACTTTATCCCATGGATTATTTCAAGAAATGAGGATAAGCAAGGCTGTCCCCTCAGAGGATGGCCTTCTTTTTTCTCCGTGGGGGCAAATCAGGCCAATGGAGGAAAAAAATCTTGCTTTGGGCAGGATAAAAGTGTCTTGCGTAGAAAATATCTTCTTAGAAGTCTGTACATAAGGGCCACTTTGGGCTATTATGGAAAGGAAGTGTGTCTTGCTCATGTTGGAACAGATCATGAATGCGTCGAATTTTGATTATTTGTCCAGAGGCATGAAGGCTGCTACTATGCGCCATGAGGTGATCAGCGACAACATCGCCAATGTCAACACGCCAAAATTCAAGCGCAGCTATGTGAACTTTGAGGATTTACTGGCCAAGGAGCTTCATCTTGATGATGAACAGGGCAAGCTTGGTATAGTCCGCACCCATGACCGGCATCTGCCTATTCCCATGCGGGGAAAGGCGCAGCCTGCCATAGAGATGGACGACACCACTACTTTGAGGGTGGACCACAATAATGTGGACATAGATGTGGAAATGGCCAACATGGCCAAGAACCAGCTGTACTACAATGCCATGGCAACGCAGCTGGGCGGTTTTGTCACCAAGATGAAGAATGTCATGACCAGCGGTCAGAGCTAACGGCTTCTGAGCTGGCAAGAAAGCAAGAGGTAATGTCATGAGCATGTTCATGGGTATAGATACGGCAGCCTCAGGCCTCACCGCCGAGCGGCTGCGCATGGATGTGATTTCCAACAATATCGCCAATGCCAACACCACCAGGACGGAACGGGGCGGAGCTTATCACCGCCGTTTCGTAGTCTTTGAGCCCAGGGGGACGGGGAAGAAAACCTTCAACGACTTCCTGGAAAAATCCATGAACAAACTCAAGGCCGGTGAGGGCGTGAGAGCCGTGATGATTCGGGAAGACAACGAGCAGGGACCCCTGGTGTATGACCCTGGGCACCCTGATGCCAATGCGGAAGGTTATGTGGAGAGGCCCAATGTGAATGTGGTGGCAGAGATGGTGGATATGATCACTGCTTCCAGAGCCTATGAGGCCAACACCACCAGCATCAATGCCGCCAAGGCCATGTACAGCAAGGCCCTGGACATTGGCAAGTGATGAGATGATTTAGCCTTTGCCAGAGGGGGAGGGGTTAGTTATGGAGATAGAAGCCTTGCAGATGACGCCGGTGAGCATGCACGCCACCAGTCATTTGGGAGAGACAGAGCAGCCTCAGGAAGTGCAGAGCTTTGCCGAGTACCTGAAAGGGGCACTCAAAGAGGTGAACAATCTGCAGATCGAGTCAGACCGGCAGAATGCCCTTCTGGCTGCCGGCAGAGTAGAGGATATATCGCAAGTCGTAGTGGCGGCCCAGAAGGCCGACCTTGCCCTGCAGCTGACTTTGCAGCTGCGCAACAAGGCTACGCAGGCCTATCAGGAAATCATGCGTATGCAGGTTTGATGGGGCATAAATGATGACGCGAAGGGATTGAGACCATGGGAGATTGGAAAGAGCGGTATCTGGCGCTGTGGGAGAAGTTTACCAAACGACAGCGTTACATTATGTTAGGATCCGCTTTGGCACTCCTCCTTGTCATACTGGGGCTGAGTTTCTGGTATGGCAGCAAGCCGGATATGGTGCCTTTGTTCACAGGCATGGAAACAAAGGATGCCGGCGAGGTGGCAGCAAAGCTCAAAGAAAGCAAAATAGAATATGAAATACAGGAAACGAAGCTGGGAACCAATATCCTGGTACCATCCAAGAATGTGCATGACGCCAGGCTGGATCTGTCCACCCAGGGACTGCCCAGGGGACAGAAAGGCTTTGAGATCTTTGATGACAGCAAGCTGGGGGTCACGGAGTTCCAGAACAAGGTCAACTACCTCCAGGCCCTGCAGGGGGAACTAACCCGCACCATCGAGCAGATAGCGGCGGTGGAAAAGGCCCGGGTGCACATCGTGCTGCCGGAGGACAGCCTCTATAAGAAGAATGAGAAGCCGGCTACGGCTTCCATCATGCTGAGGCTGCGTCCCAACATCGAGCTTTCCAAGAAGGAAATCAAGGGCATCGTGAACCTGGTTGCCCACAGCATCCAGGGCCTGCAGCCTGAAAATATCACCATCGTGGATGATACGGGACAGATACTCAATGACCCTGATGAAGACGATGAGCAGAATGTCAAGCAGAAGACCATGACCCAGCTGGAGATGACCAAGAAGGTTCAGGACAACATCCAGAAGAATATCCAGAGCCTCCTTGATCAGTCCTTGGGCGAGGGCAGGGCTTTTGCCCGGGTCAGCGTAGAGCTTGACTTTGATGACAGGCAGACGGATCGTCAGACCTTCACCCCTGTGGTGGATGAGTCAGGCATCATCCGCAGCCAGCAGGATGTCAACGAGACCTATGAGGGCACCTCCAACAACCCCGGAGGCCCCGCTGGCGTTGAGTCAAACGTGCCGGGCTATGTGGCCCAGGAAGGCACGGCCAATGCCAATTACGAGAAAAAGGAATCCACGAAAAACTATGAGATAAATGAAGAGAAGCAGCGCACAGTGGCTTCGCCTGGCTCCATCAAGCGCCTGACGGTGGCGGTGCTGGTAAATGACAGCATCAATACCACCCAGCAGGAGAGCATCATGCGGAGCATTTCCAGCGCCGCAGGCATCAATACTGAGCGTGGGGATACCATTTCCGTGGAGCCCCTGCCCTTCAGCACTGAGGCCGCAGACCGCAGGGCCGCCGCCGAGCAGGAAGAGAAGAATCGTCAGGATCGCATCTTCTACATGCAGGTGGGCATACCGCTCCTCATCATCGCCCTCATCGCCCTGGCTCTCTACATGCGCCGTCGCAAGAGGCAGCAGGAGGAGGCCGCAGCTGCAGAAGCAGCCCGGGTGGCCCAGGAAGAAGAGGAGAAGAGAATCGCTGCAGAAAGGGCGGCTCTGGTGGAAGCAGGAGAGATCGAAGAAGAAGAACTTACCGAGGAAGAGCAGAAGCAGCTCAACGAGAAGCAGACGCTGCAGCAGCTTATCGACCAGAAACCGGCGGAGGTTGCTATGCTCATCAAGACTTGGCTGGCGGAGGAATGATGGCTTATGGCTGATATGTACGATGATGAAGAAGGTGAGCTTTCCAATCAGGAGAAAGCCGCCATATTATTCATAGCATTGGGGCCGGAATACTCGGCCAAGCTGTTCCAGCATATGGATGATGAGGAAATTGAAAGGATTACCCTGGAGATAGCCAACCATAAGCAGGTCAGCTCAGAACAGAAGGCTGAGGTCATCAGCGAGTTTTACCAGATGGCCATGGCTCGTGACTACATCTCCAGCGGCGGCTTGGAATATGCCCAGAATGTGCTCGAGAAGGCCCTGGGGGCCGACAAGGCCATGGATATCATCAACCGCCTCACTACCAGCCTTCAGGTGCGTCCCTTTGATTTCCTGAGGAAGACTGACCCCTCCCAGCTCATGAACTTCATCCAGAATGAGCATCCCCAGACCATAGCCCTCATCATGGCTTATCTGGAGCCGGATCAGGCCAGTACCATCCTTGGCTCCCTGCCGCCTGAGTCCCAGGCGGATGTGGCCCGGCGCATTGCGGTCATGGACCGCACATCCCCGGATATCGTGAGAGAGGTGGAGCGCGTGCTGGAAAGGAAGCTGTCGGCTCTGGTTACCCAGGACTTCACTACCGCAGGCGGCGTCAAGGCCATCGTGGAAGTCCTCAACCGGGTGGACCGCACCACAGAGAAATCCATCATCGAGACTTTGGAAGTGGACAGCCCCGAACTGGCCGAGGAAATCAAGCGCCTCATGTTCGTGTTCGAGGATATCGTCCAGCTGGACGACCGCTCCCTGCAGATGGTGCTCAGAGAAGTGGATACCAAGGATCTTTCCCTGGCCCTCAAGGGCACCCAGGGCGAGGTGGCAGACAAGGTCTACAGGAATATGTCCAAGCGTGCGGCAGATATGCTGCGTGAAGAAATCGAATTCATGGGCCCTGTGAAGATCAGAGATGTAGAGGAAGCACAGCAGAAAGTCGTCAATGTCATCCGGGCGCTGGAGGACAAGGGCGAGATTGTGATTTCCCGCGGACAGGGAGACGAGATGATTGTCTAAGGTCATCAAGTACGCTCAGTGGCAGGAAACTCCTCGTTCCATCGAAGCGCCGCCGGCTCCCTCAAAGCCCCGCGAGGCAGAGGAGGAGCCGGGAGTGGACGAGGAGGCCTTGGCCCGGCTGATGGAGGAAATCTCCGCCAAGGAACAGCACGCCAAGGAAATGATCAGCGAAGCTGAAAATCAGGCTGCCCTCCTGAAGCAGGAGGGGCAGGCTGAGTATGACCGGCTCATGGAAGAAGCCAGGGCTGAAATAGAAGCCTTGAAAGAGGAAGCCCGCACCAAGGGCTACGAAGAGGGACTGAAGCAAGGACGGGAGGACGGGGAGAAAGAAATCCGCCAGAGCCTCCAGGACGAGCTCAATGCCTCTGCTGCCAGGGCAGAAAAGACCTTGCGGGACGCAGAGGAAGCTACTTTTGACTACCTGCAGAAGGCAGAGGATGATGTGATAGCCATCGCCATGGGAGTCGTGGAAAAAGTGCTGCCTCAGCACTTCATAGATGTGCCCCAGATGGTCCTGCCTTTGGTCAGGGAGGCAATCCTCAAGGTAAATGACCAGAAGAGGCTGGTGGTGACTGTGCCGCCTGCCTCCTATGATTTTGTGCTCATGGCCAGGGATGAACTGCGGCAGATCCTCACTGCCGGTGATGCAGTGCTGGAAATACACGCCGATGAGGCCCTGAAACCCGGGGACTGCATGGTGGAGACACCCAATGGCAGCGTGGATGCACGCCTGGCCACCCAGATGGAACTTATCCGTCAGGCGGTGCTGGAAGTGAAGATGTGACTTTGACTGGAAGGGGGGCTGGGCGTGAGGCCTGTGCAGGTTGATATCGACAAGTTCAGGGAAGCCATTGCAGGCTGCCACAGCATGAAGCTCACTGGCAAGGTAACCCAGGTCATCGGCCTGGTCATCGAGTCCCAGGGCCCCACGGTGAGCGTGGGGGAGCTTTGCTATGTCAACTCCCACTTCCCCGATGTGCCTCCTATCCCCGCCGAGGTGGTGGGGTTCCGGGAGGGCTATGTCATGCTCATGCCCGTTGGCGAGATGCAGGGCATAGGGCCGGGCTGCGAAGTGGTGTCTGCCCAGAAGATGCTTCAGGTCAAGGTAGGCCCCGAACTTTTGGGACGGGTGCTGGACGGCCTGGGCAATCCCATGGATGGCAAGGGCCCCCTGCTCATGAAAAAGGAATATCCCCTGCAGGCACCGCCGCCGCCGCCACTTACCCGTCCCCGCATCAAGAACAGCCTTTACGTGGGGGTCAGGGCCATAGATGGCCTCATCACCATGGGGGAGGGGCAGCGCATCGGCATCATGGCAGGCTCCGGGGTGGGCAAGTCCACCCTCCTTTCCATGATTGCCAGGAATACCGAGGCTGATATCAGCGTCATCGCTCTGGTGGGAGAGCGTGGCCGTGAGGTGCGCGACTTCATCGAGAGGGATCTGGGGGAGGAAGGACTCAAGCGCTCCGTGGTGGTGGTAGCCACCTCCGATACCCCGGCGCTGGTGCGCATCAAGGGAGCCATGACCGCCACCGCCATTGCGGAGTATTTCCGCGACCAAGGGCACAAGGTCATCCTCATGATGGATTCTGTCACCCGCTTTGCCATGGCCCAGCGCGAGGTGGGCCTGACCATCGGGGAGCCACCTGCTACCCGTGGGTATACCCCTTCGGTCTTTGCCCTTCTGCCCAGGCTTTTGGAGCGGGCGGGCACCAGCGACAAGGGTTCCATCACAGGCATCTACACGGTGCTGGTAGATGGCGATGACATGAATGAGCCCATCGCCGATGCAGTGCGAAGCATCCTGGACGGCCATATCGTGCTGTCCCGTGCCATTGCAGCCCAGAACCACTTCCCTGCCATAGACATACTGTCAAGCGTCAGCCGTGTCATGAACGAAGTGGTGGAGGACAGGCACCTGAAGGCTGCCCAGTCCATGCGGCAGCTCATGGCGGTGTATAAAGAAGCAGAAGACCTCATCCATATCGGGGCCTATGTGAAGGGTTCCAGCCAGAAGATAGACGAGGCTGTGCAGAAAATCGACAGCATCAATGACTTCCTCTGCCAGGGCATCTTCGAGGTGGACTCCTTTGAGACCACGGAACAGAAGCTGACGGGCATTTCAGGGTGATGAAGCATGAAAAAGTTCAAGTTCCAGCTGGAAACCCTGCTGAAAGTCACCCGCATGAAAAAGGAAGATGCGGAAGTGAAATTTGCCGAGGTTTCCAGGCGGCTGGAAGAACAGAAGGAGCAGCTGCAGCTGCTGATAAATGAAATGGAGCAGGGCCAGCGGGACTATGAGAACATTTCCCGGGAAGGCACCAGGGTCACCATTGGCAGGATCACGAGCTACAACCGCTTCTTTGCCTGGAAGCGGGAGCAGATTGAGATACAGAGGGATATCATCCTCCATACCAGGGAGGAGCGGCAGAAAAAGCTGAAGGCCCTGATGGAAGTCATGACCTATCTGAAGAGCATTGAGCAGCTGAAGGAAAAGCGCCTGCGGGAGTACAATGAGCAGGTGATGTTCGAGGAGCAGAAATTCCTCGATGAGCTGGGCCTTCAGCTCACCATGAGGGCCAGGAGGGAGGCAGCTTCATGATTGAAATGGATTTGTCGGGGGTAAGGCATATACAGGCTCGTATTGCGGCCATTCAGGATAAGTTTGGCATTCCGGGCGGCGTGCCGGGCATGGATTTTGACAGCGTGCTGAACAAGGCTATCCACCAAGGGGAAAAGGACCAGCTGCCCCAGGCAGAAGGCGCGGCAGCTGCCAAGGCACCTGAGGCGGCAAGCGCTGCTGCCGCAAAGGATGGCCAGCGTCCCCGTGAGGTAAAGCTCACAGGCTATGCACCCCATACCAAGGGCGGAGGCACCCTGCTCTCTGATGCTTCCCTGAGCCAGCTGGTCAAGGCTGCCTCTGACAAGTATCAGGTGGATCCCAAACTGGTCTCGGCGGTAGCCGAGGTGGAATCTGGCGGCAATCAGGGGGCGCAGTCCCCGGCTGGTGCCATCGGGGTCATGCAGCTGATGCCAGAGACGGCGGCTTCCCTAGGAATCAATCCTTATGACAAGCAGCAGAATATTGAGGGTGGCGCCAAATATCTGCGGCAGATGCTGGACAATTTCGGCGGGGATGTGAAGAAGGCCGTGGCAGCCTACAATGCGGGCCCCAATGCCGTGAAGAAGTATGGAGGCGTGCCTCCCTATCCTGAGACACAGGATTACGTTGACAAGGTCCTTGACCTTTATCATTGAAGCATACCTACTATGAACGAAGGCAGGAGATAAGATGGCAGAGAAAAAAAGCGGGGGAAAGAAAATCTTCAAAATCATTCTGATGCTTTTCCTGCTCTTGGCACTGGTCATAGGCGGCTTTGCCCTGGGGGTTTATCTGCGCATCTTTGACACGGCGGAAATGAATGAAAAACTGGGGCTATACAAACTGCCAGTGGTGGGCGAGTATTTCGTGAAGCCCGCCCCGCCTCAGGAGGAAATGGAAGAGAAGCCCTTGGAAGATGTGAAGCCCAAGACTGAAGAGAAAAAGCAGTCCAAGAAAATCACTCTGACCAAGAAGGAAATAGAGGAGCAGATGAAGCAGCGGGAGTCTGCGGAAAAAAAGAGAGTCTCGAAGCTGGCGCGCCTCTACAATGGCATGAAGCCCAAGGATGCGGCGGAGGCCATGGATGCCCTGGATGACGATCTGGCGGTGACCATTCTCCAGAAGATGGATGAGGGCACGGCCTCGAAAGTCCTGTCGGAATTTGAGCCGGCCAAGGCGGCCCGCCTGACTCAGCTTATCTATGAAGGCACGAAGAAGAACCTCCAGACTGCCGCAGACATTGAGAAGCAGTTGGAGGCGGAGGCTCGTCAGGGAGAGGGCGCGACGGTGAAGAATGAAGCTGCTCCTGCCCAGTGAAACTGAAAAATAAATGGCAAAAATCAGGGACGGATTCCATTTTTGGCTTAAGGAATCTGTCCTTTTTGTCGATACATAACTTGAGAGGAGGTGCGAGCCGGATGACAAACGCAAATGTTATGGCGCTGGGAGTGCAGGCTGGAGTCCCTGTCAAGGTAGGCAAAGGCTTGGGCAGCGCCCTTGACAGCTCATCGAAAGGGAAGTTCGATGAAGCACTGGGCCGCTTGCAGCAAGAGGTCCAAGATGAGTTGGCATCAACAGGCAAGGATGAAACTCCACAAGACATGGAGGCAAGAGATGGCGGCAATGGCAGGGAAGGCGTGCCCCATAGCTCTCTGGCCATGGTCATGTCACTGCCGGTACAGCAGCTGCCTGATGAAAAGGTGCAGATAGAAGCGCCTGCTGCTGTGGCAGAGCTTTCGGGAAGCATACTGACAAGTGGAGATTTGATAGAGGAAAAAAATATTTCGGCAAGAGAGGAAAAGAACCTGAGAAGCCTCCTGCCTCAAAGCGACGAAGCGAAGGTAAGGAATCGTGACTTTTTGGCGATGCTTTCAGGTGATCTGACCTCCAGTCAAAGGGAAGAGGCCAAGGCCAGGCTGAAAGCTGCACTTCAGGGGGGCCAGGCGGAAGAAGGGCCTCAGGCTGTTGGCACAGAGCAACCCTACTCCACCCAGGAGAGGGCTGGGCAGGGGACTGCCGTGGCTTCAGCTGCTGAAGGGAAGCAGAAGGCTGGTGCCCTTCAGCAGAATCTCTGGCAGCTGGGCACGCCCTTGGCAGCAAGGGAGCCTACTGATCCTCTGGCCCTGGCCTTGCGGCAGACGGCCAGAAATGCCATGCAGCAGCTGCCAGGAGAGGCAGATGATCACCGCAGCTGGCAGGAGAGTACGGAAGTCAGTGGGGGATTACGGCAGCCTTTTGGTCAGGTACCGCAGGGCAGTCCCCTTGGCTTGCACCTAAGACAACAGGCAGCACCAGCCATGGAAACGCCCGCGCAGAGCCTTCGTCAGGTGCCGGAAACTGTTGACAGGCAGGCTTCACCCCAGGAAGTGATACCTGCGAGTAGCGCAGAAGCACCGGTGATGGCGAACCGTCAGGCTGCAGCGCCGATTCAGCAGGCAACCGAAGCTGCTGAGTTCTTGACTGCCACTCGGAATTCCAATCAGGAAGCGATGCCCGTGAGTGGCGCAGAAGCAACGGTGATGTCGAATCGTCAGGCTGCAGCGCCGGTTCAGCAGGCAACCGAAGTGGCTGAGTTCTTGACTGCCGCTCGGAATTCCAATCAGGAAGCGATGCCCGCGAGTGGCACAGAAGCATCGGTGATATCGAATCGTCAGGCTGCAGCACCGGTTCGACAGACAGCTGAAACTGTTGAGTTGCCTAGCGGCCCCAAGGAAGAGATGCCTGCAAGCAGCGCAGAACCAACCGTGATGACATACCGTCAGACTGCAAGGCAGCCCCGGCAGGTGCCGGAAACTCCTGAGGTGCCTGCACCTCAGGAGCCTGTGACAGTTCTGAAGGATAAGGAACCTGTCGGCGTGACCTATCAGCAGGTTGTTCGGAACCAGCAGGCAGTGGAAGCTCCTGACATTGAGTCCCGACAGCCCCAGATGATGGCGGCAGCTGCTGAGAGAGCGGCTGTCCGGCAGGAGAGCGGGCAATCGGTCTTGGGAAATGACCTTCCCGTGGAGAAGCCTGAAGCCTGGCCATTGCGGGCCATGCAGGGGCAGGAAGCAAGGGGAGAAGGTTCCTTTGGGCAGGGAAGAGAGGGCGGCTCCCAGTCCTTCCAAGGAGAAATGGCAGCTGCGTCCATGGAGGCTGACGAGGCAGCTGCTCCTCTGACGATGCCTCAGAATGCCGGCGCGGTGCAGGCAGGCAGCTTCCAGCAGCACTTGCAGGAGGCAGCTCCTGTGGATAGCTCACAGGCTCCCCCTGCAGCTCAGACGGACTATGAGGTGCCCCGCCAGATCGTGGAGCAGGCTCGCCTGATCAGGAGCGGCGAAAGCACTGAGATGGTAATCCACCTGAAGCCTGAGCATTTGGGTGACCTCACCTTGAAGATTTCCGTGACAGAAGGCGGAGCTGTTACGGCATCTTTCCACAGCGACAACGCCCAGGTCCGCACTATCATCGAAAACTCTCTGGTGCAGCTCCGCCAGGAACTCAGCGACCAGGGGCTCAAGGTGGATAGCGTGGAAGTCTTCTCGGGGCTTCCAGATGGGCAGCTTCCCCAGGGCCAGGGTCAGCAGGCCTGGCAGCAAGGTCGGGAGAGAAGATTCAATGGAGACAGGCAGCCTGAGGATTATGCAGAGGAAGCAGATGACCTGGCAGCAGCGGCAATTTCCCAGAGCCAGGAAAGCCTTGCGGAAGATGGAGTAGACTATCGCGTTTAAGATGCAGAAGAGAAGAGGGATATTATGTCGGACTCAACAGCTCTGAATACTATTACTGTAAATGGCGTAACCTATGATGCCGCCAAATATTCGGCAGATCAGGCCGCTACGGCGGTGAAAGATAATTCAGCTCTGGGCAAGGATGCCTTCCTGCAGCTCCTGGTGACCCAGATGCAGTATCAGGATCCCCTGAATCCGCAGGACAATGGCGAGTATCTGGCGCAGCTGGCACAGTTCTCCGCTTTGGAGCAGATGACCAACGTGTCAGACGGGCTGGCCAATGTCTCAACTCTGGTGAGCAATATCGATACCTCTGTGCTGGTAGGCCAGCTCAGCCATATGATCGGCCAGGACCTGCAATGGAATGAATCCAATAGCTACACGGACGAGGAAGGCAATGTGAAGGTCAGCTCAGTGAAGCATGAGGGCAAGGTGGCAGGTGTCAGCCTTTCTGATGGCAGTCCCACCATTATTGCTGAGGAGAATGGACATACCTATCAGGTGAAGATAGCCGATATCACTCGCATAGGTGCTGGAAATGCCGGCAGCGGTGAAAGCACCGAAAACAGCGACAGCTGAAAAAATGAACTGAGAAAAGACAGCACAGGACTCCTTTCCAGTTGCTGTCTTTTTTTTCGTGGGAAAAATGAGAAGAAAAAAAGGGAAATGGCCTATCTGTGACGAAAAGTAAAGGCAAGAGCATTCTTAGTGTATTTTTAGCGTACTTGAATTTTGTTTGCAGGGGAGCAGAAGAGTGCTTCCGGGTCAGGGGGATGTAAAAATGATAAAACTTACAAGATTCAATTCCCAGACAAATAAAAAAGGAGAATTTGTACTCAATGCCGAAATAATAGAAACTGTGGAAGAGACGCCGGACACGGTCATCACCCTCTTGAATGGCAAGAAGCTGATTGTAGAGGAGCCCATGGACGAGATTGTCCGCCGGGTGATGAAGTATCGCAAGGCGCTAAAATTCTAAATAAGATGCAATTCATGCTCAAATGGAGGGATTTATAAATGGCTGACGAAGAGAAAGAACAAGAATCAGCGCCAGAAAAAAAGAAATCTCCCATCATATTGGTCGTAGTGCTTGTGCTGGTAGGTTTGATACTGGCGGGGGGCATTTCTTTCTTCGTGACCACGAAGATGATGTCCAATCCTCAGACTGAGTCAGTCAATGAGCACCATGACCCGGGAGTATTCATCAAGCTTGGCGATGCCAAGGAAGGAATACTGGTGAACGTGGGCGGCCAGAAGGCTGGCAAGTTCCTCAAGGCCAGCATTGTGCTGGAGATGAACCCAGGCAAGAAGGACAACATAGTGGAAGGTGTCCTTCAACCCATGGCAGAGACCAAGATCCTGGACACTACCATGCAGATGCTCAGGAGCGCCAAGCTGGATGAGTTTGACGCTGCCAAGCAGGATGAACTGAAGAAGAAGCTGAAGGACGAACTCAACGAGCGCTTAGGGCAAGGTTCCGTGTATGATGTCTATATCACTAGCTTCCTGCTCCAGTGACCAGTCTTGAATAAAGCAGGAAGGAGGGCGAAGATTGGCAGATGATGTACTTTCCCAATCCGAGATAGACAAGCTGCTATCTGCACTGTCGGACGGCTCGGTATCTGCGGAAGAGGTCAAAGCAGACGAAGAACAGAAAAAAGTCAAATCATACGACTTCAAGCGCCCTGACAAATTTTCCAAGGACCAGATTCGCACCTTGTTTATGCTCCATGAGAGCTTCTCAAGGCTCTTAAATACGTATCTTTCCACCCATCTGCGTACTATTGTGAATGTAGAAGTAGCCTCGGTGGAGCAGCTGACTTACCAGGAGTTTGTCCAGTCCCTGGCCAATCCTTCGGTGATCAGCATACTGGCGGTGCCGCCCCTCAAGGGCAACATCATCATGGAGGTCAACACAGAGATTGCCTTTGCCTTCATCGACCGAGTCTTCGGCGGTGAGGGTAAGAGCGGAGTCAAGACCCGCGTCCTGACAGAGATAGAGGAAGCCGTCATGCGGCGCTTTGTGGAGAAGGCCACTAGCCACCTGAAGGAGGCTTGGGCCAATGTGGTGGAGTTCTATCCCAGCCTGGAGGCTACGGAATCAAATCCCCAGTTTACCCAGATAGTGCCCCCCAGTGACATGGTGGTCATCGTGACCATCCAGATGAAGGTGGGAGAGGTAGAGGGCATGATGAATATCTGCATACCTTATCTGGTATTGGAGCCTGTCATGTCCAAGCTCACTACTACCTTCTGGGTGGCGTCCTCGGTTTCCAAGGATGATGATCCTGAGCAGGTTAAGATCCTGCAAAGGAAAATCGAGAGGACCAAGGTGCCGTTCCTGGTGGAAATGGGGGATATCAATATCACTATCAACGAATTCCTTACCTTGGGCTTTGGTGATGTGCTCCAACTTGACACCAAGGTGGATGACGAATTAAAATGCAGGATAGGTCGCAAGGCCAAGTTCTTCTGCCGCCCGGGAACTTCTGGCAAAAAGATGGCGGTGCAAATTACCAGGATCTTGAGTGAAGATGAGATCCTGAACGAAGGAGATGAAGAAGCCAATGAGTGACGATATGATCTCGCAAGAGGAAATAGATGCTCTCTTGAACGGCGGCTTGCCACCGGCAGGGGGCAGTGATGCGCCTGCGGGAGAGTCGGCAGATGGAGGCGGCGGACCGGCGGCTGATGCCGGGTCTGATGATTCATCTCAGTTCGCAGATGTGCTGTCAGATATTGAAAAGGATGCCCTGGGGGAGATAGGCAATATCTCCATGGGCAGCGCAGCCACCACCCTTTCAGTGCTTCTGGGCCATAAGGTGAACATCACCACCCCCACGGTGTCAGTGTCCACCATGAGTCTCATCAAGGAGCATTATCCCATGCCCTACCTCATTGTGGAGGTAGGCTACACCATAGGCATCGATGGCAACAACGTGCTGGCCATCCAGGCTCAGGATGCTGCCATCATCGCAGATCTCATGATGGGCGGTGACGGTACCAATCCGGATACCAATATCGGTGAGATCCAGATGAGTGCCGTGGGCGAGTCCATGAACCAGATGATGGGCACGGTGGCTACCTCCCTTTCCTCCATGTTCAATAAGAAAATCGATATTTCGCCTCCGCGGGTGAATCTCATCGATTTGGGGGCGGAGGACAAGGTCACGGAAATCATCGGCAACGATGACCCTATCGTGCGCATTTCTTTCCGCATGGAGGTAGATGGCCTCATCGACAGCGAGATCATGCAGATCCTGCCCGTCCATGTGGCCAAGGAGATGGTGGAATCCCTGATGAACGGGGAGGCCAATATGGAGCCTGAACCGGCGCCAGCTCC
>JAGBLH010000065.1 GCA_017635515.1 Selenomonas sp.
TTGTGCCTTGATACGAGTAGTAAATGCGGCACGCTCTTGTGGATTCGTCGATTCTATTGATATCAGTATATCCTTACCATATTTCACTGTCAATGACAGGTGCAGCCATACTTGGCAAAATGCAAAGGAGTGATTCTTCATGCAGATCATACATCAGGCTCCACTGGCAGCCTTAGGGCTGGGGGCGGCGTTTACGATTGTTTGGGGCGTTGCTGATCCCGTGGCGGCTCTTGCGGAAACCCGTGAGGTGGAGGCGGAAGGGTACTACATGATGGGGGACGGCACAGAGGAACGTCTTGACGTTGCCCAGCAGAGAGCCATTGCGAATGCTACCCAAAGAGCCGCCGAAAAGGCGGGTGTCTTTGTGGAGAGTTTTTCCGCCACGCGCATGGGGAAAATCACGCAGGACGAGGTGCGCGCCATTACCTCCGTGGTTTTGGCTGTGAAGGAGCCGGTCAAGGTAATCCCCGAAGTCATTGCGGACGGACAGGCCCTCCGCTATCATGCCTATGTGATGGCAGTGGTAGACACGGTGACCATTGAGAAGGTGCTAAACCAAAGCGACAATGACAAAGCGAAACTGGTGCGGCGCAACAATGAAATTGAGGCAGAGCTTGCCAGGGTGAATGCCGGAATTGAACGCTTGAAAGCCGAGCACCAAAGTGCAACAGAAGCCGACAAGCAGCGCATCAACGAGGAAGTCAAACAGAACGAGCGACGGTTCGAGGCTATTGAGTGGAACCAAAAAGGTCGCGCTCATGAACAACGTCAGGGGCAGTTCGAAGAAGCTATGGAATGTTACAGGAAGGCTGTCGAGATAGATCCTACCTTTGCGGTTCCATGGATGAATATGGGTGAGTTGGTTTGGCTGACAGATGGAGGCAAGGCAGCCTTAGTATATTATCAAAAAGCTGTTGAAGTTGATCCGAAACTGGCAGATTCGTGGAGTGAGTTGGGAAAAGCTTATCTCTATTACCTGCACGAAGATCAAAAAGCTGCCGAGTGTCTCCAGCGGGCATTTGACCTTGATCCTGATGATGAATTCACGGCCCATCGCTTATGCCTGGCCTACAACAACTTGCACGATTACGATAACGCAATCATATATGGGCAAAAAGCCGTAGAACTGAACCCCAATGATGGACTGAATTGGCAAGTGCTTGGAGGCGCTTATGGTGGTGCAGGCAACTATGAAAAATGCATGGAATGCCTAAGAAAGGCTCTTGAAATCGATCCGGACGAGTATAGTTATCAAAGCGATTTAAGGTATTGGCAGCATAAATTCGAAGAAGAAGAATAGTCGTGCGGTTGCCGCCTCAGCTTTTGGCAGGACGGCAGTCATGCAAAGCACGGATCGGTCAATGATGGAATCTTTTTAAGGAGCTGATTTATATGCGAATGACGCGACGGGCTGCTTGTGCCATTCTTGGCATGGGCATGTCAGTTACAATTTTCTGGGGCACAGCAAATCCTGCAGCAGCCTTGGCCGAGGTGCGCCAGGTAGAGGTGACGGGGCAGTATTTCATCGGCACGGAGGCGAAGAATCTTGCCGAGGCAAGGGAGAAGGCGCATAAAGATGCCCTTCGCATGGCTGCCGAGCAGGTGAGCGCCCTCGTGAAGAGCTATTCCGAGATCCACAATACGAAACTGACCAGGGATGAGATACAGATTATTGCTGCTGCCATACTGAGCGTAAAGGATATGCAGTACAGTTATGATACAGACAGCGAGAACAATATCACGGTGCTTTGCCATATCATCGCTGCTGCCGATAGCGATGATATTACCGAAGATGTGCTGCGCCAGCTGACCCCCATACGCAACAAGGCGCAGATTGCAGAGTGTGAGATGGTGCTGGACAAGCTCATCAAGGAAGATAATAAGGAAAATGGTATGGAAACATGGGAAAAACTTATTGCTCTTGATCCGAATAATTCGACCGCATTGAAATTTGCCTTTCATGTGGCGCGCTATAATGGTGCAAACGCGCACGAATTCCAATCGCATATAGAAAGAGTCTATGCTTCTCATACGCACGATTTTGAGGCTTGCGCTTATTTGGCTGAGCTGTTTTGCTGTGCAAAACAGCCGGATTATGAACGTGCTGTGTTTTATGCCGACAAATGCATGGAAGAGGCAAGAAAGCGTTACAGTATGGAAGAAATCAGATGGATTGCGAATTCTACTTATGTAGATAAAGATTTGCAGCTTCATAACACTGCAGCTGGTGATATTTACTTCAATCCCATCTGCATCTGTTATGCAGCGAAATGGAAGGCTATGGAAAAACTCGTTGGTGGCGGATATTATATAGAGGTTGCAAGCGAAGACGCAAGCGGCAGATCCTATATTCGTTACAAATCCGACTACGAATCCGATTGGTAAAGAAATTTGAACTTGATATATTTGTGGAGGTAAGCAAAATGCAAATCATAACACCAATGAACCTGGCAGCTCTTGGCCTGGGCGCAGCATTTACGGTTGTTTACGGCGTAGCCGACCCCATGGCTGCTTTTGCAGAAACCCGTGAGGTGGAGGCGGAAGGGTACTACATGATGGGGGATGGCACGGAGGAACGCATGGATATTGCCAAACAGCGGGCCATTGCGGATGCGACTAAAAGAGCCGCCGAAAAGGCGGGTGTCTTTGTGGAGAGCTTTTTCGCCACCCAAAGGGGCAGCATCACTCAGGATGAGGTACGCGCCATTACTGCCACGGTTTTGGCTGTGAAGGAGCCGGTCAAGGTAATCCCCGAAGCCTTTGCGGACGGACAGACAATCCGCTATCATGCCTACGTGACGGCAGTAGTGGATACGTCGACCATTATGGAAGTGCTAAACCAAAGCGAAATGGACAAAGTAGAAATGGTGCGGCGCAACAATGAAGTCGAAGAAGAGCTTGCCAAGGTGAATGCTGAAATTGAGCGCTTGAAAGCCGAGTATCAAAGAGCAACAGCAGCCGAAAAACAGCGCATCAACGAGGAGATTAAGCAGAACGAGCAACAATTCGAGGCAATCGAGTGGAATGAAAAAGGTATGAAGCTTTGTAACCGCAAGCGCTATCAGAAAGCTATAGAATGTTTCCTAAAAGCCATTGAAATTGACTCGAATTATGCTATCGCTTATAACAATATGGGGTCTGCTTATGAAAGTTTGGGCGATCTTGAGAAGACCGTAGAATTTTACCAGAAAGCCATCGAGCTGGATCCAAAATATGCAGCGCCTTGGAGCAATATGGGATATGTCTGTGACATGATTGGTGAGTATAGCAAAGCCATCGAATATTGCAGCAAAGCCGTTGAGCTTGAACCAGAGTGTGCAGCACCTTGGATCAATATGGGATATGCCTGTCACGGATTGGGTAACTATAGCAAAGCCATCGAATGTTACAGTAAAGCCATCGAGCTGGACATAAGATCTGCAGAAGCCTGGAACAATATGGGAGCTTCCTATGATAAACTTGACAACTACAATAGGGCTATTGAATGTTATCGGAAATCCATAGAAATCAATCCGAGGTATGCAGATCCTTGGATCAATATGGGAGATACGTATGATAGATCGGGCGACTATGGCAAGGCTATTGAGTGCTATCAAAAGGTCATAGGCATTGACCCACAGAATGCCAGGGCTTGGAGCAATATGGGATTCAACTATTACGAGCTGGGCAATCTAGACAAGGCTATCGAATGTACCCGAAAGGCTTTGGAGATTGACCCAAGCGAAGAGGCGTACAAGAACAATCTGGATTATTACCAGGAGGAGAAAGCCACTCAGTAAAAACAACGCCTGACAATTTGGCTGATGGTAGACTAAAAAGGAAATGGTGGTTGAATATGCTCTCTCAAAGGCAAAATCTTTCGGCGGGGTTTTCTCAACTGGCCTTTAACCCGGAACTTGTTGCAGCTGTGGCAAAAAGCAGAGAAAATACTGCAAATACTATAAAAAAATAATGCCCGTGCCGTTTGTTTTCCTTGGCCTTCTGGGTTGTGTGATCGAAGATATCGGTTTTCCCATGGGATTCCTTGTAGGTGGATTTTTTAGTTTTGCCATAGGTGCATTTTATCTCTTTGATTCATATCAAGAAAAGAGTGATAAGCCTTGGGAAGGTGTACTTGTGGACAAATATAAAGAGGAAAACACGAGAAATTTAACCCCAAAAGATGAGGATGCTATCCCTATGTATGAAAAATGGATAACCTATGTGTTAGTTTTTCGTACAACCGATGGACAAAAAAAGACTTTGGAGGAGCGAAAGACCACAAAATACTACGACTATTTTCGCATAGGCGATCGGGTGCGCTATCATCCGCAGCTTAATGGTTTTTACGAAAAATATGACAAGTCTCTTGACAGATATCTGATCTGCCCGATTTGTGGCAGAGAAAACAAAATTAAAAATGATCGTTGTAAGTATTGCAACAATATTTTGGTGAAGTGACAGGAGGTAAAATTATGCAATTAGAACGTTATATGAGCCTTACAGAAGCAGCAAAAGCAGCAGGAAAAATAACTAACGGCTGGAGCTTTCGCGGAACAGATGATAATTCGGATTTGAAAACGCTCCTGGCTATGGCTGAAATCAACGATGCAGAGTATGGAATACAACCGGACGAATACGATGAAACTTTCTATTTGCTTGCTCCAATGGGCGCAATAGGCTTTACCGAAGACGGTGGAGAGGAAATCGACTGGCTTTACATTCCGCTTAACAATCTGAAGGTTGTTTTGCCGGCTTCTCTTGAAGAAGCGGAAATATTATAAGGGTGGCGAACCTGTTGCTTCCTTTAAATTAGTTTTGATATTTTTGGAGAAGGTGAGAATATGCAGATCATACATCAGGCTCCTCTGGCGGCCTTAGGGCTCGGGGCGGCGTTTACAGTGGTTTGGGGCGTGGCTGACCCCATGGCAGCCTTTGCGGAGGTTCGCGTCATTGAGGCGGACGGGTACTACATCATGGGTGACGGGCCGGAGGAGAATGCGGCTGTGGCCAAGGAAAGAGCCCGGGCGGATGCCAGGCGGGCGGCCAGCGAGCAGGCGGGGCTGTATGTGGCGGGGATGACCGAGGTGAAGAAGGGGAAGCTCACCCGGGACGAGATAAGGACCATCTCTGCTGCTGTGCTGGAAGTGAAGGAAGATAATGTCACGCCGGAGGTGCTGGGCGGCACGGTGATACAGTATCATTGCCACATGAAAGCGGTGGTGGACACGGGCAGCATCACCGACCAGCTGCGGCAGGACAGGCAGACCTTTGTGGAGGCAGTGCAGCGCAATAAGGAACTGGAGGCGGACCTTGCACGCGTCAATGCGGAGCTGGCGGAACTCAAGGAAAGGTACAAGACCGCATCGGAATCCCAAAAGCAGGAAATCAATCGGGAAGTGAAGCGCAATGAGGACGAGTTCACGGCGGTGCAGTGGAATGAGCAGGGCATGGAACGGTATAACCGAAAGGATTATAGGACAGCCATCGAATACTTTAGAAAAGCCGTGGAGATAGATCGGAAATATGCAACCCCATGGTACAATATGGGACGCTCCTATGATGGCTTAGGCAAATACAGCCAGTCTGTTGAGTGCCAGCAAAAAGCCGTAGAAATTGACCCGAATCTTGCACCTGCCTGGAACGGCATGGGCTTTGCCTATAACAATTTGGGCAATCGCGAAAAGGCGATAGAGTATTACAGCAAGGCCATTGAGCTTGATCCAAGGGATGCAATCTATTGGAACAATCTAGGGATTTGCTATGAGGAGATGGGGAACTACAACAAGGCATTGGAAGCTTGTCAAAAAGCTGTGGAAATCGACTCTAAATTAGCAAAAGCATGGGCAGAGATAGGATGTATTTATGATAAGTTGGGCAATTGGGAGAAGGCAATCGAATCCAGTCGGAAAGCTATCGCGCTTGATTCGAAGGCTGGTACACCGTGGAACAATATGGGCGATGCCTACAACAGTCTGGGCGATTATGAAAAAGGTATCGAATGTTGCCGCAAAGCCGTCGAGCTCGACCCTCAAAATGCACATGCTTGGAGCAATATAGGATATGCCTATAATGAACTGGAAAAATACAAGGAAGCACTCGAAGTCCTGCAAAAGGCAGTCGCAATCGATCCAAAATTCGATACCGCATGGAACAATATGGGATATGCCTACAGCAAATTGAAGAACTATCCAAAAGCCATCGAATGTCTCACAAAAGCCGTCTCACTTAATCCGAAAAATAAAAACGCATGGGACATATTGGGACAGTTATATGGGGAGATGGGGGACTATAACAAGGAAATCGAATGTTGCCGCAAAGCCACAGAAATTGACCCGAAATATTCATATCCATGGAACAATATGGGGCTTGCCTATTATCATTTGGGCAACTACAAAAAATCCGTGGAATGCTTCCAGAAGGCTGTAGAGCTTGATCCAGGAAGCGAAGTTTATAAAGAAAATCTGGAAATTGCGAAGAAGAAGTTGTAAGAGAAAGGCCGCCTCTGTCCATAGCAGCGGTGGCTGAAAATAAAAGGAAGCGCAGGAGGGATTTGACATGAAAATCCTATGGAGGAAATGGAGCGGCTGCCTGTTCGCCGGTATGGTGGTGTTCATGCTGGCCTTTGTGCTGGCGGGCTGCGGCGCTGACAAGAAAGCGCAGCGGGAGCTGATTCCCAGCGACCAGCTCCCAGCAGGCGTGACAGAGTACAAGACGCTGCCCCTTAGCGATGAGGTGAACTTTGCCGCCATGTTCGTGTCCGAGGCTGTCAACCAGCGCATGATAGCCGACAAGTACAATCAGCTGGTGCTTTCCTTCGACTACGAAAACGGCGATGAGGAAAAACTTGAAGAGCTGATCAAAAAGACCCGCGATGCTTACCAGATAGCCGCCAAGACTGCCGAGATGGCCATGGATGTGTCGGTGGCCGTGGCCGAGCTGGAGAAGCAGCCCTGGTATGTCCCCTTCAAGTTGCCGAAGGAGAAAGAGAAAAAGACAGCGCTTAGTCTGGACACGGCGCTTTTCAGCCGCGCCTATGCCAGAGAGCCCTATGTGCTGAATGAGCAATGGATACCGCCCGCCCAGACCATCGAGTACCTGAGCAACGGCAAGGCACGTTTCCGGGGCGAGGGTACTCCTGCCGACAAGGGCTGGGTTTACAATGATGCCATAGCCCAGAAGTGGGAGGAGAACCAGGCCAAGGAAAAGGCGGCCGCCGACAAGAAGGCCCAGCAGGATGCCGAGCTGGCCCAGGCCGCTGCCCGCAAGAAAGCCAAAGCGGAAGCCGAGGCCAAGGAAAAGAACATGCTGGCCGACGCCCAAAAGAAACAGCAGTACATACAGGAAAAGGCCAAGGCTGATTATTTCCGGGACAAGCGCTATGAGGCCAACGATGACAACTGGGACGTGCAGAAAGATACCCACAAGCTCCTGCAGGAATATGGCGCGGAGGAAGTCGTCAGGCTCTACAACCAGTATCCGGCCGGGGAGAACCTGCGCGGTTTGGCCAGGGCACTGCACATACAGGGTTCATCGAACTATGAGACCTATCAAAAAGCCTACGATGTCTACCGTCGGGCCGCCCAGGCGCAGGGGATTTTCGGGACGAACACTTACGAGCAAGAGGCCCAGTACAATGACAAGATGTATCGCACCAGCTATGTGGTCGCCGCCGGCGGGAAATGCGCCGAGGCGGGTGTGGCTTGGGCCCAGACAGCCAGAACTGGTGGCGCTATTGGCACAGCCGATGCCGTGGCCAAGACCAGCGAGGCTGTTTTCTGGGTGGCGCAAGCCAAGCACGTCTGGGAGACCGGCGACGAGGACGGTGAGACAAAGGCATGGCAAGATTTTACCGGCTCGATAAGCGCCGGCACCGGTATGCTGTCCTTGGGCAAAAAGACCTGGGACGTGGGCAAAAAGGCGTGGGATGCGGGCAAGGCCGGCCTGGATCCCAAGAACTGGGAGAAAATCAAGGAAGCCTACCAGGCTTTCAAGAGCGGCGATATCATGGAGTCAGCCAAGAAGTACATGACCCTGGAAAACGCCTGGGATGCCTATAACGACGGGGCCACGATCTATCAGATGTTCAGCGGCGGCGACGATACGGCCAAGACCAAGACTGCCGAGGGCGAAAAACCCACGATGAAATATGCCGCCGTCTCGCAACGCGTCAACGAGGACGGCACCATCTCCGTCCGCACCACCGTGACCAGCGACGATGACCCGGACAGGGACAAGAAAATCGCCGCCGTCACGGGGGAGACCCCCGAGGAGATAGCGACAGCCACCGCTAACATCAGCGCGGGGCCGGAGGAAATAAACCCCGAAAAAATCGAAGAGGAATTGGCTCCCATCGACGAGGAACAGATAAAAATCATGAAATGGATGACCTCGCCGGAGTTCCAGCTGGTCCTGGGCGCGGTCGAGGATATGCAAAATCCCTACGCCATCGAAAAAGTCGCGGGCACCTACAGCGTCCATATGTCCACGACTTTTAACGGGCAGACCAGGGAAAGCGACAGCACCGTGGTAGTCTCTGACGGTGGGAACGGTCTCCCGGCCATTACCATCGACGGCCAGGGCACGGAGGTCACCAGCTACGACACCAAAACCGGCCACGGCAATCTGACGACAGGCGGCTTCAATGTGCCCTTTGTCCTGGACGGTCAGAGCTGCCAAATGGATACCTCGGCCATTCAAGCGACTTTGAACGGGCTTGATCAACAGTACCAGGAAGCCATGGGGGCGCTGCAAGGAGCGAATGCCGATATGGCCAATGTGCCTACCAGGATAGAAGGGCTCGACGGTGGCGATGCTGCCGGAGGGGCGTTGGCCAACGTCCATGGGATGATGCAGGATGCCATGAACGCCGTCCCGTAAAAACAGCACCCGGCAAGATTGGAAGAAGCAGGCCGCCGCTCCCATGGGGGCAGCGGCGGCTGAGAATCAAAGGAAGTCAATATTTAAGGAGGGCAATCACATGAAAATTTACAAAGTGCTTCTGGTTATTTTTTCAGCTGCATTGCTGCTGACAACTACATGCAGCTCGTCAAGCGAGGCCTCGCCAAATCTGATCACGAATGGAACAGCGTCAGAAGGAATGAGGGGCTGGACAGACCCTGACGGATTATGGCAGACCTCTACCAACTATGACGGCGTAAAAGAATACGATTCCTATTACTTCCACCCCAGAGGATACAGGGGCTCGAACGGCACACGTATCTATCAGGATGTAAATATAAGCAGCTATAGAGGCATGGTCGCCACGCTTTCTGCGCAAAACCGCGCTTACGGTTCCGGCAACGATTACAGCATGCTTAAGATAGAGTTCTTCGATTCGTATGGCAGCCTTATAGACTCTGCATCTTCAGCGATGGATCAAGGAACTTCTACATGGCACCTTATCCAAGTCTCGGCGAACGTCCCCAAAAATGCAGTTACTGCCAGGATATCGCTCTATTCCTTCTATCGGACTGGCAGTGAAGCGAATCCGTATTTTGACAATGTTTCCCTCACGACAGATTTGGAAAGAGTCGAGTTATACTAAAAAATAAAGAAAGGCTTGCAGCTGACCGGTCCGGATCTTACCGGCAGGCTGCAAGCCTCTCTTTATCTCAATTCCAAAAAGGTTTTCTGTTCAAGGAATCTGGAAATTACTAAGAAGAAGCTGTAAGAAAAAAGCCGCCTCTGTCATAGCGGGCAGCGGCGGCTTTCACGGTCAATCATCGGTAATCTCGTATTCCTCTATCAGACATTCATGCTGGCGGGTTTCCTTGTCGTAGTTGACCCCTACGGCAAGAATCCTGCCGGTGTAATTTTCCAGCGCCTTGCTGTAGTGGCGGTCTTTGATTTGCCGCAGGGCGGTGTCTGCGTCCTGTTTCCATTTCAGTTCCACAATCAGGGCCGGCAGATCTGCATGGCCGGGGCGGGGGAGGAAGGTCAGGTCGGCATAGCCCTTGCCCGTGGGGAGTTCGCGGATGATGATGTACTTCTGCCGTGCGCTGTAGAAGGCTAGGGAGAGGGTGTAGGAGAGGGCGTTCTCATCGTTGTACTGGATGTGGCTGGTCTCCATATGGGCTTCCTCGATGCCTTTGGCCACGGACTCCTCATCTTTGGTCAGGACTGCCTGAAGCAACTTTTCCGACTGCTTGAGGGCGCGGGCCACGATGTCCCAATCTGTGGTGGTGATGGCATTGTAGTATTCCCTGGCGATTTCCTGGTTGGGAATGAAGACTTCCTCCGTAGAGTTGTCATAGCCCAGATACCCCAGATGGACCAGCAGGGTCAGCACGTCATCTGCCGAATGGAAGCTGGTCATGTCATTGCTGAAGGTCTTTGTATTGACCATCTGGCGTTCTCCTGCCAGAAGTTTTATGATGGAATCCCGCAGCCCGTCAAAGTTCATGGTGATATAGATTTTGAGGGCTTCATAGGTCTCTGTCTGGTTCCAGTAGGTGTCGAATCTGCCAGATGAGATTGCCATCACTACGGAATGGGGATTGTATACCTCGCCTGCTTTCTGGAAGGAATAGCCATCATACCATCGCTGGCATTCCTCGAAGCTGCGGTTATACTTCTCGCAGAGGGACTTGACCTCCTCGCTGGTGAAGCCTACATAAGGAGCAAGTTCGGACGGGTCTTCCATGGAAAACTCCCAGAACATATTGAGGGCTGAATGGGTCCCATATTTTTTGATGGGAAGGATGCCCGTCATATAGACGAGGGCAATGCTGGGGTTGTCCTTGAGCCAGTCTCTCAAAAAATCTAGATATAGCTTCTGCCATTCCTTGTTGTTGCTGTATTCGCGAAAAACGCAGTCCCATTCGTCAATGATGATGACAAAGGGGCGTTTTGTCTGGCGGTGGACATCGGACAGAGTACGGATGAGATCTTCGGCGTCAAAATAGCGATAGTCGGGATACTCTTCCAGCACGTCCCACAGGATGGATTTTTTCAATAGTTGCAAAAAAGCCTGCATGTCATGAGTGCGGCTGAGAAAGTTTTGCATATTGAGCTGGATAACATCGTACTTGTTGCGGTAGGTCTCGAAATCGGCGGATTGCGTGATGGCAAGTCCAGCAAATGTGCTGCCTGCGTCCACGGTACGGTCATAGTAGGCCGCTACCATATTGGCCGCCATGGATTTGCCGAAGCGGCGCGGACGGCTCACGCAAAGATATTTTTTGCTCGTACGGAGCACTTTGTTGGTATAGTTCAGAAGTCCTGTCTTGTCCACATAGATTTCGGAATGGACGGCTTGCCAGAAAAGCTCGTCTCCCGGATTAAGGTAAATCCCCATTATGTCGCCTCCCGGTCAAGAACGCTCGCACTTTCCATAAGTATATCACAGATATAGTCTGCTTGCAGGAAGTTCATGAAAGCAGTTCCATATGTTCCCTTCCTTTCAATGTCACGAAATTGCCTGAAATGTCAATGACAAAACCGCTTTCGCTGGCGGTAGAGAAGGTTTTAGGCGGGAGGCTGCGAATAGAACAGGTAGGATATTTCTTGATATTTGTAGGAGATGAACAGCATGAAAACCATACAGCAGATTCCCTTCGCCGCCCTTGGCATGGGCGCGGCTTTCACTATCCTCTGGGGCGTGGCTGACCCTATAGCGGCTTATGCCGAGGTGAGGATGTATACTGGTGTGGGCAAGTGCGCTATGGGTGACTTGGTGAGTCCGGCCCAGGCCAAGAACTATGCCCGTGAGATTGCCCTGCAGAATGCCAAGGAACAGGCAGGGGTGTATCTCACCAGTTACACCCGCACCACCAATACCAGGCTGAGTGCCAAGGAAATCACGGCCATCACCAACAACATCACCGAGCTGGTGGGGGAGGTGAAATACACGCAGACACCTACCGAAGCAGATGGTGTGCCTGTGGTGGTCTACACGGCGACGCTGCAGGCTAATGTGAATACTGACGGCATCAAGAAGTATTTGGAGCGGGGCGAAGAGGAAAGAATCACCATCGTCAGCCAGAGCGAACAATCGCAAAAGGACATCGCAGGCAGTCTGGAGAAGATAGAGCAGCTGAATGAAGCTTACAACAAGGCACAGTCGGAAGAGGAGAGGGAGAAGATACGCGGCGAGTTCGCCGAGGCTGACCGGCACTTATTGGCAGAGCAGAAGAACAGTGAAGGCCTAGTGCTGTATTACAAGAAGGACTATCAGGGAGCGCTGGGATGTTTCGTAAAATCAACGGAACTGGATCCAAAATATGCAATTCCATGGAGCAACATTGGCTCCATCTATGGTAAGTCAAGCAATTATGACAAGGCCATGGAATGCTTTTTGAAAGCTATAGAACTTGACTCGAAAAACTCAACCCCGTGGAACCAAATGGGATATTACTACGTGATTTTAGGCAATCCTGAAAAAGGCATGGAATGCTTTGAGAAGGCAATCGAGCTAAACCCGAAAGATCCATATTCATGGAATAATATAGGCCATATCTATGGAGAGTGGGGAAAATACGAAACACAAATCGAATATTGCAAAAAAGCAGCCGAATTGGACAAGAATTTCTCAGAACCATGGAACAACATGGGGGTGGCGTACAATAAACTTGGAAACAAGAACAAAGCCATTGAATGCTATAAGAAAGCGTCTGAACTGAATCCGAAAGATGAAATTGTCTTGGGCAATTTGGCTTCCATATACAGTGATTTTGGAAAGTACGATGAGGCCATTTCATATGCCAGGAAAGCTGTAAAAATTTCCCCTGAGTATGCGTACGGGTGGAATACAATGGGATTCGCCTATTTTAACTTGGCGAATTATCAGGAGGCAGTGGAATGCTTTAGGAAATCCGTCAGGTTCGCTTCGGAGAATCAATCATACAAGAAAAATCTGGCGATAGCATTGAACTCCATGGGAGTAGCGCATTATAACTCCGGCAACTATCAAAAAGCGGTGGAATGTTTTCAGGAAGCTGTTCAACTTTGCCCGAATGTTGAACAATATGAAAAGAATCTTTCTGTCGCAAAAGCAGAAAAAACGTAAGGGTAGCATAAGGTGAAGGCCATCGACCTCGACCCGAAGTTAGCCAACGCGTGGAATAATCTCGGTGCTGTCTATTACCACTTAGGCAACTACAGCAAGGCTGTCGAATACTACCGCAAGGCCATCGACCTAGCTCCGAAAGATGCTGTCCAGTGGAGCAATCTTGGCACTGCTTATAACCGTTTAGGCAACTATGACAAAGGCATTGAATGTTTGTACAAGGCTGCTGACTGTAGAGGCATGGTCGCCACGCTTTCCGCACAAAACCGCGCCTACGGTTCCGGCAACGATTACAGTATGCTTAAGATGGAGTCCTTTGATTCGTATGGCAGCCTTATAGACTCTGCATCTTCAGCGATGGATCAGGGAACCAGTACATGGCACCTTATCCAGGTTTCAGCAAAAGTTCCCCAAAATGCAGTTACCGCCAGGATATCGCTCTATTCCTTCTATCGGTCTGGCAGTGAAGCGGATTCGTATTTTGACAATGTTTCCCTCACGACGGATTTGGAAAGAGTCGAGTTATACTAAAAAATAAAGAAAGGCTTGCAGCTGACCGATCCGGATATTACCGGCAGGCTGCAAGCCTTTCTTTATCCCAATTCCCAAAAGGTTTTCTGTTCATAGTATCCCTTTGCTTGCGAGACGTTTGTGCAGCTACTGTCAAGAAAATGCCAAAACTGTCATTGACAAATGACCTTTTCATCTTTGCTGGCAAAAGGGTTTTGGAGGAGGGCTGACGAATGGGAGAAGCAGGAGATAAACCGGGAAGTGAAGCGCAATGAGGATGAGTTCACGGCGGTGCAGTGGAATGATAAGGGCATGGCAGCCTGTTACCATTCCAAACTATCCGGGTGATGCAGAAAATCGAACAAGCCTATCATCAGTATGCCATCCTCATTGTGAAAGGGTTTTATGACATCCTTTACTATGATGATTTTTTTGAAGGAATCCCTGACAGCCAGCAGTGATGCCTTTTCCTGCTGCATCTTTTCATCACTTGGCAGTTGATAGGCTGACTGGATGTAATAACGCTTGCTGCCCAGATTGGCAACGAAGTCTATTTCCAGATGCTTGAGGAGTTTCTTGCCGGAAGCTTTGTCCATATACCTTTGGCTGGCGCTTCCCACATCTACGTTGAAGCCGCGCATCCGCAGCTCGTTGTACAGTACGTTCTCCATCAAGTGGGGTTCTTCTATCTGACGGAAGTCCAATCTGGCATTGCGCAGGCCAACATCTTCGAAATAGTATTTCAGAGGGCTGCCTATGTATTTCCGCCCTTTCACATCGTAGCGCTTGGCCTCGTCAATCAGAAAGGCCTCTTTCAGATAGCCGATATATTTGTTTATGGTGTTATCGCTGATGGATGAGTGCAGTCTGCTCTGGAAGGTGGCTTCTATCTTGGATGGGTTGGTGAGAGCTCCGATGGAGGAAGCTAGTATATTCAGCAGATCTTCCATTTCCCGGGGCTTCTCTATCGTATTACGTTCTGCTATGTCTTTGAGATAGGTTTCACGGAATAGATTGATCAGATATTTGGCCTTCTGTTCATCCGTCTTGAGGGTGGTTGTCAGCGGCAGGCCGCCATACATGATGTATTCGGCCCATCCATTATAATCGTCTCCGTCATAGACCTCCATGAATTCCCCGAAAGACAGCGGGAAGATGTGGACTTCATCGCCACGGCCGCGGAACTCTGTCAAGATATCCGAGGACAGGAACTTGGAATTGCTGCCGGTCACATATATGTCCAGGTTTGGCTCGTGCAGGAGTGAATTCAGCACTTCTTCGAATTCCTCCAGCATTTGTACCTCATCCAGCAGGAGATAGTAGCTGCTGTCATCCGCTAATTTCGACTTCAGATAATCCAGAAGCATATCCGGGTCCCTGAATGGGCGGTTTTCCCGCCGGTCAAATTCCATAGGAATGATATGGTCAGCGGGAATCCCGGAATCCCGCAGGTGCTGGCAGAACAATTTCAGCAAGAGCACCGACTTGCCACTTCTCCTTATTCCTGTTACTACTTTTATCAGGCCGTTGTGCATGCGGTTTATGAGCTTTTGTAGATACTGGCTTCTATTTATGAGCATGATCAAACCAACCTTTCTAAAGAATATGCGTCCACAGACGTATTTGTTTTATTATTGTATCATAAAATGTTCACAGGCAGAATAAGTATTGTAAAAATAATGTGTCCTTGGACACATTTTGCTAAAGATGAGTTGATTCTTTATGCAGATCATACATCAGGCTCCGTTGTCGGCCTTAGGGCTGGGGGCTGCTTTCACGGTAATTTGGGGCGTGGCTGACCCTATGGCGGCCTTTGCGGAGGTTCGCGTCATTGAGGCGGACGGGTACTACATCATGGGTGACGGGCCGGAGGAGAATGCGGCTGTGGCCAAGGAAAGGGCCCGGGCTGATGCCAGGCGGGCAGCCAGCGAGCAGGCAGGGCTGTACGTGGCGGGGATGACCGAGGTGAAGAAAGGGAAGCTCACCAGGGATGAGATACGGACGATTTCTGCCGCTGTGCTGGAAGTGAAGGAAGATAACGTCACGCCGGAGGTGCTGGGCGGCACGGTGATTCAGTACCACTGCCGCATGAAAGCCGTGGTGGACACGGGCAGCATCACTGATCAGCTGCGGCAGGACAGGGAGGAATTTGCGAAGTCAGTGCGGCGCAACGAGGAACTGGAAGCAGACCTTGCCCGCGTGAATGCGGAATTGGCGGAGCTTAAGGAAAGGTACAAGACCGCATCGGAAGCCCAGAAGCAGGAAATCAACCGGGAAGTAAAGCGCAATGAGGACGAGTTCACGGCGGCGCAGTGGAATGAGAAGGGCATGGAACGGTATAACCGCAAGGATTATCAAGGTGCCATCGAATATTTCCGGAAAGCCATCGAGCTTGACCACAAATATGCAAGTCCTTGGAATAATATGGGATCTGCCTATGGCTACTTGGGCAACTATAACAAGGAGATTGAATGCTACAGGAAAGCCATCGAGCTTGACCCGAAATTTGCCTACCCGTGGAACAATATGGGCTATGCCTATGGGGCGCTGGGGGACTATCACAAGGAAATTGAATACTGCCAAAAAGCCATTGAGCTAGATCAGAAATTTTCAAGCCCCTGGAATAATATGGGGGAGGCCTATGATAGCTTGGGCAACTATAATAAGGCTATTGAATGTTGTCGGAAAGCTATTGAGCTTGATTCGAAATTTTCAAATCCATGGATTATCATGGGGCTGGCCTATGCGCATTCGGACAATCATAACAAGGCCATAGAATGTTACCGAAAAGCCATCGAGCTTGATCCAAAGAATGAAGTTCCTTGGAACCATATGGGAAAGGCCTATGATCATTTGGGAAATTACAACAAGCCCATCGAATGTTTTCAGAAAGCTATAGAGCTTGATCCTAAGTATGCAGGTCCTTGGATCAATATGGCATTTGCGAATCTCTCATTACGCAACCGCGACAAAGCAATCGAATGTTTCCGGCGAGCCCTCGAGATTGATCCGAAGAACAAAAAAGCAAGTGAGGCGCTGGAGATTCTGTTGGGGTAGTCATGCTAAGAAGAGAGTTTCTCTATTCTACTGTTGAACAGAGAAAAGTGGATACTAAAATAAACAAGCCGTCACTACCTAAGCGGGTAGCGGCGGCTGAACATCAAAGGAAGCGCAGGAGCTGAACTAGTTCGTGAGGGGATTCGTTATCCGAAGGAGTGGCTGTCCGGCGGTCAAAGGCCTTGAAGCCGTTTTCAGCGTAGAAGTCAAGGAGAAAGGGATTGTCCTCGCACTCCAAAAACTCCACCATGCCACCCACGATATGCCGGGCCATTTTTATGGTCAGGTCGGCAAAGGTCAGCAACTCTTTACCAGAGATGCGTTTCTCTTTCGGGAGAGCGAAATTCTTACCCAGCTGCGCGATAAGATAGGCCGACGCGGTGAAGGTGTCATTTTCCTGGTTTAGAACACTCACGCGAGCCAGCTTCTTTCCCATGGTTTTACTGATAGCAGAGGCACGGACAGAAATGGGCTTGATGGCAAGGGAATAATAACCTGCAAAAATATCTCCATGTGTGGCAGGACGAAACGCCAGATAGGTAACTGACTGGTTTTTCTTGGTGAAGTCAAGCGCGCTGTGTTTCAAGAAATGCTCTACTTCCAGATTAGGAGGACACGAGAAACCGTCAATTAGAAGGTTCAATGCATCCTCTCCTATATAGGCATTGTCATTTTTGTCAATGGTGCTGCGGATATTTACCGCATAGCATGAAGTGTTCATAATTTGCCCTGTGCCTTTAACTGAGATTTAATTCTAGTGGCAAAATCTGCAAGTTCTTTAGGCTCTGTCAAAATCCTTCCAGGTGGCTCCACCGGCTTCCGATGCTTCGCCTCTTCCTCGGACTCCTCCAACGCCAGTACGAAGCGCTCTGCTGCCTTCGGGTCAGTGATGAAGAAGTTGTGGGTGATGCTGGATGTAGCCATGGTACTCCCTCCTTTCCTGGGAATATGTATGTCAGACAAGTTTGCGACTATTCTTGATATTAGTATATCCTTCCTATATTTTACTGTCAATGACAGGTTATGTCGTATATGGCAAAGTGCAAAGGAGTGGATTCTTCATGCAGATTATACATCATGCCCCGCTGGCAGCCTTAGGCTTGGGGGCGGCTTTCACGGTAATTTGGGGTGTGGCTGACCCTATGGCGGCCTTTGCGGAGGTTCGCGTCATTGAGGCGGACGGTTACTACATCATGGGTGACGGGCCGGAGGAGAATGCGGCTGTGGCCAAGGAAAGGGCCCGGGCAGATGCCAGGCGGGGCTGTATGTGGCAGGCATTACTTAGGTGAAGAAAGGGAGGCTCACCCGGGATGAGATACGAACCATCTCTGCAGCTGTGATGGAAGTGAAGGAAGATAATGTCACGCCGGAGGTATTGGGCGGCACGGTGATTCAGTATCATTGCCACATGAAAGCCGTGGTAGACACAGGCAGCATCACCGATCAGTTGCGGCAGGACAGGCAGAGCTTTGTGGAGACTGTGCAGCGCAACAAGGAACTGGAAGCAGAGAACGCCCGCATCAGGAATCTGGAAGCTGCAAAGAAGAAGCTGTAAGGGAAAAGCCGCCACTCCCATGCGGGGAGTGGCGGCTGAAAATCAAAGGAAGCGCAGAAGCTGAACTAGTTCGTGAGGGGGCTCATTATCCGAAGGCCAACTGTCCGGCGGTCAAGGGGGTTGAAACCAACATTTCATTTTTCCCATTCGGCGACAACTATGCAGTCAAGTTTGTTGAATTGTTTTAACTGCTTGTCATTAGTCAGGAATAGTTGACAATTATGATATTGGGCAGCAGAGAGCTGCAATGCATCCATAGCCTTGAAGTAGATATGTTCAGCACGGATTTTTGCAGCTTGGATTGCTACATCTTGATTGATGGAAACAATTTGGATGTTGCAGGCAGTCACAAAATCCCAAAGCGCTTGAACTGCAGCTTGGTCACCGGCACGATATGGCAATACCAAATATTCCATACAAGTGATTGTAGAAAGGATAAAAGAATTGCTTCCAGTGAACAGAGATGAGAAAATTTTTTTTACTGTATTATGATAAAGAGATGCTTCATCAAGAAAATAGATCAGGGGTGCTGTATCCAAAAAGATTTTGTTACAATCTGTCATTTTCCCGCAACCCTTTCACATAGTCATCTACAGAGCCGTGGTTGCTGAACAGCTTTCCGGCACGCCCCGCATATTTGTTGATATCGATGGTTTCTTTGGACGGTATGGGTGAATGTTCATTTAGAATTGTAATGATTACTTTTTGGCCAGCGACAAAATTAACCGTTTCTTCGGGCACAAATCGTTGCCCATCATAGGTTGCAGCGACTGATAACATGAGAATGCCTCCTTCCTAGAGGAATATGTATGTCAGACAAGTTTGCGACTATTCTTGATATTAGTATATCCTTCCTATATTTTACTGTCAATGACAGGTTATGTCGTATATGGCAAAGTGCAAAGGAGATGGTTCTTCATGCAGATTATACATCATGCCCCGCTGGCAGCCTTAGGGCTGGGGGCGGCTTTCACGGTAATTTGGGGCGTGGCTGATCCTATGGCGGCCTTTGCGGAGGTTCGCGTGATTGAGGCGGACGGGTACTACATCATGGGTGATGGGCCGGAGGAGAATGCGGCTGTGGCCAAGGAAAGGGCGCGGGCAGATGCCAGGCGGGCAGCCAGCGAGCAGGCGGGGCTGTATGTGGCAGGGATGACCGAGGTGAAGAAAGGGAAGCTCACCCGAGATTTACTTAATTCATTGATATCAGGTCTCGCCTCTTTCAAGCATCTTTCTTACGGTCTTGTCAAAATCTGAATCAATTCGTTGGTGCTTGTTGAATTCATTGTATTCCTCGATGGCTTTGGCATCAGCCTGTTTTTTTGATATGCTGCCTTTATTGGTCAGTATCTTGTAGCGACGGAACTCCAGAAAAGCGTTGATGCTTTCGGCGAACTGCTCCATGGTGAAGGCTTGCTCGTTTTCGATTAAGTCTTCGATGTAATCAAAATATCCCGTTACAGCCCGCTCCAGTCGCTTTATTTGATTTTCGTCCCTGTTAACAGACCTTTGTCCTTCTTGGGCAACTATTGAGATTTCCTCAACAGTTGCCTCCTTGTCAAGTTCTCCCTCATCATATATGTTTTTTAGATGCAGGGAGATATTGCTGATAGAACAATCAAAAAGTGTCCCCATGGCCTTTTGGGTTAGCCAAATATTGTCATCCTTTATTAGAGCGTTGACGGTTACCTGCTCCGCCTTGGCTTTATAGAGCAGGAACTGCATTTGCTTATCTGCCATTGCTTAGCACCTCCGATAGGAATAATCTTACTTATCTAGCACAATAAGTTATCTTTACCATAGTATAGCACTGATACTTCCTGCTTGCAGTACATTTGTGCGGCTGATTGTCATTGGAATGGCAGGAAAATGCCAAAATTGTCATTGACAAATAACCTTCTCATTTCTGCTGGCAAAAGGGTTTTTGAGGAGGGCTGACGAATGGGAGAAGCAGGATTATTTTGATATTTTTGGGAAGGTGAGAATATGCAGATCATACATCAGGCCCCGCTGGCGGCCTTAGGGCTGGGGGCGGCTTTCACGGTAATTTGGGGCGTGGCTGACCCCGTGGCGGCCTTTGCGGAGGTTCGCGTGATTGAGGCGGACGGGTACTACATCATGGGTGACGGGCCGGAGGAGAATGCGGCCGTGGCCAAGGAAAGGGCGCGGGCAGATGCCAGGCGGGCAGCCAGCGAGCAGGCGGGGCTGTATGTGGCGGGGATGACCGAGGTGAAGAAAGGGAAGCTCACCAGGGATGAGATACGGACGATTTCTGCCGCTGTATTGGAAGTGAAGGAAGATAATGTCACCCCGGAGGTGCTGGGCGGCACGGTGATTCAGTACCACTGCCGCATGAAAGCCGTGGTGGACACAGGCAGCATCACTGACCAGCTGCGGCAGGACAGGGAAGAGCTTGCGAAGTCAGTGCGGCGCAATGAGGAACTGGAAGCAGACCTTGCCCGCGTCAATGCGGAATTGGCGGAGCTCAAGGAAAGGTACAAGACCGCCTCGGAAGCCCAAAAGCAGGAAATCAACCGGGAAATAAAGCGCAATGAGGATGAGTTCACGGCGGCGCAGTGGAATGAGAAGGGCATAGAACGGTATAACCGCAAGGATTATCAAGGTGCCATCGAATATTACCGGAAAGCCATCGAGCTTGACCCGAAGTATGCAAGGCCTTGGAACAATATGGGAATTGCCTATGGGAAGCTGGGGGACTACAACAAGGAAATCGAATACTGCCGCAAGGCTATCGAGCTTGACCCGAAGTATGCAAGTCCTTGGAACAATATGGGGTATGCCTATGGGCATCTGGGGGACTACAATAAGGAAATCGAATGCTACCGCAAGGCCATCGAGCTTGACCCGAAGGATGCCTACCCCTGGAACAATATGGGGCATGCCTATTGGGAGCTGGGGGACTACAACAAGGCAATCGAATGTTGCCGCAAGGCCATCGAGCTTGACCCGACGTTAGCCTCCCCTTGGAATAATATGGGGTATGCTTATGGGAGTCTTGGGGACTACAATAAGGAAATCGAGTGTTGCCGCAAGGCCATCGAGCTTGACCCGACGTTCGCCTACCCCTGGAACAATATGGGATTAGCCTATAGGAATCTGGGGGACTACAACAAGGCAATCGAATGCTACCGCAAGGCCATCGAGCTTGACCCGACGTTCGCCTACCCCTGGAACAATATGGGATTAGCCTATTATCGTTTGGGCAACTACCCAAAAGCCGTGGAATGCCTCCGGAAGGCTGTAGAGCTTAAGCCGGGAAGCGAAAGTTACCAAAGGAATCTGGAAACTGCGAAGAAGAAGCTGTAAGGGAAAAGCCGCCTCTGTCCATAGCGGGGGTGACGTTTTCAGGGCAGGAAATTGGGAAAGAGGTGGACGTATGATGAAAAAGGCGGGATGGCCGGGATTTATCCTGGTGTTGCTTACGGCCTTGCTTTGGGCCCTGCCTTGTTCGGTTGGCTTTGCGGAAGGTGTCTATTTGGACACGTCCGTATTCAATGAAGAGAAGTTCAGCAACAAGGTGGAGGACTGCGACAAGGAATTCTTCCGGGCCTACGTTGATGACCATTATCCGGACAAGGAGGATGTGAAGGAGGAGGCGCCGGTGTGGGGCAGCATCACCGTTTCTTCCGTGGGCCGCGCCCTCTATGAGCGGCAGTGGCTGAAAACGGCTACGGGGGAAGATGCCTGCATCGTTTCCTGGGTTTCGGACAATACCATCGGCAGCGGGGAAAACAAGCGGAGAAGCTATGAGATTTACGGCTTGGTTTCCCTGAAATATCCCGATACCGGCAAAGAAAAGATTCTGAAAATCAGTGTCCGGAATATGAAATCCTCGGTACAGCCCGATGTAGCAGGGTATCGGAAGATGCTGTCGGACTACATCGGAGCTTTGTCTATCCGCTTTATCAATCCTGCAGCTGCCGAGCCGGCAAAGCCTGTGGAAGAACCTCCGGCTGAGCCTGAGAAAGCCGCTCCTCCTGAAGGCAAGCCGCAGGATCTGGGAATCCTGGTATTTGCCAAAGAGGAACCGGGGGAGGACACAGGCCATGTATTCCCCCTCTCCATCATCAAGGGCGGCTATATCTCTGATAAAGACGCGGCTGCCATGATTTCCTTTGGAGATATCCCGGAGGGAATGGGCTGTTTCCGTCTTTATCTGAGAAAGAATTTTGGCAACGAATTGCAGATTGGCGGCAGGGCGCAGTCCCTTTATGTCCGCATCACTGAGGTCACGCCAGAGGGAGAGGAGAGCGCAAGAGATGACCTGGCTGCAAAGCTTCAGATTTCCTCCCCTCACCCGGAGGTAAAGATCTGGGACGGCGGCATGACGGAGGGCTACAGGGGCGTAGAAGTCTCTATTCCGGAAGGGAATGCGGAGGAGTTTCAGCAGGAGGGCTGCCAGATAGTTTTCTCCATACAGGGGCAGGGTGGCACCTTTAAGGAGCACGTCGTCTTCCGGGTGGTGGGCGATGCTGCTATCGTGTTCGGACAGGAGAACTTGAGCCTGCCGGCCAGGTATGACAAAGTGACCCGCCTGCCCTTCGGGGTGGTGAACTTCGGCGAAGCTGAGGTCACTGCAGAGGCTGATGGCGGCTACCAGGTGACTCTGGAAGCAGACGGGGAGCACCCGGGAGTTTACTATGCCAATATCACCGAGACGGACAAAAGCGAAAAAGCACCCGGTGAAATTGACATCGGCCATCTGAACGTGAAGGCCGTCAAGCGGGACCCCGTGACCGGTGAGGAGCAGGCCCTCACCAAGGAGTTGCCCATTTACCGCATTCACATGGGGCTGATAGTGGATGTGGACGGCATCGATTGCTGCGGTCTGCTCAAGCAGGAAGCCCTGCAGACGAAATCCCTCCTCAACATCAAGAAAGAGGATTTCGAGTGCGGGACCACCAAGGCCAATATCAAGATCCTGACCTGGGATGAGGAAACCAACAGCGTCTTTACCATCGCTCCCGTACCTGTAGAGGGCAGCTTCCACGTTGCGCCGAAAAATGCCGGGGACGAGTCGCTGCAGAAAATCATTGACGAGCTGCAGCTGGATATAGTGCCGGTGGAGGTGACCAAGGAGGGGACCAGGTGTCTGATCTTTGGCAAAGCGGTGCTGGATCCCCCCTCCCGCTATGGCGCAGTGCTGGATTTCGATGCCAGGTGGACGAGGAAGGACGGCAGCGAGGAAGTGGTCCACTGCAAGAAGGACGTTCTCCTGCGCAGCCAGAAGCCTCTGAACATCAAGGACGCAGACAAGGAAAAATATCTGGCGGACACTCGCAAGACCAGCGAGCTTTTGGATCATATCATCACCGTCATCGAAGCCAGGGATCTCTGGGAGCAGCTCTTCCCCCTGTATAACCTGGCCAAGCTGATGCGGGACGGCTATGATCCCGACTATGGCTACGATGCCTATCAGGTGGCCAAGGTCAAGTACGTCTGGACAAAGTACAATCAGGGAGGATTCCTGGGAGCAAATGCAGACCCGCCGGTGGAGGCTCCCACCCTGGCGGACGAAGCCTGGATGTTTACCCGCGCAACGCTGGAAATGGGTGAGGTGGCAGAAAACAGGCTGGGCTTTGCCGGGCGCATGGTGCTGGGGCACTTCACGGCAGGCCTGTCAGAGGTGGCCTTGAACTCTCTGAAGGTTGGCCGTGATATGCTGGCCTATGCGGAAAACGATGCCATCGAGGACAGCAAGAAGAGCGCCTGGGGGATGTTCTGCGCAGGGGCCAAGCCCGTGGTGGTGGATTTCCTGATGCAGAATGCCATAGAAACGGGCATGGGAAAGCTGGGCGTGAAGCCCGACACAGTAAGCGCCACGGAAACCATGAAGCAGAACTTCATCAGCGCAGGCAAGTTCCTGGATCCCCGTACCATGGGCACCAGGCTTAAAGGCGCTGTGGAGCGCGGAAGGTCTGCCCTGGCTTCAGCCAAGGAGACAGGGCAGAGGCTCTGGGCCAAGGCGAAGGGGCAGTCCAGGACTGCAGCTGAGGATCTGGCAGAAACCGTCCACAAGAAAGCTGCGGCAGAAGGAGAGGAACTGGTCAGGAAACTGGAGCAGATGGCAGAAAGCAACAAGGATGTGGTGCAGAAAATCAAGCAGAGGGCTTCGGGACAGCTGGGGGACCTGCCTGCAGGCGCAGGAGAATACCTGGAGCTGGGAGCCTTGAACGACCAGCTTGCCCGCAAGATGGAGCTGCAAAATCTGGTGCTGGAAGTGCAGTCCAACAAGTCAGCCATGCGCTATCTGAAGAGCTATCAGGGTGCCAATGCTCAGGCCACCCGCGCGGCCTTCAACAACACCATGCTGGATCTCTATCAGGATGTGGGAGAGGCCTGGAAAACGGAACTTTCTGCTGCCCTCAATGTCCCCCGCAACAGGATAGGCATTGTCAACATGAGCGGCACCGGCATCGGCAAGCTCAGGAGCGGCCTGACCACCACCTTTGACAAGGACTGGACGGCAGAACTTCTGCTGGAGGGCGGCTTCACCAAGAATGTGGATCTGAATACCTCCACCAAGACCTTCCGGGAGACTTTCTACCGCAGGGTCAAGGGCGGTGCCAACCCGCCCAGCGAAGAGGCAGCCAGCAAGCTCTGCCGCCTCTATGACCAGACAGTTGTTTCCGACGGGCATCCCGAGATGTACGGCTCAGTCAAGGACGATGTTTTCCGGGCCATCGATCCTGCCAGGCAGGCAGAGAAATTCGCGGATGCCGATGGTGTAGCCAAGGCCATCGCCTACAAGGGCAAGGACCGCTTCGCCGAGGCAGCTACCGCCACGGAAAAAGCCCTGAAGCTTCAGGATGAGGCCATGAAGCTGGCTGCCTCAGACCCGGCGAAATCCACCCTCATGATGCAGGAGAGCATCCAGCTTATGAAGGAAAGCGCCAGAGAAGGCCAGGAGGGACTGCGGCAGCTGACCAAGCAGTTCGACAACATCCTGGTTCCCAGGGATCTGATTGCCCAGGGCAACGGCAAGCTGAGCGCCATTTCCCAGAAACTCTACGATATGCATGAAATCGCGCGCTCCTGCTCTGTGGACGGCATCATGTCCTACGAAACAGTGAAGCGCATCTTCAGGGATGAGTTTGGCATGACCATGGAGGACTTTGCCAACGCCACCGGCGAACTGGCCAAGCTGATTGATTTGTAAGGGCAATAACGAGTACAAGATGTCCCCCACTTCCATAAGTGGGGGCGGCAAACTACTAACAGGCGGCGAGTTAATATCTCCCGCCTCGTTGAAAGGCCAAGAGGAGGTTTTGCCTACGGCAAAA
>JAGBLH010000066.1 GCA_017635515.1 Selenomonas sp.
CTTTTGGCGATGCACTTCATGGTGAAATGCGGTGTTATTTTTAGTATGCAGATACACTTGGCAGATTGAGATATTCAATGGGCTGATATGAAAATGCCAGAATTTGGGAGTTAGACATGGAACAGGAATCTTTATTCAGCAGGGCTGTGCCAGAACCACTGGCTGCCAGGATTCGCCCAAGAACATTGGAGGAGATTGTCGGGCAGGAACATTTGCTTGGGAAAGGCAGGGTCCTGCGGAGGCTGATTGAGCATGACAGTATCTCCTCCATGATATTCTGGGGTCCGCCTGGGGTGGGCAAGACAACTTTGGCGGGGGTAATAGCCCACATGACCAAGGCTAAGTTCATAAACTTCTCGGCGGTGACCAGCGGTATCAAGGAAATCCGGGAGGTAATGAAAAAAGCAGAGAACAACCGCCAGTACGGCGAGCAGACCATTGTGTTCGTGGATGAAATACACCGGTTCAATAAGGCACAACAAGATGCGTTCCTGCCTTTCGTGGAGAAGGGCAGTATTATTCTCATAGGAGCCACTACGGAGAATCCGTCCTTTGAGGTCAACGGGGCACTGCTGTCCCGTTGCAAGGTCTTTGTGCTTAAAGCCTTGGGGGAAGAGGCTATTGCTGCTCTATTGAGGCGGGCCATAACGGATGAGCGGGGCTTCGGTGGCCAGAAGGTGAAGATAGAGGCGTCACTGCTTCAAAAGCTGGCTTCCTTTGCCAACGGCGATGCCCGCAAGGCACTGTCTATCCTAGAAATGGCTGTGCTCAATGCGGAAGAGGGGGCTGATGGTATAGAGGTTACCGAGGAAAATGTGGAACAATGTACATCCCGGAAGCTTCTCTTGTACGATAAGGACGGGGAGGAGCACTACAACATCATTTCCGCCCTGCACAAGTCCATGCGAAATTCCGACCCGGATGCAGCTATCTATTGGCTGGCCCGAATGCTGGAAGGCGGGGAAGATCCCTTGTATGTGGCCCGAAGGATAACCAGATTTGCCAGTGAAGATATAGGATTGGCTGATCCACGGGCTTTGGAGATTGCGGTGGCAGCTTACCAGGCCTGTCATTTCATAGGCATGCCAGAATGTACGGTGCATCTGACGCAGGCGGTGGTCTATATGTCCCTGGCACCCAAGTCCAACGCTCTCTATGTGGCCTATGGCATGGCCAGAAAAGACGCGGAGGAACGTCAGGCAGAGCCGGTGCCCTTGCATCTGCGCAATGCAGTGACCAAGCTGATGAAGGAGCTGGATTACGGCAAGGATTACCAATATGCTCATGATACACGGGAGAAAATCACCAACATGGAGTGTCTGCCGGAATCACTGAAAGGGAGAAGCTATTATCATCCTACCAATGAGGGGCTGGAAGGGCGTTTTGCACAGAGGCTAAAGGACATCAAGGCCTGGAAGCGACAGCACAAGAAGTGATTGCTAACGGATTGGTAAAATTAAAATTTAATGCAAAATTAACCTTGCTTTAATCAACACGCCCTAGGCAGCAATATACGAATAATAAGGCCCCCTCCGTAATTGGAAGGGGCCTGGATGTGCCGAAAAGGCTTAGGGCCGGTGTTATAACAAGAGCCTGCAGACCATCAGCTGGCGCTATCAGTACAGAGAAGCATCAAATATTGAATCGTGATACGCAGAGAGTTCCGAGACTAGGGGACGAAGTTTTTCAATGTCGCTGTCAGTGCTGGTGTCAATGTAGAGAGTATGCCAGTCAGCGAAGCTTACATGTATTTGCAGGTCAGCGAGAGATAACTTAGTTTCCTGCCTTGGACGATCCAGTCCATACAGCACAGACTGCCTGTCAAAGGGACGGAGATCGTGGGCTGACAGGATGGCGTGGATGCTGTCCTTGTAATCAGCCGGGAAAAGTATGAATTCTCTGGAAAGAGATTTCTTGGCATCGATATCATAGATTGCTCTGCTCAGCAGGAGCTGTTCACCGCTGATGGCATCCTTTTCCTGCACACGCATGGGGGAGTAGGTAAAACTCCTGCGATTATCAGTGTATTTCAGGAAAAAATCGCTAACCGGGGCAAAGTGTTGCTGTGGAGGTAGAAGGGCGGGAACGCCCTTTTCTGCGAACCAGTTTGCAAATGCGAGGTATGTTTGTTTGGCCCAGTCTGCCTCAGGGTTACTGTTTTGAGTGAATTGAAGCAGTTCCCCCGATGCATAGCTTGCCTTGAAGTGGCAGGGCTGGTAGGCAGGTGGAAGGCCAGCCGTTATGCGATGTATGCCATTGATTGCCGCCAGGTTATGTGCATCGATGATGGATTGCAGCTTGACCAAGAGTGCCTTGTCTGCAGGTAGGCTTATGGCTGGCTCGGATGAGGAAGCTATAAGTACGCCGTTTTCATCATTTCCTATGTCAAAGGTATAGAATCTGTCTGATCTTCCCTGGCTCCACTCACCTGGAAGAAAGAAATGAGCGTGAAATGAGGATATGTTCTTGGAAACAATAGTTTTGGGGGCGTTAAGATCTGTCTGGTCCGTTACGCCGCCGCAAACAGGAGGGGATAGGAAGGAAGCTTCGGTGCATCCGCCAAGACCGAGAATTGTTGAGGCATATAGCACAGCTGAAATCATAAATCTCCGCTTAATCTGTTTATTATCCATATGAGCACCTCCCTGCGAGTAATGTCCTTTTTCCATTATAGCAGTTGGCTGCTATAGTGTCGCTGTAAGAGAATAAAAAAATTTTTGGGGATAAATGTAGTATTGAGGACAGATTAGGCAAATTCCTTCAATTTGTCATTGATTATAGCCAATAATTCGTCAGTATCAAGACCGTGTATCAGACAGGCATCGTGCAGGGACTCCATTTGGGAAGCGGGACAGCCCAGGCAGTGCATGCCTGCGTCCATGAGGGTGTTTATTATCTCGGGGTGCTCCGTTATGAGTTTGCCTATCAGCATATCCTTGGCAATAGCAGTGCTCTTCATGCGTTTCCTCCAGTATCACTTTTCTGTGCCAGCAAAGTGTTCCTTGGCGAACTCCATGTCCTGAACTATCTCCAGGGTGCCAAGGTAACTGCCGGATTTGTCCCGGACGGCCATGTATTTGACCAGGAATGTCCTGCCCTCCTTGTTCATCCAGACGGGCACCTCATCGCGCTGGCCGGTTCGGAGTGCCTGTATGATTTGGCGCACCATAGGCTCAACCTTAGGTGGATGGCAGGAAAATACATCCCTGCCGATGGCCATGGCAGGACGCTTGAAGACCTTTGGTCCCTCGTTGAAGTAGCGGTTTATGTTGTCTGCATCCACAAAGGAGATTTCCAGAGGGATGGTGTTGAGAAGAGCTGTGAGCTGCGTCAGGGTCAGGTGACCACCGGCCATGACAATCTCGCCATTGTAATCTGATGATGTTCCAGCGGGGACGTGTGCCTCGCCATCGGCCCAGATTTTACCCTCTACATCAAGACAGACAGCATAATCCTTGGCATCCTGATAGATTCCCCGCCACTCATCCGCTGAGAAGTGGACAGCGCAGATGGGGAAGAGGATGTTGGTTTCCTTGTAGATCATCTCTTCTGCCCTTTTCAGGACGGTATTCACACGTTCATGGTAATCGTCACCTGGCTGCTGGCGCAGAAGAGCAGATAGTTCGTCACGGATTTCGTCATCTGCTGTCCACATGACATTGGCAGGGCCGGTGACATTGTATTTTACCTTCAGCAGAGGATAAAGCAGGTCTCCTTTTTTGGCATAGTGAATAGCAATTTCGCGGATTTTGGCCAGGTTGATGTCCGTATAGGAGCCTTCGGCGGTTCGTGCCTGGGCCAGAAGTTTCTCCAGAGCATCATTTTCCTGTGAGAAGGTCTGGAGAGGGTGGCCTGGAATGAGGATCAGTTCTGCGGCTCGCTCCATCTTGTAGGCTTGGGGATTGGCGATTTCTATTGTTTTTGTCATGATAATCTCTCCTTGACGGTTGTGATTGATTTCATGAGGTCATTATAGTATGCTTCGAGCAGAATGTATGTGGTTATAACCACATTTTTGAAATTGTTTGGGTGAGGAAAATGAAGGCTGAATTCATAAGGAAAAGCATACTATTCGCCGGGATGAACGAAGAGGAGAGACTCAGGGTGCTGGCTTATCTGAACTCCGTGTCGCTGCAGAAAAAGAGCACTGAATTTGATATTCCCTTTGACAGGCAGCAACTGGCTGATTATCTGGATCTGGAGAGGTCGGCTCTATCCAAGGAACTGGGGAAGATGCAAAGGGAAGGGCTTATCAAGTGCAGGAAAAATCATTTTCGGTTGATTGAAACAGGGAAATAGGTTGGAAAATGACTGTTGATTTGGAGGATAAGGCAGGGGCTTGTAGAAGTATAGGAGAGAGGAGGGGAGGCTGATACTGTGAAGAGCAAGATTGCCAGACACATCTGTTTGCAAAAACATCCTGTGGCAGTGCTATGGCAGGATGAAATGCCTGGTGAGGCCATACATTTTCAAGAAGGGAAATGGGGCTGTGTGGTGGCACTTATCAAAGCAGCTTCCAAGGGCAGGGTGGCTGCTGCTACCAATGACAC